>AP025689.1:3129166-3487500 GCA_023168345.1 Lysinibacillus sp. PLM2 | reverse complement strand
ACTCTTGAGTGTATCCTGAGTACGGCGGAACACGTGAAATTCCGTCGGAATCCGGGAGGACCATCTCCCAAGGCTAAATACTACCTAGTGACCGATAGTGAACCAGTACCGTGAGGGAAAGGTGAAAAGCACCCCGGGAGGGGAGTGAAATAGAACCTGAAACCGTGTGCCTACAAGTAGTTAGAGCCCGTTAATGGGTGATAGCGTGCCTTTTGTAGAATGAACCGGCGAGTTACGATTACGTGCAAGGTTAAGCCGAGAAGGCGGAGCCGTAGCGAAAGCGAGTCTGAATAGGGCGAATGAGTACGTGGTCGTAGACCCGAAACCAGGTGATCTACCCATGTCCAGGGTGAAGGTGAGGTAACACTTACTGGAGGCCCGAACCCACGCACGTTGAAAAGTGCGGGGATGAGGTGTGGGTAGCGGAGAAATTCCAATCGAACTTGGAGATAGCTGGTTCTCTCCGAAATAGCTTTAGGGCTAGCCTCGTGAATTAGAATACTGGAGGTAGAGCACTGTTTGGACTAGGGGGCATCTCGCTTTACCGAATTCAGACAAACTCCGAATGCCAGATATTTATACACGGGAGTCAGACTGCGAGTGATAAGATCCGTAGTCAAAAGGGAAACAGCCCAGACCACCAGCTAAGGTCCCAAAGTAATCGTTAAGTGGAAAAGGATGTGGCGTTGCTTAGACAACCAGGATGTTGGCTTAGAAGCAGCCATCATTTAAAGAGTGCGTAATAGCTCACTGGTCGAGTGACGCTGCGCCGAAAATGTATCGGGGCTAAACGATTCACCGAAGCTGTGGATTGACATCTACGATGTCAGTGGTAGGAGAGCGTTCTAAGTGCGTTGAAGTCAGACCGGAAGGACTGGTGGAGCGCTTAGAAGTGAGAATGCCGGTATGAGTAGCGAAAGATGGGTGAGAATCCCATCCACCGTATGACTAAGGTTTCCTGAGGAAGGCTCGTCCGCTCAGGGTTAGTCGGGACCTAAGTCGAGGCCGATAGGCGTAGACGATGGACAACAGGTTGATATTCCTGTACCACCTCCCCGCCGTTTGAGTAATGGGGGGACGCAGTAGGATAGGGAAAGCGTGCCGTTGGTTGTGCACGCCCAAGCAGTAAGGCGTGGAAGTAGGAAAATCCGCTTCCTGATACGTTGAGCTGTGATGGGGAGCGATTCATCGCGAAGTTCCTGATTTCACACTGCCAAGAAAAGCCTCTAGCGAGGCGGGAGGTGCCCGTACCGCAAACCGACACAGGTAGTCGAGGAGAGAATCCTAAGGTGTGCGAGAGAACTCTCGTTAAGGAACTCGGCAAAATGACCCCGTAACTTCGGGAGAAGGGGTGCTCTCGAGAGAGAGCCGCAGTGAATAGGCCCAGGCGACTGTTTAGCAAAAACACAGGTCTCTGCAAAACCGTAAGGTGAAGTATAGGGGCTGACGCCTGCCCGGTGCTGGAAGGTTAAGAGGAGGGGTTAGCGCAAGCGAAGCTCTGAATTGAAGCCCCAGTAAACGGCGGCCGTAACTATAACGGTCCTAAGGTAGCGAAATTCCTTGTCGGGTAAGTTCCGACCCGCACGAAAGGCGTAACGATCTGGGCACTGTCTCAACGAGAGACTCGGTGAAATTATAGTACCTGTGAAGATGCAGGTTACCCGCGACAGGACGGAAAGACCCCGTGGAGCTTTACTGTAGCTTGATATTGAATTTTGGTACAACTTGTACAGGATAGGTAGGAGCCAGAGAAGTCGGAGCGCCAGCTTCGATGGAGGCGTCGGTGGGATACTACCCTGGTTGTACTGAAATTCTAACCCGTACCCCTTATCGGGGTAGGAGACAGTGTCAGGTGGACAGTTTGACTGGGGCGGTCGCCTCCTAAAAGGTAACGGAGGCGCCCAAAGGTTCCCTCAGAATGGTTGGAAATCATTCGTAGAGTGTAAAGGCACAAGGGAGCTTGACTGCGAGACCTACAAGTCGAGCAGGGTCGAAAGACGGGCTTAGTGATCCGGTGGTTCCGCATGGAAGGGCCATCGCTCAACGGATAAAAGCTACCCCGGGGATAACAGGCTTATCTCCCCCAAGAGTCCACATCGACGGGGAGGTTTGGCACCTCGATGTCGGCTCATCGCATCCTGGGGCTGTAGTCGGTCCCAAGGGTTGGGCTGTTCGCCCATTAAAGCGGTACGCGAGCTGGGTTCAGAACGTCGTGAGACAGTTCGGTCCCTATCCGTCGTGGGCGTAGGAAATTTGAGAGGAGCTGTCCTTAGTACGAGAGGACCGGGATGGACACACCGCTGGTGTACCAGTTGTCTTGCCAAAGGCATCGCTGGGTAGCTATGTGTGGACGGGATAAGTGCTGAAAGCATCTAAGCATGAAGCCCCTCAAGATGAGATTTCCCATTCATTTGAAGTAAGATCCCTCAAAGACGATGAGGTAGATAGGTTCGAGGTGGAAGTGTGGTGACACATGGAGCTGACGAATACTAATCGATCGAGGACTTAACCAAAATAAACTTGAACGAATTCAATGTCTTTATCCAGTTTTGAGAGAACAAAGTTCTTTCAATTAAATAGTGAAGTGATTATGGCAAAGAGGTCACACCCGTTCCCATACCGAACACGGAAGTTAAGCTCTTTAGCGCCGATGGTAGTTGGGGGCTTCCCCTGTGAGAGTAGGACGTCGCTTCGCACTAAACACCACTGATTTTTCAGTGGTGTTTTTTTATGGTTAAAAAAGCCCACAACTCCAAGAACCGAAGGTTCGATCGGCGCGGTGGAGAAGCGGATGATTATAAAAAGAGGACTGAATATAAGTAAGCATTCGAGAAGTGAGAGGACCAAGGAGTTCAAGGAACCGAGGAAGTGAGGAGCGGAATGTACTAGGTACATGAGCACCGAAAGGACGAAGGTGACGCAGAAATCCGAAGGTCATCGGACTTCGAGATAGTGCTGATGGTAGTAGGGGAATCCTGTGAGAGATAGACGAGCGCTTCGTACTAAACACCACTGATTTTTCAGTGGTGTTTTTTTATGATTAAAAAAGCCCCCAACTCCAAGAACCGAAGGTAATTCACCTAAGATTCATGTGCACGATGAAACTTCTCGAGGACAAAAACTCATCCAAAAAATGAAGAAAATGTCCACGAGAAAGCACCTCAAGGACAAAACTCATCCCAGAAGCAGAAAAAATGTCCACGAGAAAGCGTCTCAAGGACAAAACTCCCTCAAGAAGTGAAGAAAGTGTCCACGAGAAATCATCTCAAGGACAAAACTCATCCTAGAAGCAGAAAAATGTCCACGAGCAAGCGTCTCGAGGACAAAACTCATCCCAGAAGCGAAGAAAATGTCCACGAGAAAGCGTCTCAAGGACAAAACTCACTCAAGAAGTGAAGAAAATGTCCACGAGCAAGCGTCTCAAAGACAAAACTCATCCAAGCAGTGAAGAAAATGTCCACGAGAAAGCACCTCAAGGACAAAACTCATCCCAGAAGCAGAAAAATGTCTGTATTTCGCAAGTGAAAATTGAGCCATTTATTAATTAAAAACTGAGCCACTTAAAGCTGACTATTTTCTAGCCATTCTTTTGTATCTAATATTCGATAAGATGGGCCGACCATGTCAACCATATAGGCTCTATGTGTTAGTCGATCTGTTAAAGCTGCTGTTAAAACTGGATCATGAAATATTTCTTCCCATCGATCAAATGATAAATTACTCGTAACGATGGTGGATGCTCGTCCTGCCCGAAGGGAAAGATGAGTAAATAATAACTCGGCTCCTTCTTTATCAAAGGAGATATAACCTAATTCATCAATGATTACTAAATCATATTTTTCAAACTTCAGTTCAAATGAACGTAACGTTCTTTCAGAACGGCTCTCTTTTAATTGGTTTACTAGAGATGATACCGTTGTGAAAAATACTTTATATCCTGACAAACAAGCTTCAATTCCTAAACCTATTGCTATATGGGTTTTACCTGTTCCAGGTGAGCCAATTAATAGGACATTTTGTTTTTCTTGAATGAAATCTAATTTCTTTAATTGTGGGAGGCGAGAGGCCGCATTTTGCGGTAATCTCTCAGTCTCTAATTCAGTTAATAGTTTCTTTTCAGGGAAATTTGCTGAACGAATCCGATTCGCTTTTGCTCGTACTTCTCGATCTTGCATCTCTTGTACCAGTGCATGATATAAAAAATCCTCTGCTGTCTGATGTTGTTTCCACATATCATCTTCTTGAATAAATGCCCGAATACTTGGTAATCGAAGTTCTTTACACATTTCAATCATTTCTTGTCTCTTATCCATTAATGAAGCACCCCTGTCTTTTTCGTTTCAAATAATGCTGTAATGGCTGAAAGATTTTCGAGAGATTGGGTGGTGACCTCATTTTTGGAATGTACAGTTTTATGAACGTGTTCGCCTTGACTAGCTAAGAAAATAATCTTATCTGTTGATATTTGAACCATAGGGTTCTTCTTAAGTTGTTCAATCGCTGCTAAGACTTTTTCTAGATTGTTATGTTCTTTTAAATAAATAAGTAACTCTAGAAAATCTCGCTCATTTCCAATATAATAATCTTTGTATAAATTTTTTATTTTTGTTGGTGCTTGACTCAAACATTCACTTTGAGCCAATGCACCTTTTTCTTTTTCAAATGTACGTAAGTAATGATAAATATCCATAATCCATTGATGGATCTGCCAACTTCGTTTATGTGTCGCGATACAGGCATTTTCACTAAAAATAAGAATTTTTTCCGCACTCGCTTTTACTTTCACCCATTCTCCAACATGTCCTTCAGGAACAGAATAACGATTTTGTCTATAAGTAATCGTACTATATTTGTCCACTCTAAATTCAAACAACTCAGAGGCATCAAATGGAATAATATTTGCGCTTACTTGCCTAGCTGTACGTTCTTCTTGCATTAATTCATGATGCGTTTGTCTTTTCTTATAATGCTTACGAGAGTTTAATTTCATGATGATTTCTGTTAGATAAGCCTGAGCTTCTTCTAAGCTTGCAAACGTATCTCGATGGGCAAATGCCTTACGACGGATGTATTCTACACTCCGCTCCACATGCCCCTTCTGATTTCCTTTTCTTGGTTCACATAGTCGTATTTTAAAATGATAATGCATCGATAGATTTTTCATACCATCAGTAATCTCTCGTTCAGTCCCAATAAAGTTCTTTACGACTGTCCGCATATTATCGTACGTAAAAACCTCTGGTACAAAGCCTAAATAGTTAATACATTTCACATGAGCATCTTGAACACACACCATTGTTTCAGATTCATATAAATATGCAATTCTATCATTACTATATGGTAGGGTAAAGACTGCCATTGAAAGAGACCGTAGGGATTGGTCTATAACTAATTTTACTTCTCCCCAGTCAAATTCAATCTCATGACCAGCAGTTGCCTTTTGACGAATAAAGACTTCTTTTTGACGTTTCTCCTCACTATTCACAAAGTTTCTAACAGTGGTATAACTAATTTCAAAACCTTCATCTAATAATTTTTCATGAATATCAATCATTTTCAGTTGTTGCTTATGCATTTGATGTTGCCGTTTATATTCATTATCTTTTAACATTTTCCGAATGCGTTTCATCACTGTAGGTGTTAAAGCTCGTTTATTTCCTTTGCGTTTTTTATACGACGGAGGCGTTACATAATTATCTGTAATAGGTAATTCACGAATATCTTTTCTTCTTTTTTCAAGATCCTCTTGTATATACTTTTTTACAGTATTACGAGAAATTCCAAGCTCCTTCGCAATTTGACGTTGACTCTTACTTTCTTGATGAAAGGCAAGTAGCACTTTTTGTTTCTTCTCCAATGAAATCACCTCTATACGCTCCTAACTCTATGAAGTTAGGATTATTTTCATATAAAAGTGGCTCACTTTTCAACTGCGATGGTGGCTCAGTTTTAGCTTATCAAATACAAATGTCCACGAGCAAGCGTCTCGAGGACAAAACTCATCCGAGCAGCGAAGAAAATGTCCACGAGCAAGCGTCTCAAAGACAAAACTCATCCAAGCAGTGAAGCAAATGTCCACGAGAAATCATCTCAAGGACAAAACTCCCTCAAGAAGTGAAGAAAGTGTCCACGAGCAAGCGTCTCAAAGACAAAACTCATCCAAGCAGTGAAGAAAATGTCCACGAGAAAAAATCTCAAAGACAAAACTCGTCCCAGAAGCAAAGAAAATGTCCACGAGAAAAAATCTCAAAGACAAAACTCATCCCAGCAACCAAGAAAATGTCCACGAGCAAGCGTCTCAAAGACAAAACTCATCCCAAAAGCAAAGAAAATGTCCACGAGAAAAAATCTCAAATACAAAACTCATCCCAGCAACCAAGAAAATGTCCACGAGAAATCATCTCAAGGACAAAACTCATCCCAAAAGCAAAGAAAATATCCACGAGATATAAAATTCATCCAAGAGTCCAGAAAAAGTTTTCTCAAGTGCCAAAATGCAGGTCCAACAAAATCTTTATCAAAGGGTAATATAAGAGCTCCTAATTAAATCTCTAAATGAAATAGTTTATAGCTGATAAACTCTTTATTATTTAATAATGTTAAAATAAAAATAGGAATTTCTAACCCGCTAAGTACTTTTAAAGAGAGGGAATTTAATTGACATTACAACAACTAAAATATGTGATTGAAGTTGCAAGAAGTCGATCTATAAGTAAAGCAGCACAGAATCTATTTATTAGTCAACCAAGTCTTTCTAATGCTTTAAAGGAATTGGAGAAGGAAATAGGGATTACGATTTTTTCTAGAACTAATAAAGGCATTATTATTACTCAAGAGGGGACAGAGTTTCTAGGGTATGCAAGGCAGGTTGTAGAGCAAGCTGAGTTACTTGAAAGTCGTTATTCAATTAAACAGTCCCAGCAGCAGCATTTCTCGGTATCGGCTCAACATTATGCATTTGCTGTCAGTGCTTTTGTTCGATTATTAAAAAATTATAACCGTGAAGAGTACGAATTTACGTTAAGAGAAACTAAGACGTATGAAATAATTGAGGATGTTAAAAACTTGCGAAGTGAAATTGGTATCCTTTATATTAACGAATTTAACCAAAAGGTGATTTCTAAATTTCTTAGAGAGGGAAATTTAGAGTTCCATGAGTTATTTGAAGCGAAACCACATGTTTTTATTAGTTCAAAAAATCCTCTTGTAAACCAAGATTATGTTACTTTATCTGATTTAATTCCGTATCCATATCTCTCATTTGAACAAGGAGATTATAATTCTTTTTATTTTTCAGAGGAAATATTAAGTACTCTTTCAAGACCGAAAAATATAAAAGTAAGTGACAGGGCAACCTTATTTAACCTATTAATCGGGTTGAATGGATATACCATATCTACAGGTGTTATTAGTAAGGAATTAAATAGTGATATAGTTTCTATTCCGTTAAAAGTGGATGAACGAATTATAGTGGGCTATATTACACACAAAAATATTGCAAATAGTCGTTTAGCAGATATATATATTGACTATTTAAAGCAAACAATCAAGGAAGAACTGTCACAGATATAGTTAAAAGCTATGGCAAATAATAGATTTTAGGTGTTACGCTATATTGCTAATGACATGCTACACTTACATTACTTAATAGAACGATATAGAAAGAAGGAATGTAATTATGACAAAAACATTAGTAAAAGCGCCATTTCGTGCAGATCAGGTAGGAAGTTTACTACGTTCAGAAACTATAAAAAAAGCAAGAAATGAATTAAAAGAAGGAAGAATTACACAAGAACAATTCCGTGAAATAGAAGTTCAAGAAATAAAACGAATTGTTGATAAGCAAATAGAAGTGGGTCTGCAAGCTGTAACTGAAGGAGAATTTGGTCGTGACTGGTGGCATTCTACTTTTATGGAACATCTCTTAGGAGCGGAAGGATATATTCCAGAACAGGGATATGGTTTTAAAAATCAAGAAACAGATCCCTATGATGTTCGTCTTGTAGGAAAAGTTGCTTACAATCCGAACCATCCATTCTTCCAACAGGCGAAAGATTTATTGGAAATTGTTGGGGAAAGAGCCGTAGTGAAATTTACTATTCCAAGCCCTAATCAATTCTTCCATCCTGCCATCATCAATGGACAATACGAAAGTTTTGACGATTTTGCACCAGACATAATTGAAGCATATAAAGAAACGATTAAAGAGTTCTATCGTATTGGAATTCGATATATTCAGCTTGACGATGTGTACTTAGCAGTGATTGCAACTTCTAATTTTACACCAGAGGAAAAGAAGTACAGAGCAGAATTAGCAGTAAACGTTGTGAATAGCATTTTGGAAGATAAACCAGAAGATTTAACCGTTACGACTCATGTATGTAGAGGGAACTACCGTTCAGATTATCATTTCGCTGGAGGGTATGATGATATTGCGCCAATTATCTTTGCTAATGAGAAAGTTGATGGATTCTTTTTAGAATATGATACAGAACGCGCTGGTACTTTTGAGCCGCTTAAACATATTCCAAAAGGCGGTCCAAAAGTTGTCCTTGGATTAGTTACGTCAAAGTTTGGCCAATTAGAGGATAAAGAGACAATTAAAGCGCGAATAAGGGAAGCGTCTCAATACGTACCGTTAGAACAACTGTGCATTAGTCCTCAATGCGGGTTTGCGTCAACACATCACGGAAACATTCTAACAGAAGAAGAACAATGGCAAAAGTTAAAATTTGTCGTAGATGTTGCAAAAGAAGTTTGGGATGATTTTAACTAATATTTAAAATAACCATAGTCAAATTCGATTCATCTAATATATGTGAAATTGTAGCAGGGAAAAGATTATATTTAATTTCTTTTCTCTGCATTTTTAAACTAAAGAAAGTTACTAAATTAAATTGGTATATAAATAAAAAACCAAATTCATACTAGTTTTGTTAAATAAGAATATGGAGGGCTAAAATATGGTGCGAGAACCTATTAAGGTCAGTTCAATTATAGATGGCAATAAAATTGTGACAGAACGAACGTTACCGCGTGAAAATCCTACTCATCCTGATGAGATTGTAGGATATGCACCCATTAATACTAGGGAAGAGACCATACAAGCTATTGATGCGGCATTTAATGCATTTAAAGAATGGGCTTGGAGCGACGTAGATGATCGTATTGCTAGAATGAAGAGAGCTATACAAAAAATCAAAGACTCTACGGATGAAATTGCGGAGTTATTATCACGAGAACACGGTAAAGCACTTTATGATTCAAAAGGGGAAATCGCGATCTCACTCATGTGGATGGAATTTGCATGTGAGCATGTGAAAGAAGCTGTAACACCTGAAATTAAAGAGCATGAAAATGGGCGAACAATAATAACTTTTGACCCAATAGGTGTTGTTTCAGCCATTACACCATGGAACTATCCGATTTCTTTATCAACAATTAAAATTGCTCCAGCATTATTAACGGGGAATACGATGGTTTTAAAACCGAGTCCGCTTGCTCCACTGGCAGTAAGTCGTGTTTGTGAGATTATTGCTGATGAATTTCCTCCGGGTGTATTGAATCTTGTTCATGGTGAGGCGGATGTTGGTGTTGAGTTAACATCAAATGAAAAAGTAGCGAAAATTGCATTTACAGGTGGAACAAAAACAGCAAAAAGTATTATGAAAGCTGCATCAGAAACGATTAAGAAAATGACACTTGAGCTTGGTGGTAATGATGCCGCCATTGTACTTGATAGTTTTGATGTAAATGATGAGCGAGCATTACGTCGGATGGTCATTTCAAACTTCTTAACAGCCGGTCAAATTTGTATGATAGCCAAACGTGTTTACGTGCATCGTTCCATTTATGAAAAATTTGTTGAAAAATATGTTGAAGCAGCAAATAAATGGATTCGTTTAGGAGATCCGTTTAATCCTGATGTAACGGTAGGTCCTGTAAATAATAAAAATCAGGTTCAATATGTTCGAAGCCTTGTTGAAAAGGCGGAGAGAGATGGAGCAAAAGTTATTCCACTAGGTCAGATTCTAAATCCTGAACTAATGGAAGAGGGATATTTCCTTCAGCCTACACTTGTATTAGAGGCAGACTATCATGCGGACATTGTGGTAGAAGAACAATTTGGTCCAACAGTGCCAATTTTACCGTTTGATGATGAAGAACAAGTGATTGCATTGCATAATGAAAGTATTTATGGCTTAACAAGTTCTGTTTGGGGAGAAGAAGAACATGCGATTAAAGTTGCCCGTCGTATTGAAGCGGGGACAACGATGATCAATACAGCAGCCGTACAAGGCTTAGATGTTCGTTTCCCATTCGGTGGAGTGAAGCAGTCAGGTGTTGGACGGGAATACGGTGTAGAAGGAATAAAATCATACACAGAAACTCATGTAATTAATATTCCTAAAAGCTTAGAATTACCATATATTCCAGAGTAAAATTTGAAGATACAAAAGACAATACAGGTGAAGAAAGCAAATTGCTTTTCTTCACCTAATTCTTAGTACAAAAATTAAGAGGCAATATATCTGAAGGCAACGTACATATTAGGTAAACAGTAAATTTCGTTATAAACATAACATAACTAATTCTTAGTTCTGCTATTAAATATAGATACTTTCTCAATTGGAATGTCAGTTAAATTAAAAGTCTACCAACCAAATGCTGAAACAAGAGTAATACCTAGTATGGCTCCTAATGCAATTCCATAGCCAAAGCCGCCCCCACCGTATCCAAAGGGACCATATCCATACCCTCCACCAAAGCCCCAGAAACCTAGTCCATAACCGCCACGTTCTTTCATCGGTAGAATCCACACCATATCACGATCCACCTTTGTTATTCTTCCAACATGTTTTCTCCCAGTTTTATCAGTAATACATACAATTTTGCCATGATATTTACAACATAGTTCATATGCTTGACGTATATGCATATTCTTTCCTCCTTTCATACTTAGACTTTTATTAATTTATGCCGTAGTAAGCTGAACACACGAGTTAATAGTCTAAAACATAAAATAGAAAAAAGGAGGAGTAGGATTTGGCAATTGAAAATACAAAAGTGATACTTGAGCAATTAGTTGAAATGTCTCGATTGTTAGTAGAATCATCGCCTAAATCTAATCAAGAAAAATTGTTATTTCGTTACTTGAAACATTATATTCCTGATGTACCACCGGAAGAGCTGCATTTTATTTTAATAAATAATGGGTTATTTACACCAGAAGAGATAGTAGACTTAGATATTACGTTAAAAAGACTAGAAGATAGAGAGGTTTGGAGAATCGTTCAAAAGGAATATGAGAAACTTAAAAATTTATGGAATGGGATAGAGACGCCAATCTTTATCTTTCCATTAACAAAACATCGTCCGAATATTGATGGTATTATTGCAAATAAAAATGGACTGTCTTTTAGAGAAATTATCTTTCTTTTTATATCTCTAGAATTGGAGGACACAGAGTTAAAAGCAATGGTTGCACATGAATATCATCACTGCTGTAGACTTGAATATTTAAATAAGGCTCCTGGAGATATACCACTAAAGGATTCTTTAATTATTGAAGGGATGGCGGAATGCGCAGTTGAGGAATTATATGGATCAAAGTGGTGTTCACCTTGGATCAATCGATACTCATTGGATGAAATGAAGAAAATTTGGTTCGAAAGTTTTGTCCCATATCTAAATAATAAGGGAGTAATAAAGCACCAACCGTTTTTATATGGAGATGGTACTTCAAGTTTTCCTAGGTGGATTGGCTATTGTATAGGATACTCCATTGTAAAATCTTTTCTACAAAAGAATGGACCTATTAATCAAGAAATACTTATTCATATTCCTACTGATGAACTAATTTCACGGTCCGATTTTTTATAGTTACAAACAAATTAACGCCGATGGTAATGGGGGCATATCTGTGAGAGATAAATTTGACAAAAAGAATACTAAGTTGGTTGTGATTATGTCAATAGCCCCCAACTATTCAGAAAAGATAATTAATCGTATCGGCGCAAGAAGTTATAAATTTTAGAAAGCTGTCCAACCTGCATCTGCAGCAATTATTTGTCCATTAATGAAACTGGATTCGTCAGAACCTAAGAATAGTGCAAGCTGAGCTATTTCTTCAGGTTGTCCACTGCGAGGCATTGTAGCCATACCGGTTTGTTGACGCTCCATACCAAATTGAGAGATGTTTGTCATGGATGTACCAATATTCGTTTCTACCCCACCTGGTGCAATTCCGTTACAACGGATACCTGAGCTAGCGTACATATAAGCAGTATTTTTCGTTAAACCAGTTACAGCATGTTTAGAGGCAGTATAAGCAGCGCCAGCACGAGCCCCACGTAAACCACCAACAGAAATATTATTTACAATGACGCCATGGCCTTGCTCTAGGAAAAGATTTACTGCAATTCGCATTGCACGCATGACACCAGTGGTATTAACTGCAAAAACACGATCCCATCTTTCATCAGAAGTTTCCCCAACAGGTTCCATACCGTCCATAATACCAGCGTTGTTTACTAAAATATCTAATTTACCAAATGCGGCCTTTGTTTCAGAAAATAGGTTTTCTAAATCAGTCAATTCTGCAACGTTAGCACGGTTAGCAATTGCTTCTCCACCGGCTGCTTTGATAGCATCAGCTACAGCTTGTGCCCCTTCAAAATTGTAGTCAGAAACAACCACTTTAGCGCCCTCCTTTGCATACGCTTCTGCGATTGCTTTCCCCATACCTGACGCTGCTCCTGTGACAATTGCTACTTTGTTTTCTAATCTCATGATTATTCCCTCCAAAGTTTTTTTGTTTATTCAATTGAATTTTAATATGCACAGTAAAAATATTCCAATGACAAAATAGAGAATTTTTCCAATCTCTAAAAAGTTTTACGAAAAATGAGAAACGGACTTTGTCATTCCCATGAAAATGAAGATAAATAAAGCTTGTCTGTAATATTGAAGTACTAAACTGGAAAATTTTTCACTGTTTATGCTGTTCCACTATAATACTAATTTTTTGAGACACTAAAATTAATACGAAGCTAAATAAGTAGGCGATACTTGTTATTCCAAACCAAGAGAAAATTCCGGGGGTAAAATATACATAGAGACTAACTGGGAATGACCAGATAAATGCAACTAGCATTAACTTATGGTTTGTTTTAATGGCTGAGATGGTTGCTAAACATGCAGGTAAACACAACATGAAGAAAGTTGTTGCAATGGCACCAGATGAAGGCGCGGCATAAGGATTATTAAAAACTAATTGTATCCATAATAGAATGCTAACAATTCCTGATAGGAAGCCTATTAATTTCGCCGAATATCTAATTAAAATCACTTCCTTTCATGTGAATTTTGTTAAAGGTGAAATATATTAATGGTTTAGTAAATAATATTCTTTGTTCGGTTTCGATATAACATAAAATGTTAATGCTATTTTGTTTTATTAAATCATAATTCTTGTACATGTTATAGTAGTAGAGATAGGTTGAAATGGTGGAAGGATGACATCTTTTGTGAAAAAACAAATTTGGTTTGAAGTAGAGGAAAATGAGACAATTGAACAATGTTTAGAACGTATGAAAACAGCAGGGTATATACCTATGGGAAGAAGAGAAGAACCCGTTTTTCATATGGTGAATGGTGAGCCTACATATTTACGTCAAAAAATTCAATTTAAAGGAATATTAAAAGAAGAAAATTAGATTTTGTTACTAAAAACCGAACAATCCTATTTTCTGAAAATTAATCGTTCGCATTTTGTCATTGATTTTCTGTTTAACCCTTGTTAAAATGATAAAGCAAAACAATGATAATATATAAATTGTTAAGTTGGTCGGTTAAATCAATTTAATGAAATCCCACATATATGCTAGAGAATATGGCTCTAGTGTCTCTACCCGATACCGTAAATATCGGACTATGCGGGAAAGCGAACTTTAAGACAGGTTTATAAAAAAGTATGGAATTTTAACTCCACAAACTTTTTTGTGACCTACCATGTCCTCAAGTGATCTGCTTTCTCTCGTGTAGATGGTAGATTATTTGGGGACTTTTTATTTATAAGTTTACATAAGGGAGCGAAATCATGAATCCAAAAATTGGTGTCATTATGGGAAGCGCAAGTGACTGGGAAACAATGAAACACGCTTGTGATATTTTAGAAGAATTACAGATTCCATATGAGAAAAAGGTAGTTTCTGCACACCGTACTCCTGATTTAATGTTTGAGTATGCAGAAAATGCAAGAGAGAGAGGGATTCAAGTCATTATAGCGGGTGCAGGTGGTGCCGCACATTTACCTGGTATGGTTGCAGCGAAAACTACTTTACCGGTTATTGGCGTACCTGTTCAATCTAAAGCATTAAACGGCTTAGATTCTTTATTATCAATCGTTCAAATGCCAGGAGGTGTGCCAGTTGCAACGGTTGCGATTGGGAAAGCTGGTGCTACTAATGCAGGTTTATTAGCGGCTCAAATTCTATCCATTTCAGATCTAGGAATAGCAAATAAGCTAGAGGCTCGTCGTGAAGCCTTAAAGGAAAAAGTATTAGAAAGTACAGGTGACCTACTGTGACAAAAATGATATATCCTGGGCAAACGATTGGAATAATTGGTGGTGGGCAATTAGGAAGAATGATGGCACTAGCAGCAAAAGAAGCTGGTTTTAAAATAGCTGTATTAGAGCCAACAATGGATTCGCCATGCGGACAGGTTGCTGATGTGCGCATCGTAGGGCAATATAACGATGAAGCAGCATTAGAAGAGTTAGCTGATGTTAGTGATGTGATTACGTATGAGTTTGAAAATATAGATTATGAAGGGTTAAAACGATTAACAAAAATTGCTTATGTGCCTCAAGGAGCGGAGCTAGTACGAATAACTCAAAATCGAGTGACTGAGAAGGATGCCATTGTAAAAGCGGGTTGTCCAGTAGCTCCTTACGTTGTGGTAAATACATATGAGGATTTAACTGAACAGATAGATAAAATTGGGTACCCATGTATCGTTAAAACTGCACGTGGTGGGTATGATGGTAAAGGGCAACAGCTCCTAGAATCTTATGAAGATATACCATTAGCAAAAAGCTTAGTTGAGCATTCACAATGTGTAGTTGAAGGCTTTGTTCCATTTAAAATGGAAATTTCCTGTATCGTTCAACGAAACGGAAATGGCGAAACATATTGTCTTCCAGTAGGTGAAAACATTCATGTACATCACATTTTACATGAAACAATTGTGCCAGCACGTATTTCAGTGGAAACATTGAAAAAAGCAGAAGATGCAGCTATTAAAATTGCAGATCACTTACAATTGATTGGAACGTTAGCAGTTGAAATGTTTGTCCTTGAAGATGGCCAAATTGTTATAAATGAACTTGCGCCAAGACCTCATAACTCAGGGCATTATTCAATTGAAGGATGTAATATCTCTCAATTTGGTCAGCATATACGCGCGGTCTGTGGATGGCCATTACGAAAACCAAAACTGATGAAGCCTTCAATTATGGTCAACGTTCTAGGTCAACATGTAGTGCCTTTAAGTAATTCAATCTCAAAATATCCTGAATGGTCAGTGCATTTATATGGAAAAGCTGAAGCTAAGGTCAATCGTAAGATGGGACATGTTACAATAATGACTGATAATGTTAAAGAAACATTAGAACAAATTGAAAAATCCGGCATTTGGTCGGAATAAAAGGAGTAAAAGAAATATGATCGAACGTTATACACGTCCTGAAATGGGTGCAATTTGGACAGAAGAAAACAAATTTAAAGCTTGGTTAGAGGTTGAAATTTTAGCTTGTGAAGCTTGGGCTGAACTTGGTGATATTCCAAAAGAAGACGTAGCATTACTTCGCCAAAATGCATCATTTGATATTAACCGTATTTATGAAATTGAGCAAGAGACTCGCCACGATGTTGTAGCATTTACTCGTGCTGTTTCGGAAACATTAGGTGAGGAACGTAAATGGGTTCATTACGGTTTAACATCAACTGACGTAGTAGACACTGCGCTATCTTATTTAATCAAACAAGCAAACACGATTTTACGTAAAGATATCGTGAACTTCATCGATATTTTAACGGAAAAAGCAAAAGAGCATAAATACACAGTGATGATGGGCCGTACTCATGGTGTCCATGCCGAACCAACAACATTTGGTTTAAAACTTGCGCTTTGGCTTGAAGAAATGAGACGAAACTTAGAGCGCTTCGACTATGCTGCTAAAGTAATTGAAACAGGTAAAATTTCTGGTGCTGTAGGTACGTATGCAAACATCGATCCATTCGTTGAGCAATATGTTTGTGAAAAATTAGGATTACAAGCAGCGCCAATTTCCACTCAGACTTTACAACGTGATCGTCATGCACAGTACTTCTCAACATTAGCGTTAATTGCTACATCTATTGAGAAATTTGCAACGGAAATTCGCGGTCTTCAAAAATCCGAAACGCGTGAAGTAGAGGAAGCATTTGGTAAAGGTCAAAAAGGTTCTTCCGCAATGCCACATAAACGTAATCCAATCGGTTCTGAAAACATGACTGGTATGGCTCGTTTAATCCGTGGATTTATGCTAACAGCTTACGAAAACGTTTCTTTATGGCATGAACGTGATATCTCACATTCATCCGCAGAACGTGTCATTATTCCAGATGCAACAATTGCACTGAACTATATGTTAAATCGTTTCGGAAACATTGTGAAAAACTTAATGGTATTCCCTGAAAATATGAAACGTAACATGGAGCGCACGTTTGGATTAATTTACTCTCAACGCATTTTACTTGCGCTTATTGATAAAGGTTTAGTTCGTGAAGAAGCTTATGATACAGTTCAACCACTTACTGCACGTGCATGGGATGAACAAATTCAATTCCGCACATTAGTAGAAGCAAATGAAAAGATTACTTCATTGCTTTCTCCAGAGGAAATTGAGGATTGCTTCGACTACAACTATCACATTAAAAATGTTGATATGATCTTTGAACGACTTGGATTAAATTAATGAATATTTAGGTGGGTGTGTAATTACACACCCTCTACTTAACTGGAGGCATATGTCATGAATAAAGGTCAACTTTTATACGAAGGTAAAGCGAAACGTCTTTACACTACAGAACAAGAAGATATTTTGTATGTTGAATACAAAGATAGTGCTACAGCTTTTAATGGTGAAAAGAAAGCAGAAATTGAAGGTAAAGGTATTTTGAACAATCAAATTACTACTTTGATTTTTGAAAAGTTAAAAGAACATGGAATTGAATCGCATTTTGTAGAACGTATTTCAGATAATGAGCAATTAGTTCGTAAAGTTGACATTATTCCAATTGAGGTTGTTGTTCGAAACATTGCAGCTGGTAGTCTAGCAAAAAGATTAGGTCTAGAAGAAGGACAGCCACTTAAACGTACAATTGTTGAATTTTACTATAAAGATGATACATTAGGGGACCCATTCATCAACAACGAACATATCGACATATTAGGTATTGCAACTAAAGAAGAAACAGCTGCCTTATATGAATTAGGCTTAAAAGTGAATGAAGTTTTAAAACCTATTTTTGAAGAAGTAGATGTAATATTAGTAGATTTCAAACTAGAATTTGGTCGAGATAAGGATGGAAATGTTTTGTTGGCGGATGAAATATCCCCAGATACTTGTCGACTTTGGGATGCAAAAACAAAGCAAAAGCTTGATAAAGATGTATTCCGTCGTGATTTAGGAAATTTAACAGATGTATATAAAATAATTCTTGCTAGACTTGGAGGTAAATAGAAATGACTAAAGTTAAAATTTACGTTACATTACGCGAAAGTGTGTTAGATCCTCAAGGTTCTGCTGTGCAGGGCTCTTTAGTGAAAATGGGATACAACGAGGTTAGTGACGTGCGTATCGGAAAATATTTAGAAGTGCAAATCGACGATACTGATCGTGATATCGATGGGTTAGTAAAAGAAATGTGTGAAAAACTTCTTACAAACACAGTGATTGAAGATTACCGTTACGAAATCGAGGAGGCTAACTAATTATGAAATTCGCAGTACTCGTTTTCCCTGGGTCAAACTGTGACATCGATATGTATCATGCTATTAAAGATGAGCTTGGAGAAGAAGTGGAATATGTTTGGCATGATGCAACAGATTTAAGTGACTTTGATGGCATCTTAGTTCCAGGTGGTTTCTCTTATGGTGACTATTTACGTTGTGGTGCAATGGCGAACCAATCCAACGTAATGGCTGAAGTAAAAAAGTGCGCTGAAGCGGGAAAACCAGTTTTAGGAGTATGTAACGGATTCCAAATTTTAACGGAAGCAGGTTTACTTCCAGGTGCATTACTTCGAAATAAAAATCTTAAATTCATGTGTCGTACAGTTCAGTTAAAAGTAGAAAATAATAACACAATTTTTACGAGCCAATATGAAGATGGCCAAATCATAAATATTCCAATTGCTCACGGAGAAGGAAATTACTTCTGTGACGAAGAAACTTTAGCAAAATTAAAAGCGAATAATCAAATTGTATTTACATATTCAGGTGAAAATCCCAATGGTAGTTTAGAGGATATCGCAGGAATCATCAATGAAAGAGGAAATGTCCTTGGGATGATGCCACACCCAGAACGCGCAGTTAGTGATTTATTAGGTAGCGCGGATGGTCTAAACCTTTTCAAATCAATTGTAAAACAGTGGAGGGAATCACATGTCAGCTAGTCTAGAGCCAACACAGGAGCAAATTAAAGAACAAAAGCTTTACGCTGGAATGGGTATGTCAGATGAAGA
This sequence comes from Lysinibacillus sp. PLM2, assembly GCA_023168345.1. NCBI lineage: Bacteria > Bacillati > Bacillota > Bacilli > Caryophanales > Bacillaceae > Lysinibacillus > Lysinibacillus sp. PLM2. The sequence goes on along the minus strand of AP025689.1, from coordinate 3,468,706 downwards.
ATTTGCAATGGTGGAGAAAATTTTAGGCCGCCTTCCAAACTGGACTGAAACAGGATTATTTTCTGTTATGTGGTCTGAACACTGTTCTTATAAAAATTCAAAGCCAGTATTACGTAAATTCCCGACAAAAGGTCCTCAAGTTCTTCAAGGTCCTGGTGAAGGTGCGGGAATTGTGGATATCGGTGATGAGCAAGCGGTTGTATTTAAAATGGAATCACATAATCACCCATCTGCTATTGAACCATACCAAGGTGCAGCAACGGGCGTAGGCGGTATTATCCGTGACGTTTTCTCAATGGGTGCTCGCCCAATTGCAATGTTGAATTCATTACGCTTCGGTGAACTTCAATCTGAACGCGGTAAATATTTATTTGAAGAAGTGGTTGCAGGGATTGCTGGTTATGGGAACTGTATCGGAATCCCAACAGTAGGGGGAGAAATTCAATTTGACCCTTGTTATGAAGGAAATCCATTAGTAAACGCAATGTGTGTAGGTTTAATTGACCATAAAGATATTCAACGTGGGATCGCAGCTGGTGTTGGAAATACAGTTATGTACGTTGGTGCTAAAACAGGTCGTGATGGAATTCATGGAGCGACATTCGCATCAGAAGAACTTTCAGAAGCTTCTGAAGAAAAGCGTCCGGCTGTTCAAGTGGGCGATCCATTTATGGAAAAGCTTTTACTTGAAGCATGCTTAGAGGTTGTAAAATCAGATGCGCTAGTAGGAATTCAAGACATGGGTGCAGCAGGTTTAACTTCTTCATCTGCTGAAATGGCTTCAAAGGCTGGTTCTGGAGTTGAAATGAATTTAGATTTAGTTCCTCAACGTGAAACAGGAATGTCCGCATATGAAATGATGCTATCTGAATCCCAAGAACGTATGTTAATCGTAGTTAAAAAAGGTCGCGAGGATGAAATTAAAGCAATCTTTGATAAATACGGTTTAGATGCAGTAGCAATTGGTCGTGTAACAGATGACAAAATGCTCCGTTTACTTCATAAAGGTGAAGTGGTTGCAGAGGTACCAGCAGATGCTCTTGCAGAGGATGCACCAGTTTACTATAAACCTTCTAAAGAGCCTGCTTATTTTGCAGAGTTCCAAGCAATGGAAAATAATGAACCTGAAGTGACGGATTTAAAGGAAACACTAAAATCATTACTTCAAGCACCGACGATTGCTTCAAAGGAATGGGTTTATGATCAATACGATTATCAAGTTCGTACAAATACCGTAGTGGCACCAGGTTCTGATGCAGCAGTACTTCGCGTACGTGGTACAAATAAAGGTCTTGCAATGACTACAGACTGCAACTCTCGTTATATTTTCTTAGACCCTGAAACTGGTGGTAAGATTGCAGTTGCTGAAGCAGCTCGTAACATTGTTGTATCCGGTGGTGAACCACTTGCTATAACAGACTGCTTAAACTTTGGTAATCCTGAAAAACCAGAAATTTTTTGGCAGATTGAGAAGTCGGCAGACGGTATCTCAGCTGCTTGTACTGCCTTAAATGCACCAGTAATCGGAGGTAACGTTTCCCTTTATAACGAACGCTCTGGTGAAGCTGTGTACCCAACACCAACAATCGGTATGGTCGGTTTAGTAAAAGATTTAGCACATGTAACAACACAAGAAGTAAAAGCTGCTGGAGACATTGTTTACTTAATTGGTGATGCGAAAACAGAGTTTGGTGGATCTGAGCTTCAAAAATTAGTGTACGGAAAAATCTTTGGTAAAGCTCCACATATCGACTTAGACGTAGAAGCAGCTCGTCAAGAGGCTGTTTTAAAGGCAATTCGTGCGAGCCTTGTGCAATCAGCGCATGATGTTTCTGAAGGCGGTGTGGCAGTAGCCCTAGCTGAAAAAACATTTGGTACAAATGGTTTAGGAATAAATGTAACACTTAAAGGTTCAGCTGTAACAGCATTATTTAGCGAGTCTCAATCTCGTTTTATTATCACTGTAAAAGAAGATAATGCAGCCGCATTTGAAAAAGTAGTTCCAGAAGCGCAGAAAATCGGTATCGTAACAGATGATGCGAAGATAACAATCAACGGTGATACGGGACTTCTTCTTGAAGGTACGGTGGAGGAATTCCGTTCTGCTTGGAAAGGAGCAATCCCATGCTTGGTGAAATCAGAGGCTTAAACGAAGAGTGTGGCGTTTTTGGTATATGGGGTCATGATGATTCAGCTCATTTAAGCTACTATGGCCTACATGCCCTTCAACATCGTGGTCAAGAAGGTGCAGGCATCGTAGTAACTGACGGAGAACAGCTTCGCGCTGTTAAAGGCGAGGGGTTAGTCAATGAAGTTTTTAATGAAGAAAAACTAAAAAATGCTATAGGACATGCGGCAATTGCCCACGTTCGATATACAACTGCTGGTGGTGGCGGTATCGATAATGTTCAGCCGTTATTATTCCGTTCATCGACAGGGACATTAGCCATTGCCCATAACGGTAATTTAGTAAATGCCAATCACCTGAAGCATCACTTAGAACGTTCAGGAAGTTTATTCCATGCAACATCAGATACTGAAGTAGTTGTCCATTTAATTAAAAAAAGTAAGCAGCCTCGTTTTCGCGAGCAAGTAAAAGAAGCACTTTCCTTATTAAAAGGTGCTTTCTCAATTTTAATTCTTACGAAAGATCGTATGTTAGTTGCACGTGATCGAAATGGATTACGTCCTCTTTCATTAGGAAAGTTAGGGGATTCTTGGGTCGTTGCTTCAGAAACTAACGCATTTGATTTAATTGGAGCAGAGTTTGTTCGAGATGTAGAACCTGGGGAACTTTTAATTATTACGGATAAAGGGATTGAGGAAGAACGCTTTGCACAAATGGAAAAACGTTCGATGTGTGCGATGGAATACGTTTATTTTGCTCGTCCTGATTCAAATATCGACCAAATTAACATTCATATGGCACGTAAACGTTTAGGTAAACAGTTAGCAAAAGAAATTGGTCATATTGATGCCGATGTTGTGACAGGGGTGCCTGATTCCAGTATTTCTGCAGCCATTGGGTTTGCGGAAGCAAGCGGAATTCCATATGAGCTTGGATTAATAAAAAATCGTTATACAGGCCGTACATTTATCCAACCAACACAAGAGTTACGTGAACGTGGTGTAAAGATGAAATTGGCGCCAGTTGTTCAAGTAGTAAAAGGTAAACGTGTTGTTATGGTGGATGATTCGATTGTACGTGGGACGACTTCTCGTCGCATTGTAAAAATGCTAAAAGAAGCAGGTGCAACAGAAGTGCATGTCGTCATCTCCTCGCCACCGATTTCAAATCCTTGTTTTTATGGAATTGATATTTCTTCTGATGAAGAATTAATTGCAGCAAATAAAACGATTGATGAAATTCGTGAAGCGATTTGCGCTGATTCATTAACGTTTTTATCACCCGAAGGAATGGTAGAAGCAATCGCACGTCCATTTGATGATGAAACTCGCGGCTTATGTTTAGCATGCTTCACTGGAAAATATCCAACAGAAATTTTCCCAGATACAGTCTTACCACATGAAAAGGAATTAGTTCGATAACATAATTCATAACCGAATCATGTTATCAAGCTGTTGACGGATGGTCGCAGATTTTGTAAAGGAATTAAGGAAGTTAGATTAAAATCGTTGATCAATAAGACACGTCTAACTGCCCTACATTCCACCGGCTTAAGCACGACCAAAATCTGGACCAATTACGTCAAGGCGAAAATGATTTTATAGGAGGAACAGGCTAATGTCAAAAGCATATGAGCAAGCAGGTGTAAATATTGAAGCAGGCTATGAAGCGGTGAAACGTATGAAATCACACGTAGATCGTACAAATCGATTAGGTGTGATGGGTACATTTGGTGGCTTTGGCGGCATGTTTGACTTGTCTTCACTAAATTTTAAAGAACCTGTTCTAATTTCAGGTACTGACGGTGTTGGGACAAAACTAAAACTAGCATTTATGGTAGATAAACACGATACAATTGGTGTCGATTGTGTTGCAATGTGTGTAAATGATATCGTGGCACAAGGCGCAGAGCCGTTGTATTTCCTAGATTATATAGCTGTTGGTAAAGCAGTCCCTGAAAAGATCGAACAAATCGTAAAAGGTGTGGCAGATGGGTGTGTACAAGCAGGAGCTGCATTAATCGGCGGTGAAACAGCTGAAATGCCTGGACTATATGACGAAGATGAATATGACTTAGCAGGCTTTGCAGTGGGTGCTGCTGAAAAATCATCTGTTGTGACTGGTGAAAAAATCGTTGAAGGTGACGTGCTAGTAGGCCTTGCATCAAGTGGTGTTCATTCTAATGGTTACTCATTAGTTCGCAAAATTGTATTTGAAAGTAACGGTTTGGCTTCAGATGAAGTGGTTGATGGTTATGAGGATCTTGGACCAATAGGAGAAGCTTTACTTGTACCAACAAAAATTTATGCGAAGCCTGTTCTTGAAATTTTAAAAGAAGCTGATGTTCATGGTATGGCCCATATAACAGGTGGCGGTTTCTATGAAAATCTACCACGTATGATGCCAGCAGGACTAGCGACGGAAATTGAAATGGGCTCTTGGCCGGTCCTTCGCATTTTTGAGTTTTTAAAAGAAAAAGGGAATCTTGTTGACAAGGAATTATACAACGTCTTTAACATGGGTATTGGCTATGTGCTTTCTGTACCAGCATCAGAGGTAGCTAAAATTGTTGAGATTGCAAAAAAACATGGTGAAAAGGCATATAAAATCGGTCGAGTAGTGAAAGGTGAAGGTGTCATCTTCAACGGCACGCATGATGGGAGTCTAGTGTAATGGTAACAAAAATAGCAGTATTTGCTTCAGGTAGTGGAAGTAATTTTCAAGCGATTCAAGAGGCGATTCATTGTGGAAAGCTTGATGCAAAGATTGAGCTAGTTGTGACAGATAAGCCTAGCGCATTTGTCGTTTCACGTGCCGAGAACTTTGGTATTCCCGTGTATGCATTTTCTGCTAAAAACTTTGAATCTAAATCATCATACGAGGCAGAAATCGTTGCGAAATTAAGCGAATTAAATGTGGAGTGGATTGTGTTAGCTGGATACATGAGATTGATTGGACATACACTTCTATCTGCATTTCCGAACCGAATTGTAAATATCCATCCATCTCTTCTGCCTTCATTCCCTGGAAAAGATGCAATTGGACAGGCAATGGCTCATGGTGTAAAAGTGACCGGGGTTACTGTCCACCTCGTTGATGAAGGGATGGATACGGGTCCAATTTTAGCTCAAGCTGCTGTTGAAGTGGTCGATGGCAATCGTGAGAAAACGGAAGCTCGTATACATGCTGTAGAACACGAACTTTACACAAAGACGTTAAAAAAATTATTTGAAACGAAGTAATTTTTAAAAGGATAGATACGATTTTAGCTTTGTATTTAGCCTTATATTTTCTATATTAATCATTTACTGGAGGTCGCATTACATGACTAAACGTGCATTAATTAGTGTTTCGAACAAAGATGGTATTTTAGATTTTGCAAAAGAATTGGTCGCATTAGGCTATGAAATTTTATCAACTGGTGGTACGAAAAAAATGCTACAAGATAACAATGTACCTGTAACAGCTGTTGATGAAGTAACTAAATTTCCCGAAATATTAGATGGACGCGTCAAAACATTAAATCCTTTAATCCATGGTGGACTTTTAGGGAAATTTGATGATTCTTCTCATCAAGCACAAATGAAAGAGCATGGAATCGAACCAATTGAAATCGTTTGTGTAAACTTATATCCTTTCGTTGAAACAATTTCAAAGCCTGATGTAACATGGGACGATGCAATTGAAAATATTGATATCGGTGGTCCAACAATGTTACGTTCTGCTGCAAAAAACCATCAGTATGTGACGGTCATTGTTGATTCTAAAGATTACAGTCAAGTTCTTGAAGAATTAAAGGGGCATGGGGCAACTACTCTTGAAACACGTAAACGTTTAGCAGCAAAAGTATTTCGCCATACAGCAGCTTATGATTCATATATCTCGAACTACTTAACTGAAGAAGACTTCCCAGAAAATTTAACAATGACATACGAATTAAAACAAACTTTACGTTACGGTGAAAATCCTCATCAAAAGGCAGCCTTTTATCAAAAACGTCTAGGTTCAGATTTCTCTTTAGCATTTGCAACACAGTTACACGGTAAAGAATTATCTTATAACAATATTCAAGACGGGAATGCTGCTCTTCAAATTGTAAAAGAATTTGATATTCCAGCAGCGGTAGCTGTAAAACATATGAACCCTTGCGGTGTAGGGACAGGTGAATCCATTGAGGAAGCATTTGATAAAGCATACGAAGCTGATTCAACTTCAATCTTCGGTGGGATTGTTGCATTAAACCGCGAAGTCGATGCTGCTTTAGCAGATAAATTAAGTGGTATTTTCTTAGAAATAATTATCGCTCCTTCATTTACAGAGGAAGCATTAGAAATATTAACGAAAAAGAAAAATATTCGTTTAATGACAATTAGCTTTGCCCAAGAAAAACAAGATCAATTCAAAGTAGTATCTGTTGAAGGTGGGCTACTTGTTCAAGAAGATGATAAATTTGGTTTTAACGAGGCGGATATCAAGGTTGTAACAGATCGTGAACCGACTGAACAAGAATGGGAAGCGTTAAAGCTAGGTTGGGCAGTTGTAAAACATGTGAAATCTAATGCAATTGTTGTAAATGATACACAAATGACATTAGGTATAGGCGCAGGTCAAATGAATCGCGTTGGTGCTGCAAAAATTGCACTAGAGCAAGCAGGTAGCAAAGCAAAAGGTGCTGTACTAGCCTCAGATGCATTCTTCCCAATGAACGATACTGTTGAAACTGCTGCAGCTGCAGGAATTACAGCCATTATTCAACCGGGTGGATCAATTAAAGATCAAGATTCTATCGATAAAGCAAATGAGTACGGCATCGCAATGGTGTTTACTGGAGTAAGACACTTTAAACATTAAAATGTAGTGGACTCAGGGATTTTATGAGCGGAATAGCATAGGGACAGGACAGTCTGGTTGGACAAAAGAGGTTCCTGAACGGACAAAATGTTGAAACTGGTGGACAAAACTTCAGCTTGAGTGGACAAAATGTACCCCTGAATGGACAAAAAATAATAGTCTGGACAAAAGAGGATCCAGAGTGGACAAAATGTTAAACCGAACAGACAAAACGTACCTCTGAGTGGACAAAATCACAACTCAATCGGACAAAAATAATTCTTCAAACAAATGAAACGGTATATTACAAAGGAGGGCTTCTGAAATGAAAGTACTCGTAATTGGAAGCGGAGGTCGCGAACACGCGATAGCAAAAAAGTTTAGCAACGCGCCTTCTGTAGAAAAAGTATTTGTCGCACCTGGTAATGATGGAATGCGTCATGATGCAGAAATCGTGCCAATCGATGCGCTAAACTTTGAAGAGTTAGCAAGCTTTGCGAAAGAAAATAATATTGATTTAACTTTTGTAGGTCCTGAACAACCTTTAGCTGCAGGGATTGTTGATTATTTTCAAAACGAAAACTTAACAATTTTTGGGCCAACAAAAGCGGCTGCGAAAATTGAAGGAAGTAAATCCTATGCAAAACAAATTATGAAGAAATATGACATCCCAACAGCTGCATACGAAACATTCACTGAGGCAGAAAAGGCTATACAATACGTAAAGAAACAAGGTGCACCAATTGTGGTAAAAGCTGATGGTCTAGCCGCAGGAAAAGGTGTAATTGTTGCCATGACTGAGGAAGAAGCAATCGAAGCAATCAATGATATGATAGGTAATCAACGCTTTGGTGAATCTTCCTCACGTGTTGTGATTGAAGAATTTTTAGATGGTGAAGAATTCTCTTTCATGTCATTTGTACATAAAGGACAAATCTATCCAATGGTCATTGCACAAGATCATAAACGTGCTTTCGATGGAGATAAAGGACCGAATACGGGAGGTATGGGAGCATACTCACCAGTTCCTCAAATCCCTCAAGAGATGGTATCTAGAGCCTACATTGAAATTGTTGAACCAACAGTGAAAGCTATGGAAGAAGAAGGTGTATCCTTTACAGGTATTTTATATGCGGGATTGATTTTAACAAAACAAGGTCCGAAAGTAATTGAATTCAACGCAAGATTTGGAGACCCTGAAACTCAAGTTGTTCTCCCAAGAATGACTTCTGATTTTGGATTGTTCATGAAAGCCTTAATGGAAGAAAAATATTTTGACTTACAATGGTCAAACGAAGCAATGTTAGGTGTAGTGGTAGCGGCAGAAGGTTATCCAGAAACGGTAACGAAAGGTAATCCTCTTCCAAACTTAGATGAGCTGGTTCAAAACTATGACGTATACCATGCTGGAACAAAATTAATCGATGGACAGTATGTAGGAAACGGTGGCCGTGTGCTTTTAGTTGCAACAAGAGCAGAAACACTAAAAGAAGCACAAGAAAAGGTTTATGAAGGACTAAACAAATATGAATGGAGTCAATTCTTCTATCGTAAAGATATAGGTTGGCGGACATTGATCTAAAGTAAAAAGGCAAGAAGTTAGTCATCTCGTCCCCACCACTAGACGAGAAGAACTTCTTGCCGTATTTTTAGCTTGGATTTGTTGCAGAATTCCCACTGTTTTTAGTGTTTTTGTTTTTTGAATTATTTTGTGAGTTATTAGATCCATTTTGAGACATAGAACTTGTTGCAGATTGAACCGCATTAGCAGCTTGAGAAACAGCACCTGCTACTTGAGAAACAGTTTGACCAATTCCTCCACCAGTTGAATTTGAACCTGATGAATTGGATGATTTAGATTGTCCATTTTGACTGTTTTCTTGATAGGCAGCATTAAATGCATTCATCAATGTTTCCCCATCCATATATTCATCAAAAGTTGAAGCAACGGCTCCCTTTACATTTGAATTAATCATTGCTTTAACTGGACAATAAAGGAATATCCCTTCTGCTACTTTCATCGCACCGGCAGCAACCATTGTAAAACCTAGCGCTTTACTATCACGAGCTAAATGAGCTGTACCCATAGCTGTCATTGCCACACCGCACATTAAACGCATAAAACCATTGCGTTCTGAAATGTTTTCTTCCATTAGTAACCATCTCCTTTAATATAAAGTAAATTAATCCGATAAGACTACTTCAAATTAAATTTTCACTGTGATACGATAAAAGCAACAAATATTGCGTAAAATAATCTGACGCATCTTTTTGCAAAGTTAGTATGTGCGTATATAATATGATTAAACAAAATAAAATTTTAGTAGAACTAGAAGGGAGTGTAATAAATGCCAGAATCTATATGGAAGATCCAGGATATTCGCAAACAAGTCGCAGTAATCGATGGCATAGAAGCACCGACAATTGTTTTGAAAAATGCACGTTATTTGCATAGCATTTTTAAAAAATGGCTAACAGGAAACATTTGGATATTGGGGAATCGGATTATTTATGTAGGTCATAAAATGCCATTGAATTTAACTGAGACGGAAGTAATTGACTTAGAAGGGAAAACGGTTGTACCTGGCTATATGGAACCACATGTTCATCCTTTCCAATTATATAACCCCCATTCTTTTGCAGACTTTGCTGCTCAAACTGGAACGACAACATTCATAGCAGACAATATGACATTTATGTTATCACTTCCAAATAAGAAAGCGTTTGCAATCATTGACCAATTAAAATCCTTACCGTTTAGTTTTTATTGGTGGGTCCGATTTGATTCACAAACTGAGTTAGACAATGAAGACTCACTGTTTACGAATAAATCAATTTTAGAGTGGATAGATCGTCCAGATACAGTTGTTGGTGGTGAGTTGACAGGATGGCCCCGCCTATTAAATGGGGATGATCAAATGCTTTATTGGATTCAATGCGCCAAATTAAAAAGTAAAAAAATAGAAGGGCATTTTCCAGGCGCATCAGAGCGAACACTTGCAAAAATGAAGCTGTTTGGAACAAATGGAGATCATGAATCCATGACAGTAGAAGAGGTCGAAAGAAGAATTTTACATGGATATGCTGTCACACTTCGTTACTCATCCATTCGTCCAGATTTGCCAGAATTACTAAAAGGGATTCTGGAAAAGGATTTAAATATATTTGATCATTTAATGATGACTACCGATGGATCCACACCTGGTTTTCATAAAGATGGCGTGATGGACAAATGTATTCAAGTTGCACTAGATGCTGGAGTGAACCCTATTGACGCATACAATATGGCTTCCTATAATGTAGCAAGGTATTATAATATGGAACAGCTTCATGGATTAGTGGCGACAGGTCGATATGCAACTCTTAACATATTAAAAGATGAATATAATCCTAATCCCGAAGGTGTGTTATCTAAAGGTGTATGGCTAAAACGTGATAATATTAAAACGCAATCGTTACAGCCGATTGATTGGACTAAATTTGGAAAGTTAAATATTTCTTTTGATTTAGAAGAAGACGATTTTCAGTTTTCTATGCCAATCGGAATTGAGATGGTGAACGATGTTATCACAAAACCATACAGAATTAATGTACAATTAAATCAAGAAGAACTTTCTACTAGTCACGATCATTCATACTTAATATTAATTGACCGTAAAGGAAAATGGCGTGTCAATACGATGCTGAAAGGGTTCGCTACACATGTGAAGGGACTTGCAACTTCTTACTCTAATACTGGACATATCGTTTTAATAGGAAAAAGTATTAAAGATATGAAAAAAGCCTTTTATGAAGTGAAAAAAATGAATGGTGGTATTGCCCTTGTAGAAAATGAGGAAGTAATTGCATCCATTCCACTTACAATTGGCGGAAGTCTTTATAATGGACCTATTGAAGAATTAATCGAAAAAGAAACTGCGCTAAAGTCAGCATTAAAGGAACGAGGCTATCATCATAGTGATGCGATATATACACTTTTATTTTTACAATCAACCCATTTACCGTATATTCGTATAACTACTAGAGGTATTTTTGATGTTATGAAAAAGCAAGTCATGTTGCCTGCTGTTATGCGCTAAAAGGGGACGTTTAAACTATGAATTGGAAAACGGGAGTTTATGGAGTAGTAGCTTCAACAATAGTCTTACTTTCCGGGTGCGGAAATGAGGAAACCTCTACAGAAGAGATCGAAAAGCCTCAACCAAATGGGCAAATAGAAGAACCTGTTGAGGAAGTTGCTTTACCATTTGTTACGCCATTTACAGGAGAACGTGTTGAAAATGAAGTAACAATGCGACCAATTATTGTAACGATTAATAACCATCCTGCAGCGAGACCTCAGGCGGGCATAGGTTCTGCAGACGTAGTTTATGAAATGTTAGCAGAAGGCGATGTTACAAGATTTCTAGCCTTATTCCAATCGGAAATTCCTGAAAATATTGGACCAGTTCGTAGTGCAAGAGATTATTTTATAGAACTTGCTTCTGGGTTAGATGCATTCTATATCGCTCATGGATATAGCCCAGAAGCACAAACGATGCTTGTTAACGGCATTGTTGATAATATCAATGGTATGCAATATGACGGTACACTTTTTACTCGTTCGAAGGATCGATATGCTCCTCATAATTCCTATATTTCAGGTGAAAATGTAGAATTGGGTGCTGAAAAAGCAGGTGCTTCACTTCTCTATCATAAAAAAGTATCGTATACTTATTATGAAGAAGATGAGAGTGTAGATGAAGGTTTACAAGCAAGTAGTATAAAAGTGAAGTATAGTAATAATGAACAATTTAATAGTACCTATACTTATGATTCTGTAAATAAAACATACTCAAGAAAGTCTGGTAACGAAGTAACAACGGATGATCTAACAGATGAGCCAATTGCATTATCAAACATCGTATTTTTCGAAATGCAACATTCGATTATTGATAGTGCTGGTCGTAGAGAAATCGATATATCAAGTGGTGGCAATGCATACCTTTTCCAACAAGGTATAATGCGAGAAGTGTACTGGGAAAACCAAGATGGAGTATTAGTAGCAGTTGAGGCAGACGGTAGTGAAGTAAAACTAGTGCCAGGGAAAACATGGATTCATTTTGTTCCCACAAATCCAGGCATTGAAGCTTCTGTTACCTATTCAGAATAGCTTGAAAGGAAGATGAGATTTATGCAGGTTGATAAAATTCGTGGGCATCAAACGGATCAATTATTTAAAGCTGTTTTAGAACTAAAAAATCTAGAAGAATGTTATAAATTTTTTGATGACTTATGTACGATTAGCGAAATTCAATCATTAGCACAACGATTTGAAGTAGCACATTTATTACGTTTGAAGAAAACCTATGAGACGATAAAAAAAGAAACAGGAGCATCGACAGCGACTATTTCACGCGTTCGTCGTTGCTTTGACTATGGTAATGATACATATGACGAAATGTTAGGTCGATTGTATCCGGACGAAAAACCTTTTCAAGCAAAATAAAATAAACAATGTTAAGGTCATCTAACAAGGAAAGACAATCCTGTTAGAGGCCTTATTTTTATTGAACAATTTCAAGGTTCATCTTTTTCTAAGAAAGTTCAACTAAAAAGGAAATAAATATGATATTCGGTTCATTAATAACTCTTATGGAAAGACATAGGGAAACACACGCTTACTTTCCGCTTTAGTACAGTTTAAGTTATACTTGTAATCGAGAATATATATCCTTTGAAGAAATTTGATTGGTGGGGATGAAATGGAACTTAAAAATTGGAGACATATCTTTAAAATAGATCCTGCTAAGGAAATAACAGATGAAAACCTAGAAAAATTGTGTGAATCAGGTACTGACTTAATTCTAGTAGGTGGGACGGATGGAGTAACAATTGATAATGTTATCGATAAATTAGTACGCGTAAGACGTTTCTCCGTTCCTGTGGCATTGGAGATTTCAAATATCGAGTCTGTAACACCGGGATTTGATTATTATTTAATTCCTTCAGTGTTAAACAGCACAGAAACAAAATGGGTGAAGGACTTACATCATGCAGCTATTAAAGAGTTTGGAGACATTCTTGTTTGGGACGAGCTCGTTGCAGAAGGTTATTGTGTATTAAATCCTGATTGTAAAGTAGCGAAAGAAACTAGTGCCAATACAGATTTATCAATTGAAGATGTTATAGCCTATGCTCGCTTAGCAGAAAATTATTTCAAATTACCAATATTCTATCTTGAATACAGTGGGACGTATGGGGATGTAGAAATCGTGGCAGAAGTGAAAAATGTGTTGAGCGAAACGAGATTATTTTACGGAGGAGGAATTTCATCTCCTGAACAAGCAAGTGAAATGGCAAGATTAGCAGATACGGTAGTCGTTGGCAATGTAATCTATGATAATTTTAAAGAAGCATTAAAAACAGTAGATGCTGTAAAAAAATTAACAATTTAATACAAAACAATTAAGTATACGCAAAAGAGAAAGATTTACGATATAATGAAAGAACAAACGTTCGCAAAAAAATGGAGTCACGGATTCCTTTAGAACTAGTTAAAAAAATTCAAGCTTAATAAAGATTACACTTCATTAAGTTGCTAAAATATGAATCCGAAATCTATTGCTCAATTACTCTAAAACGTAATTGATTAAGGTGGTGCATTATGGAACAGTTAACGAAAAATTTATTAAACGGTATGAATCCGCAACAAGCTGAAGCGGTGAAATCTACTGAAGGACCGTTACTTATAATGGCAGGTGCTGGTTCAGGAAAAACGAGAGTATTAACACATCGAATTGCCTATCTGGTGGTTGAAAAGGAAGTATATCCATCTAAAATTTTAGCCATCACATTTACCAATAAAGCAGCCCGAGAGATGAGAAACCGGATCGATGGACTACTTGGAGCAGGTATCTCGGAAAGTATGTGGGTGTCAACATTCCACTCAATGTGTGTGCGAATTTTGAGACGTAATATCGATCGAATTGGGATTTCAAAGAACTTTTCTATCCTAGACTCGGCTGACCAATTATCTGTAGTAAAGAATGTTTTAAAACAGCTTAATATTGATTCCAAACGTTTTGAACCTCGCGCAATATTAAGTGCAATTAGTTCAGCAAAAAATGAATGTATTACAGCTGATCAATATAAAGCAAATAGCAATCCAAATAACCCTTATGAAAAGGTAATTGCTCAAGTATATGAAGGTTATGAAAAAAGACTTCTTAAAAATCAATCCCTTGATTTTGATGACTTAATTATGACGACGATTCGACTTTTTGAGCGCGTACCTGAAGTATTGGAGTTCTATCAAAATAAATTCCAATACATACACGTGGACGAGTATCAAGATACAAACCATTCACAATACAAACTTGTGCAGATGCTCGCTGCTAAATTTAAAAATATATGTGTTGTTGGTGACTCTGACCAATCCATCTATCGTTGGAGGGGAGCGGATATTGGAAACATTCTATCCTTTGAAAAGGACTATCCAAATGCAAAAGTAATATTACTGGAACAAAATTACCGTTCAACAAAAACGATTCTCCAAGCAGCAAACCAAGTCATCGAAAACAATGAGAGCAGATATCCAAAAAAACTACGTACAGATAATGATGAAGGTGAAAAGATTGTTGTCTTTAAAGCCGGGAATGAGCAACAAGAGGCGCAATATGTAGTAAAAACTATTCAACAATTGATGGAAAAAGAAAATCGTTCATTAGATGATTTTGCCATTCTTTATCGTACAAATGCACAATCCCGTGTAATGGAGGAAGTGTTGGTCAAATCCAATATGTCTTATCAAATTGTAGGAGGGACAAAATTCTACGATCGAAAAGAGATTAAAGATTTACTGGCTTATTTACGATTAATTGCAAATAATGATGATGATCTTTCACTTGCACGTATTATTAATGAACCAAAACGTAGTATTGGTGCTACTTCATTTGAGAGAATAGCAACATATGCAATCCAGCAAGATCGCTCAATATTTGACGCGATGAATGAAGTAGTATTTATGGGGCTAACTCCAAAAGCAACAAGTGCTGTTGAGAAATTCCGTGATCTAATAGAAGGACTAACGAAAATGCAGGAATATCTATCAGTTACAGAATTAGTGGAGCAAGTCATAGACAAAACAGGTTATCGAACAATGCTGCAAAATGAAAAAACGATCGAAGCAGAAAGCCGATTAGAGAATATTGAGGAATTTTTATCAGTTACAAAGGCATTTGAAGAACGAAGTGATGACAAGTCGCTAATTGCTTTCTTGACGGATTTAGCATTAGTTGCTGATATTGATGCGCTTGATAAAGAGGACTCATCTAAAGGAAATATTATTTTAATGACGATGCACTCTGCAAAAGGCTTAGAGTTCCCAATCGTTTTTATTATAGGTATGGAAGAAAATATATTTCCACATTCAAGATCATTAGATGATCCAGCTGAAATGGAAGAGGAGCGAAGATTAGCGTACGTAGGTATTACACGGGCTGAACAAAAACTATATCTTACTTGTGCAGGCTCTCGTACATTATTTGGACGTTCAAGCTTTAATCCACCATCACGATTTTTAAGAGAAATTTCTGATGATATTGTGGAACAGATATCTCTTAGTAATCAGCATGCTTCGGCAGATCATTTACCATTTGGTGCTCGAAGAAATGATAGATTGCAAAGTACTCGTAGAATTGGAAACGTTCAATCAAAAGCGCAGGTATCTAGTCTAGAATCTACTGGTGGCAATGAAATTGGATGGAAACTTGGAGATAAAGCGGTACATAAAAAATGGGGAACAGGTACCGTTGTAAGTGTAAGAGGAAATAACGATGATTTAGAACTTGATATTGCATTTCCGGAGTTAGGTGTAAAACGATTGTTAGCTAAATTTGCGCCAATAACAAAAGGTTAAACTAGTCAATATGATGGAGGATTATTGATGAACGATATTGAAAAACGAATTGTAGAACTAAATGCGTTGCTTCATGAATATGGACATGCGTATTACGTTTTAGATAAACCGCTTGTCTCTGATGCAGAATATGACCGGCTGCTAAATGAATTAATAGCACTTGAAAAACAATACCCTGAATTCATTTACCCTGATTCACCAACTCAAAGAATTGGGGGTAAACCATTAGAAGGATTTAAAAAAGTAACACATACTTACCCGATGTTAAGCCTTTCAAATGCATTTAATGAAGCGGATTTAAGAGACTTCGATCGGAAAATCCGTCAGGCAATTGGTGACGTTTATTCATATGTTTGTGAGTTGAAAATCGATGGCTTAGCCATTTCGTTAAAATATGAAAATGGGGTTTTTGTTCAAGGTGCGACAAGAGGGGACGGAACCGTTGGCGAAGATATAACGATGAATCTGAAAACGATTCGCGCTATCCCTTTACGTTTAAGAGAGCCCGTTTCCATTGAAGTGCGCGGGGAAGCTTATATGCCTAAAAAGTCATTTGAGGTATTAAATATTGCTCGCGAAGAAAATGGTGATGAACCATTTGCAAATCCAAGAAACGCTGCAGCTGGATCCTTAAGACAACTAGACCCTAAAATCGCAGCAAGTCGAAACTTATCTACCTTTATTTATGCCATAGGCGGAGATGGGGAAGCCTATGGAATTGACTCTCATTCAGAGATGCTAGACTACCTTGAAACACTTGGTTTTCCCTCTAACAAAGAGCGCCAATTATGTGCAACAATCGATGACGTTATAGCGTTTATAAGTAAGTGGACGGAGGAACGCCCAAATTTACCATATGAAATTGATGGCATAGTCGTAAAAGTAAACCGTTATGCCCATCAGGATGAGCTTGGATATACTGCAAAAAGTCCTCGTTGGGCCATCGCATACAAATTCCCTGCTGAAGAAGTTGTAACAAAGGTTTTAGACATTGATTTAACAGTAGGTCGTACAGGAGTAATGACGCCAACTGCAATTCTACAACCAGTGCAAGTTGCAGGTACTACAGTTGGACGGGCATCTCTTCATAATGAAGATCTAATTCGTGAAAAAGATATTCGAATTGGAGATACAGTCATTGTGCATAAAGCAGGCGATATTATTCCTGAGGTTGTAAGAGTTATTTTAGAACAAAGACCAGATGATACAGAACCATTTGAAATGCCAAAAAACTGTGTAGCCTGTGGTAGTGAGTTGGTGCGTATTGAAGGAGAAGTCGCTGTTCGATGCGTCAATCCAAAATGCCCAGCGCAAATTGCAGAGGGGATTAAACATTTTGTATCCCGTAATGCGATGAATATTGATGGCTTAGGTGAAAAAGTAGTTGAGCAATTACTTAGAGAGAACTTAATTCAAGACGTGTCGGATTTATATCATCTTCAAGTAGAACAGCTCATGTCACTTGAAAGAATGGGTGAAAAATCAGCTACAAACCTTGTAAATGCTATTGAACGTTCGAAAGAGAACTCAATGGAACGGTTACTCTTTGGACTTGGAATTCGCCATGTAGGTGAAAAAGCAGCAAAAATATTAGCACAAGAATTTGAAACAGTCGAATCTTTAATGGCTGCGAAAGAAGAGGACATAAAATCAATTCATGAAATTGGCGATAAAATGGCAGATTCCATTGTCACTTACTTTAGTAAGGAAGAAGTTAAATCTTTAGTTGATCGTTTAAAAGAAGTAGGCGTTAATTTAACGTATAAAGGCAAAAAAGTTCAAATTGAAGCCGGTTCTAATCCTTTCGCAGGAAAGACGATTGTTTTAACAGGTAAACTCGAGAAATTGACACGAAATGACGCAAAAGCGAAAATAGAAGAGTTAGGTGGAACTGTTTCAGGTAGTGTAAGTAAGAAAACAGATCTTGTTATTGCAGGTAGCGATGCTGGCTCAAAGTTAACAAAAGCGACTGAACTAGGTATCGAAATTTGGGACGAAAACCGCCTGATTGAACAATTAGAAGAGTAAAGGAGTTTCAAAGAATGAAACGATTTCGCTGGATTCCGCCGATGGTCGTTGTAGCAATGCTGGCAGCTTGTGTACCTTCACCTGACGAGGGGACAGAAATTTTGACAGATGAGACCGAAGTAGAGGCAGAGACAACAATCATCCCAAACATGCAATTAGATGAAAGTTACTATAAAACGTTAATACCATATAAAGAAAGTGCTAGTCGAGGCTTAGTCGTTTCAAATTTATATACAAAATATGATATTAAAGAAGTCGAGACTGGTTTGCTTCGTCTCTCTCAAAATGTGTTTAGTACAGATGAGTACTATTTCCAAGAAGGACAATATTTAGATGCTAATACAGTAAGTAACTGGTTAGCACGGGAAAATCAAAATAAAGACTTAGACCCATCACTATGGGGATTAAATCCTTCCAATTTAGATAAAAATGGTGTGGAGCTAGATCCTGAAGTAAGAGCAGAAGAAGCACCTATTTATCTGGCTCATATTGTAGAACAAAACTATTTGAAAAAAACGAGTGATAATAAAGTGGCGCTAGGTGGTATATCGATCGGACTAGCATTAAATTCGGTTTATTACTACCAAAAAGAGCAATATGGTGAATATTATGATGAACCAATTCCTACTGAAGAATTAGAACAAAAAGGAAAAGAAATTGCACAGGAAGTTATTACAAGACTTCGTGCGCGCCCTGAGCTAAGTGAAATACCAATTGTGATTGGCTTATTTAAACAAGAGGCTAGAAATTCGATTGTTCCAGGAACATATTTTGCGTATAGTGTATCTGATGGAGGCCAAAATGGTTTAGGAGATTGGCAAGAAATTGATGAAGTTTATGTTACATTCCCTACATCATTACAAGAAGAATACTACCGAGATATGAATACAGCTTTCCAAAAGTTTAAATCAGAAATCGACCAATATTTCTCTAATTATACAAGTGTAATTGGATCAGGGTTTTATCGTAATAAAGAACTAAGAAAAATAATGATTGAAATTCCAATTCAATTTTATGGAACAACAGAAATTATTGGATTTACTCAATTTTTATCAGGTGTCATGATGAATCAATTACCTAATGACGTCGATATTGAAGTGAATATTACTTCTATCAATGGGTCAGAGGCATTGATTTTAAAAGATGCGAACGAAAAAGAACCATTTGTACACATATATAATTATTAAATAAAACAGTGTAGTTAATCTTAGCTACACTGTTTCCATCTGTTTCGAATAAATATATTTTCCAATTTTGTTAATAAGGTTTGAAAACATAAAAGAAATGGCGATAATTTAGAAGTAATATGCCAATTATTAAAGTATTCATAAGACCACGGGAAAATAAAAACACGAACTTTCTTATTTTTAGCCAATCTTGTGATTTTTCTAGGGAAAAATGGTATTATTATTGATTATTGCCATGGTAAATTAATGGAGGTGTAGAAATGGCAAAACTTTCAAAAGAAGAAGTTAAGCACGTTGCACATTTAGCGCGACTAGCCATTACTGATGAAGAAGCTGAGAAATTTGCAGAACAGCTTGGGAAAATTACAGATTTCGCAGAACAATTAAACGAATTAGACACAACAAATGTTGAACCTACTTCTCATGTACTACCTATCGTCAATGTATTGCGTGAAGATGTTGCACAAAAAGGTTTAGACCGTGAAATCATGATGTTAAACGTAAAAGAACAAGAAGCTGGACAAGTAAAAGTTCCGCCAATATTAGAAGACTAGGACGTACAAGAAGGAGGGAATAGAATGACATTATTTGAACGTTCATCTAAAGAACTACAAGAAGGTTTACATAACGGTGAATTTACAATTGCCGACTTAACTAACGAAGCATTTTCTCGAATTGAGAAACTTGATGGAGATGTACAAGCTTTCTTAGCTTTAAATAAAGAAAAGGCTGTTGAGCAAGCCGAAGAATTAGAAAAAGTCCCATTTGAACAACGCGGACCATTATTTGGTCTACCTATTGGGGTAAAAGACAATATCGTAACAGAGGGATTAGAAACAACTTGTGCTTCTAAAATTTTAGAAGGCTTTATGCCTATCTATGATGCAACTGTAGTGAAAAAACTACGTGAAGCAGGCATGGTAACGGTTGGTAAATTAAATATGGATGAATTCGCGATGGGTTCATCAAATGAAAACTCTGCATTTAAAACAACAAAAAACCCATGGAATTTAAATAATGTACCAGGTGGTTCCTCAGGTGCTTCTGCAGCTTCTGTTGCTGCAGGTGAAGTGCCATTCTCATTGGGTTCTGATACTGGCGGTTCTATTCGTCAACCAGCCGCATATTGCGGTGTAGTCGGAATGAAACCAACATACGGTCGCGTATCACGTTTCGGGTTAGTCGCTTTCGCATCGTCACTTGACCAAATCGGACCAGTAACACGTAATGTATATGATAACGCATTGTTATTAGAAGCGATTGCTGGAGTAGACCCTAACGATTCTACTAGTGCAGATGTGCCAGTACCAAACTATGTGGCGAGTTTAAATGGCGATATTAAAGGTTTACGTATTGCAGTACCGAAAGAATTTTTAGGTGAAGGCGTACGAGAAGAAGTACGTGAATCCGTATTAAAAGCATTAGAAGTATTAAAAGGACTAGGAGCAACTGTTGAAGAGGTTTCACTTCCACATTCTAAATATGCATTAGCTGCTTACTATATTCTTTCATCATCAGAAGCTTCATCCAACCTTTCTCGTTTTGACGGTATCCGTTATGGTTTCCGTGCTGAAGGCGTAAAAAACCTAATGGAGCTTTATAAAGAAACTCGCGCACAAGGTTTTGGAGATGAAGTAAAACGTCGTATTATGCTTGGTACTTACTCTTTATCAGCAGGTACTTATGATGCTTACTATAAAAAAGCACAGCAAGTTCGAACATTAATCAAACAAGATTATGATAAAGTATTTGAAAATTACGATGTAATAGTTGGTCCAACAGCACCAACAGCAGCATTCAAAATTGGTCAAAATATCAATGATCCTTTAACGATGTATGCAAACGATATTTTAACAATACCAATTAACTTAGCGGGTGTTCCTGCAATTTCAATCCCATGTGGTTTCCACGAAGGTTTACCATTAGGATTACAAATTATCGGAAAACACTTTGACGAGGAAACAATCTATCGCACAGCCTACGCTTATGAGCAAGCGAATGACTTCCACAAACAAACTCCTCAAATTTGGGAGGGTAAATAATTATGAACTTTGAAACAGTGATTGGGTTAGAAGTACACGTAGAATTAAAAACAAACTCTAAAATTTTCTCTCCAGCACCAAACCATTTTGGTGCAGAGCCAAATACAAATACAACGGTAATTGATTTAGGCTATCCAGGGGTTTTACCGGTATTAAATAAAAATGTTGTTGATTTTGCAATGAAAGCCTCTTTAGCGCTAAACATGAAAATTAACCAACATACAAAATTTGATCGTAAAAACTATTTCTATCCAGATAACCCGAAAGCATATCAAATTTCTCAATTTGATAAACCAATTGGATACGACGGATGGATTGAAATCGAAGTTCCAGGTACAGATGGAGAGCCTGGATATACAAAGAAAATCGGTATCACTCGCCTACATATGGAAGAGGATGCTGGAAAATTAACGCACGGTGATGGCTATTCCTTAGTAGACTTTAACCGTCAAGGTACACCTTTAGTAGAAATCGTTTCTGAGCCAGATATCCGCACACCAGCAGAAGCGTATGCTTATCTTGAAAAATTAAAATCAATTATTCAATATACTGGTGTTTCTGACGTGAAAATGGAAGAAGGGTCACTTCGTTGTGACGCGAACATTTCCATCCGTCCTTACGGTCAAGAAGAATTCGGAACAAAAACAGAATTAAAAAACTTAAACTCATTCAACTTTGTTCGTAAAGGTCTTGAATATGAGGAAAAACGCCAAGCTGAAGTATTACTTTCAGGTGGAGAAATTAAACAAGAAACTCGTCGTTTTGATGAGAAAACAGGTAAAACAATTTTAATGCGTGTTAAGGAAGGAACAGATGATTACCGTTACTTCCCAGAACCCGACTTAGTTGACATTGTAATCGACGATGCATGGTTAGAACGTGTTCGCGAGTCAATTCCTGAACTTCCAGACGCTCGTAAAAAACGTTATGTTGAAGAACTTGGTTTAACAAATTACGATGCTAGCGTACTTGTTGTAAACAAACCAATCTCTGATTTCTTCGATGAAATGGTTGTAGCAGGTGCAGATGCAAAACTTTCTGCCAACTGGTTAATGGGTGATGTTTCGGCATACTTAAACGCAGAGCAAATTGAAATTACGGATACAAAACTAACACCAGAAAACTTAGCAGGTATGGTGAAATTAATTTCTGATGGCACAATCTCTTCTAAGATTGCGAAGAAAGTATTCACTGAGCTTGTGAAAAATGGTGGAGACGCTAATGAAATCGTGAAAGCGAAAGGATTAGTACAAATCTCTGATCCATCTGTATTAGTACCAATTATTACAAACATTTTAGATAACAATCCACAGTCCATCGAAGACTTCAAAAACGGTAAAGACCGCGCAATAGGCTTCTTAGTTGGACAAATCATGAAAGAAACAAAAGGACAAGCAAACCCACCAATGGTTAACAAAATCTTGCTTGAAGA
Source organism: Lysinibacillus sp. PLM2 (assembly GCA_023168345.1). Taxonomy (NCBI): domain Bacteria; kingdom Bacillati; phylum Bacillota; class Bacilli; order Caryophanales; family Bacillaceae; genus Lysinibacillus; species Lysinibacillus sp. PLM2. Next base: position 3,446,160 of record AP025689.1, on the reverse strand, counting down.
AATTAATAAACGATAATTCTAATCAAGTGAACCACCCCTTGTAAGCATTCGTAGCTTGCTAGGGGTGGCTTTTTATTTTGCATTAGAGGAGACTTGCAGATTAAAGACAGAGAAAGGAATTAAAAGGAGGAAGGTTGGGATAGAAAGCTTCGAAAATAATAGACAGAGAGCTGAGGATAATAGACAAACAGGGCTGGATAATAGACAAAGCAGATAAGATAATAGACGACGCACGGGAGATAATAGACAAACAAGGCAAGATAATAGACAATGGGATCCTGATAATAGACAAGTCAAATCCATATACAATCTAATGAGAACAGAAAATATCTCCATACTAATGAAAAGCACCCTAACCAAATCAAAAAAATTGTATTTCAATTAGTAAATGGGCAAAATGGAATTAATAATAAGGGAGGTATTTTCTTATGAAAACTGAACAACAATATTTTGAAGAATCAATGTCAATGGCTGATTATATGGATCAAATGTCTACCAATCTTAAAGAGCCTAGCTTTGAAGTTTATAAAAATTTTAAAGTGAATCCAGAGGACGAGGTGTTCAATCTACTGAAAGAAAAGAAACCACACATTTTAGCAATAACAGAAGACTGGTGTGGAGATGCAATGCTAAATAATGCGGTGATTCGTAAAATCGCAGAGGAAGCAGATGTTGAAATTCGTTGTGCATTTCGAGACGCAGATACAGATTTGATCGATCGCTATTTAACGAATGGTGGAAGAGCGATTCCCATCTATTTATTCTTAAATGAGCAAGGTGAAGTGATTGGGAAATGGGGGCCGCGTGCACCAGAATTACAACAGTTGGTAACGGATATGAGGGCAGAGCTTCCTGAGAAGGATGATCCTCAATTTGCTGAAAAACAAAAAGAACTGTATACTACATTGCAGAAGAAATTTGTGGATGATCCGCAGTGTGCAATATGGGTCTATGAGGATATGAAAGCTATTATAACGAAAGCGTTGTCATAATCATACTATATAAGGGAATGGTCATGAACATCAATATCGTTAAATGTATGTAGAGTAGGATGGCGATATATGAAGAGAGCAAGAATCATTTATAATCCAACATCAGGTAGAGAGATATTTAAAAAGCATCTTCCCGAAGCCCTAGAAAAGCTCGAAATTGCTGGTTATGAAACATCTTGTCATGCGACAACTGGTGAAGGAGATGCGACAATCGCCGCTGCCCATGCAGTTGAAAGAGGATTTGATATTATTGTAGCAGTTGGTGGAGATGGTACCTTAAATGAGGTTGTAGCTGGGATAAGTCCCTATGAAAAACGCCCCAAACTAGGGTTAGTACCAACTGGAACAACGAATGATTTTGCACGAGCAGTCCATATTCCAAGAAAAATTGACGAAGCCATCGACATAATAGTTAAGGGAGATACAATACCAGTAGATGTAGGTTTAGTAAATGATGACCGCTATTTTATTAATATTGCAGCCGGTGGACGTATAACAGAATTAACTTACGAAGTCCCGAGTAAAATGAAAACAATGCTTGGCCAACTTGCATATTATATAAAAGGTATTGAGATGCTTCCTTCTATAAAAGCAACTGATATGCGAATCGAATATGATGGTGAAGTATTTGAAGGTGAAGCAATGCTATTCTTATGTGCATTAACAAATTCTGTTGGTGGTTTTGAGAAAATTGCTCCAGATGCAAGTATAAACGATGGCCTATTCACTATGATGATTCTGAAAAAATGTAATATCGGAGATTTTATTCGATTGGCATCCCTAGCGTTGCGTGGGGAACATTTAAATGATCCAAATGTCATTTACAAAAAAGCAAGCAAAGTAACAGTTACATCGAATGAAGAAGTACACCTTAACTTAGATGGAGAATATGGTGGGGACGCCCCTGCTTCCCTTGTCAATTTAAAACGACATATTGAGATATTCGTGCCGATTGAAGATATTCGTGAATTAGACCGAGTGTAATAATAATTCAATCTTGACTAAAAAATTAGAAAAAACCTGTGTAGATGAGTTAGAAACTCCTCTTTACAGGTTTTTATTTTCCCACCTATCGATGTAATTCAGAATCAAATAACCACATAGATGATCCATCGTTCCAAGTAGTATTTGACTTTTGCAATAGTCGAAGTGATCCATTGTCTGATGGTGAAATTGCCCAATCAGTGCCACCTAAACCATTCATTAAGATGATTGCTTGACCCGCTTCTCCATTAATCTCACCTGGATACGAAAGAACCCATTCACCACTTACAATACCAGGTTCCCAAAGCTCGTAGCTCATACGGTATGTCCCATCTTCAAATAATTCAACACTTCCTGCGTCTGCACCGGATGTGTATTCATGTGTCACATATTCTCCTGATTGCTGGTCATAAAGATTGGTAGCAGAACTAGGTACCCAAATATACCAAGTTCCATAAATGTCTTTTTTATCGATCAGTTCGTCCTTTGGAATATAATTACTTTCTTCATAAGTATAAGTTTCAGAGATCGTTTTTTTATTTGATGACTGTTCACTTTGTTCAATATTATTTGAATCCGATATTTCTTTTTCAATAGACTGGGGTGTCGGATAAATAGAAGTAAAATAATTACACCCAGTTAAAAAAAATGAAGAGAATATGAAAGAAAATAAAGAAATAGGCTTTAATAAAGATTTTCGCACAGTTACCCCCCTATACACTAATAGGTATATATTACAGTTATTTACAAAAATATTTTAATATGAATTAAACCTATTGTTCAATATAAATTTATAGTCTCTTCTATTTTCTTACTTTTTACCCAATTTTACGGACCCTCTTTGCATGAGATTTAACCTAAATTTAATTTTTTGAAATTAATTAAGATGTGTGAATATGGATAATTGATAGAGGTCCCTTATCCCAATCGCATAAATAGTTGTATTTATAAACTCTCTAATTTGTTAGGGAGTTTTTATCGTTCTAAACTCAGCACATTAAAGAACTTGGAAATAGAAATCCCCAAATATCAACTAAAAAATAATAATTTTGGTAATACTGTAATAATGAAAATTAGTTACCTCAAAGAAACACAGTATTGGAGAGAGATATAATGCATGATTTACAAGCACCTACAAAAAAATTCCGACCTGAAATTGAGGGGATTCGAGTAGTTGCTTCATTACTTGTTGCTGTTTACCATATTTGGCTTGGCAGAGTATCTGGTGGGGTAGATGTATTCTTTATCGTCTCAGGATTTCTTATTACGACATCTTTAATATCAAGAATGGAAAAGGTCGGACGAATACATCTTTTGGAGAATTATTTAGGACTTATAAAACGGTTAATTCCACTTGCCTTTACAGTTTTGTTGTTTACGACAATCCTATCAATTTTCATCATGCCACAAGTGCAGTGGAGTCAAATTATTTCAGAAGTGATTGCATCTGCTTTTTACTATGAAAATTGGCAATTGGCATTTAACTCGGTTGACTACTTAGCTCAAGATAATGAAGCTAGTCCGCTTCAGCATTTTTGGGCCCTTTCAATACAAGGTCAGTTTTATTTAACTTGGCCATTTGTCATTATGTTTGCATTTTTATTAGCGAGGAAATTGCTAAAGCTTCCACCTAGAAAAACTTTACTGGGCATTTTAATCTTTTTATTTGTCATATCAATTAGCTACTCAGTTTATAAAACACACATAAACCAGCCGTGGGCATACTTTGATACATTTGCCCGTGCTTGGGAATTTAGTTTAGGTGGAATTGTAGCACTACTGATTCCATATGTGAAGCTGAAGAGGACAGTCAGTTCACTTTTAGGTTGGCTGGGTCTTTTTATAATTTGTTTAACAGGGATAGTACTTCCTGTGTCTACTGTATTTCCTGGATATGCTGCATTATTACCAACAGGTGGGGTTATTTTAGTAATACTCTCAGGTGAGAATAGTAGTCGCTTTGGAGTTGAGAAGCTATTAGGATCAAGACCTCTATTATGGATGGGTGGCCTTTCCTATGGATTTTATTTATGGCATTGGCCTCTTCTAATATTCTATTTAACTTACTTCAAAACAGAAGAAGTATCATTAATAGGTGGTCTAGGTATTTTATTCTTAACCTTTGTTCTTTCACTAATCACTACAAAAGGACTTGAAGCCCCTGTAAGAAAGCTAAATGTAAAACAGTCAAAATGGAAAATTACGATCGCTGCTTTAACTTTTATATTGCCAGTTATTATTACAAATATATGGTGGGGAACACAATTACCTGAAAGGGATGCCCATGGTCAAGTAGTGTATTCGAAGGAAAAATACCCCGGAGCAAGGGTGATATATGAGGGGGTTGTTCCGCCAACAGATGTAGAACCAATCCCAACGATGCTTGAAATAAAAGATGATTTGCCTTACTTCTATTCGGAAAAAGGCTGTGTAACAAGACAAGGGGATAGATTGCCAGTCTGTTCTTATGGAGAAACAGAAAACCCTAAACATATATTGGCACTAGTTGGGGGCTCCCATTCTGGACATTGGTTTCCTGCGCTTAATGAATTTGCAAAAGAGCTCGGTATACGATTAGATGTATATAATCATGATGGATGCCGATTTACTGATGATGATTTTGGTGGCATCATCACTGAAGAATGTTTAGATTGGAATGAATTACTAATTGATAAATTAATTGAAACTCCACCTGATCTTGTATTTACAACTGCTAATGTAAATAAAGGAGATACTGTTCCTGTTGGTTATTTAAATCAGTTTCGAAAGCTTGAAGGAATCACGAAGATTTTAGCCGTTAGAGATAATCCGAGGATGGATGAAGATATCCCATTATGCTTGGAACGAGAAGAGGACCCAATGAATTGTACAAAACCTCGAGAAGATGCATTATCTGAAATTCCTCCATGGGAAAATACAGATGGGATTCCAAGTAATGTTCAGTTTGTTGATTTATCCGATTACTTTTGTGATGAAACAACTTGTCATGTAATTATTGGCAATGTCATCGTCTATCGTGATGCTCATCATTTAACATCGGCGTACGTTAGAACACTTGCACCAGTATTAAAAAAATATGTACAAGAAGCATTGGAGGAATAGAGAGGCTGGGACATAAGTGGATTTTTTAAAGAATTCGCTTAAACCAGTAATAAAAAAATGTTATGTTCAAAAATTGATTGGAGTGTAGGGGCGACTCCTGCGGGAACAGCCCGTGATTCGAGACCCCGTAGGAGCAAAGCGACGAGGAGGCTCGAGCCGGGCCCGCGGAAAGCGTCCCCGTAACGGAAATCAATTTTTTTATATCAAAAAAGCATCATTTTTCTATCAGGAAAAATGATGCTTTTTTGTTTTGTCCCAACCTCTTTTTAAATTGACTAGAAGCGAGATTCTATACAGCATATAATGGCGGAATTTTTATTAACCATGCTACAATAGAAGAACTGAAATGGAGGACGGATTATGGCTACACCTGTTAAAAAAAATGATCGAAGAACCGTTTATATAGAAGATTTAACTCATGATGGAAATGGCGTTGCGAAAATAGATGGCTACCCGTTATTTATCCAAGGAGCACTTCCTCAGGAAACAGCAGAGATTCATGTACTAAAGACATTGAAAAACTATGGCTTTGCAAAGATTGTGGAAATTATTGAGCCATCACCTGATCGTGTGAAGGCACCTTGCATTTACTTTGGAAAATGTGGTGGTTGTCAGCTTCAGCATCTTTCCTACGAAGGACAATTGAAATGGAAAGAAAACATGGTCAAAAATGTCATGAAGCGAATTGGGAAGATTGATGCACCAGTACTTCCAGTTAAGGGTATGCAAGACCCATGGAACTATCGCAACAAATCTCAAATTCCGTTTAGCATGACGGAAACTGGCCCGATTGCCGGCTTTTACAAATCGAAAACCCATGAAATTGTCGATATGGAACGCTGTTTAATTCAAGTGAGTGAAGCGGATGCCATGATGGCGAATTTGAAAAAAGAACTAATGGAAATTGACGTGCAGCCTTATAACGAAGAATCCCACAACGGAATGCTTCGCCATGTTGTTGTTCGAAAAGGACGTGCTACTGGGGAAGTAATGGTTGTGCTAGTAACGAATAAACATAAATTTCCACAGAAGGAAGCGGCAATTGAAGTGATTCGTAAACTAGTACCAAATGTGACTTCCATCGTGCAAAACGTAAATATTGAAAAAACAAATGTAATCCTCGGAAATGAAACGTATACATTGTGGGGGGAAGACACGATTGAAGATACAATCGGTGGAGTTCGCTTTGAAATTTCAGCTCGCTCCTTCTATCAGGTAAACCCAGTTCAAACAGAGGTACTGTACAAGCAAGCATTGGATTATGCACAGTTAACTGGTGATGAAACAGTGATTGATGCGTATTGTGGAATCGGAACGATCTCTTTATTCCTCGCACAAAAAGCGAAGCAAGTAATGGGCGTTGAAATCGTGGAGCAGGCCATTGAGGATGCAAAACGTAATGCGGATTTGAATGGCTTTACAAACACATATTTTGAAGCAGGTCCAGCAGAGGAAGTCATCCCGCGTTGGTATGCTGATGGTAAAGAGGCAGATGTACTTGTTGTCGATCCACCACGCAAAGGCTGTGATGAAGCATTACTTACAACGATTATTGAACAGAAACCAAAGCGAGTGGTGTATGTATCATGTAACCCAGCAACCTTAGCGCGGGATTTACGAATATTAGAAGATGGCGGGTATAAGACAGTTGAGATTCAGCCTGTGGACATGTTCCCACAGACGACACATGTGGAGTGCGTTGCCTTGATGTCAAGGGTAAAAGGGATGACCAACAAAAATTGCCTGAAGTAAAGACTTTTCGGAAGTCTGAGCGTAAGCGCCGCAGGAGGAGGCTTGCTTTGAACGTGAGAATCGAACTATCACTCTAAGAAAACTTATCTACACTTTTCTTCGGAGGGTTTGAGTAGCCGATTGGGATGTTTTTGCGTTAGGATTGAGTTAGTGATTTGGATAACATCGAGCTCGGGCTGTGATTTAGATGTCTGAGCAGAAAATAGAGAAATATAGCAATTAGACAAGGTTGTCTATAGGCATTAACAGGGCATTTCTCGCTTTGTGTCGTGTTAAAAAATGCCTGCTGGTAGTAATCTGGCAGAGAAAAGGAGGTCATCCATATGGATCAAATCAAAATCGGAGTGTTCCTAAAAGAGCTTCGAAAAGAAAAAGATTTGACGCAGGAGCAATTGGCTGAAAAGCTGAATGTCTCTGGCAGAACAGTATCAAGATGGGAGACCGGCAGGAATATGCCAGATATAGGTCTGCTCATCGAGATAGCAGATTTTTATGATGTTAGTATTCCTGAGATTGTCAATGGAGAAAGGAAAAGCGAGAATATGAATCAAGAGACAAGAGATACTGCTATTAAAATGGCAGAATATGGACAAAACGAGATAAAGTACGGAAAACAAAAAGTGATTAGTTATCTGATGTCATTATTCGGTATATTCATCATTATTTCGGCCTTAGCGATATTCCCCAATGATAGCAGCTGGGGAAGTATTTATTCAATTATCGGAAGTATCATTTTAATAATTGGAGCTTACTTCATGATTAAATCTGTATTCGTAAAGAGAAGCTTACGTATATTGAGTGTTGTCGGATGTGCCATTCTATTATTTGCAATTTTTACTATTTCAGATTATCTTGCAGTCACTCAATTCAACCAGGTGCCCAGATTTAGTTATGAGAAATCATACAGTTCACTGAATCCAGATGAAATTGTTCATAAGACTTTATTTTTTAAAGCTGTTCAGAAAAATCCCGGAACGGAGTATGAACGAATTGAAATTGTAAAATAAGTTCAAAAAAAGATAAATCCCAGTTTGTATTAGACAAACCAAGGCTCCTCAACTACCATTATGGCGGCGAGGAGCCTTTTTATGCTTCGATTTTTGTATGGGAGACTTTAATATAAAGAAAAATTAAAGTAAAATACACACGAATTGATACTTCAAATATCATATACATAAAAGCAGTTGATATCGTAAAAAGTCTATACTATCTGCTTTTTCGTTTGTGAAAATACCATTCAGGACTGATTTTCGTTAAAATATACATGGCGATTTTCATAAATGATCCATATTCAAATATACTAGTGTATGATAGTAAGTTAGGAAACATGATGTTAGTGTAAAAAAAGCGGTTTTATCCCGCATTAATGGGTTGTAATGCTTCTACCTCAAAATTTAGCGAAAGCAAAGAAGTTAGGAAAGGAATCAATTGCCCATAAAAACCCAATTGGTTCAGGCTAATAAGATGTTGGTTCTTCAGGTGTCATAGGACATGGCGCCTTTAACCTGAGTTTCTCTAGTTCGGTGGAGGATGAAGAAACCCCAGTGATTAAAAGTTTCACTTTATATTTTTGACTGACAGATAGTTTAAAGTTGTATCAGTAATGAGAGGATTTGAGTTTGCAATGATTGATAATTTTTGGCGTGATTTACCACGACCATTTTTTATACTTGCGCCAATGGAAGATGTGACGGATGTTGTTTTTCGCCATGTAGTAAGTAAAGCAGGTCGACCGGATGTATTTTTTACAGAGTTTACAAACTCGGATAGCTATTGTCATCCTGAGGGAAAGAACAGTGTTCGGGGTCGTTTGTTGTTTACAGAAGATGAACAGCCAATGGTGGCACATATTTGGGGAGATAAGCCCGAATATTTCCGACAAATGAGTATTGGGATGAAAGAGCTAGGATTTAAAGGCCTTGATATTAATATGGGCTGCCCTGTACCGAATGTGGTATCGAGAGGGAAAGGTAGTGGACTTATTCTGCGTCCAGAAGTCGCAGCAGAACTTATTGAAGCAGCAAAAGCGGGTGGACTGCCTGTCAGTGTGAAAACACGACTTGGCTATTCGGATGTAAATGAATGGGAGGAGTGGCTAACGCATATTTTAAAACAGGATATCGCAAATCTTTCTATTCATTTACGTACAAGAAAGGAAATGAGCAAAGTAGAGGCACACTGGGAGCTGATTCCAGAAATCAAGAAATTACGTGATCGTGTGGCACCGAATACGCTACTAACCATCAACGGGGACATTCCTGATCGTGAAACAGGACTGAAACTTGTTCGTCAATATGGTGTGGATGGGGTTATGATTGGGCGCGGAATTTTTAAAAACCCATTTGCCTTTGAAAAAGAGCCGAAAGAGCATAGTAGTATGGAGTATCTCAATCTTCTAAGATATCATCTTGATCTTTATGACTACTATTTAGAAAAACTGCCACGTCCAATTACTGGGCTCCATCGTTTTTTCAAAATATATGTCAAAGGATTTCCTGGAGCAAGCATGTTAAGAAATCAATTGATGAACACAAAGTCAACGGATGAAGTACGTCAATTACTTGATCATTTTGAAAAAAAGTGTTGACAGGACAGGGACAGTAGAATGAGGTAATGCATAAAAATTAGAGGGAAAATGAATCCTATCAACTCATGTGTATTTATAATTTTACTATTAAATCGAAAAGGTAAAGTTAATTGATTCATGTTAAGAATCCTTCATTCCATATGATTAGGTAGAAAAATTCATTTTATCAGAAATAATCTTTATTTTATTTTGAAAAATGAAAAGCCAGTGAAATTTTACGACGAGTAAAACCTCACTGGCTTTTTTAATGTTTTAAAGGAGGGTTTTGTCCTAGCTGCAATTAAATTTTTTCATATTTAAAGAATATTAATTTATTGGTTTGTTTGTATTCTGTGGTTTTAACATAACTTAGCTTTTCGTAGAAATGGTGATTACGATAACTTAGATAAGGCGCATGCAAAGTAAATAATTCACTTTAATGCAAACTGTTTCAATGTACTTTATAGCTTATGAGTCTAAGCCGGAATTTTGTACATTTTAATTGAGAAACAATTCATCTTATTAAAATAGATTATCACAGGTTAATGGAGCAACAGATGAGTTGCTTCAAATTTTATTTGCATGTCACTAAATAATGATTTTAACGTTCAAAGAATAAAACGATACCTTGTAATAGCTTGGGATAAAGCCGATTATAGTGCTTACCAATCTGACATTTGCCATAATCTCTATGAAAAGCTATTAGAAATTGATACTATTGCTATAGGGGTAGATGTAATAGTTACTTTAAGATATTAGCCTTCTTAATATTACATTGGCTTAATTCTCTTGTATGGCTTTCATTTTTTTTAATGAGTAAGGATATGGAACTTTTCTGTGATGAAAGCGTATTAAAAGTATGCATGAAAACACAAAAAACTTATGTTAATCCATTGCTGTTGCTTGCTATCGGAAAGCGTATTTTAAGAGGAACTTCTCTAGCTTTTGACAAGGGAAATGTAAAGGGGAGGATTAAAAACGTGTTAAATTATAGAAAGCCAAAATTTTGGGTGATTGCTGTTACTTTAGTTGCAATTGTAGTACTTGTGGTTGCTCTAGTTACCAATTTAATTACAACTAAATCAGGTGATGACCCTCTTGTTTCTCAGTTTTTAAAAAATAAAACCGAGTATGTAGGCAATAACTCAAAAGTTGGAGGTATCATCTTTTTATTAACGTTCCCTAAAAACATCGATTACGATTACTTTGAGCTTTCTACTGATAGTGAGCCTTTTGCAATAACTGTAAATTTACAAACGGATACAGAGACTAGAAATTTTTATAGTGATGAAGCAAATCAACAACAGTTTGAAGTTAATGCTATCATTATGTTTGCCTTGATTGGAAACGTAGAATATATCAATTTTAACCTAAATGACGGGCTAACCTCCTATAATATGCAGTACACACGAGAATGGGCAAATGATCAATATGGAAAAGATGTGCGTGATTTTGCCATAAGCGAAGAAGAATTTAGTAAGCTGATTAAGGGTACATCTTATAATGGAAAATATAGAGATTAAAATGATATAGCACAACTTGTGGAAGAAAATCTTGCTATTATAATGTTGCAAAATTCGAATCAAGACATCTACACTTGGATTTTATAGTCCACTCTTATAGTAGTGATGTAAAATCGCGCCGAGCTTTTATAAATAGAATTTCATTTTTAAATCTTTTGCGCAGGAGTGTATCTGACGGTCATCTTGATTTTTGAGAGAGGTTATGAATGTTCTTGTTAATTCATTATTGGAAGTTGTGGCAGCGTCCCAGGTTGATACAAACGAAGTCCGGAACGCGCCACGCAAAGAAATGGTTATCATCATGAATTGGACACATGGCTAGGTACACTAGATTTGAAGATTCGAAAACCTCACAAAGGCAGTTACTATCCAAGTATGCCAAAACCCCGAAAACGTATAGAAAAACATTGCTCTCTGTTATCTAAGAAGCATATTTCATTGTATTTTGAATCAGTTAAATAATCCATTCGTTGGAATCACCGGGATCAAGTGATGGGAGGGTTCCAATAACGCCGAATACGCTGTCGGTTACTTCAATATTGGTAAGCGTCACATCACCAGTATTTGTTACGATGAATTTAAATTGCGGTGTTACTCCGTCTGGAAGCAACGGTCCTGGAGACGTATCGGCTTCCTGCCATGTTGCTCCATTATCTACCGAAACATATTTCTCAATGGTGATGGAAGGGATGACGCCAAACCAATATGTCGAATTGGTGTCAGAGAGAGTATTGCCGTCATATTCACCAGTTACCGTTGCGGCATTCACGTTTTGTCCAAGCACCCAGGTACCGACAATAATCCAACTAGCTGAATCTCCCGGTGGCAGAACGGGCATGGTCCCAACAAAACCGTATATATCGTCCGTTACTTGGACATTGGTTAAGGTTACGTCTCCCACATTAGTAACTGTAACTCTAAACAAAGGATTGGTCCCTATGGCAACATTTAATCCTGGAGGTGTATCCGCGTCATACCAGGTAATCCCGTTATCGTTAGATACCTCTTTTATTATATTAATTTCTGGCTGTGGAGCTTCTTCGCCGAACCAATATGCGACATCAGCATCGGATACTCCTTCGTCAGATGTTGCTGTTGCAATATTCATTTGATTCCCAAGTGCCCATGTACCAACAACTATTGTGGATGATGATTCACCGGGGGCTAAACTTGCGATTGGTCCAAGCACTAAGCCATAAACATTGTCATTTACTATAACATTGGTCAACGTGATATTGCCCGTATTAACAACTGTGAATTGAAATTGTGGATCTGTGCCTTGTGGTACAGGTGGGCCTACAGGAGCATTTGCTTCAAACCATGTGACCCCATTATCTGGTGAAACGTATTTGTCTACTTCAATGGACGGTGCGGCCGCTTCAACCCCAAACCAAAATGCCGTGTTCTCATGGGTAACCCCCTGATCACATGTTGCCGTCGCAATATTGGACTGCTGGCCAAGTGCCCATGTGCCGTTAATTGTTACTGTTTCCGATTCGCCGGGGTTCAAATCCGTTGGACCGATAACCGTTAAATAAACATTATCCGTCACGGTAACATTGGTCAACGTAACATTTCCTGTGTTTGTAACTGTAAATCGAAACTGCGGATTGTTGGGAAAAACTACATTCGGGCCTGGAAGCTTGTTTGCATCGAACCATGTAACCCCATTGTCTGGCGATACTTCCTTTTTCACGGTAATCGCCGGAAGTGCCGCTTCCACACCTACCCAATATGTCGAATTGGTGTCAGAGAAGGTATTGCCGTCATATTCACCAGTTGCCGTCGCGGTATTCACGTTTTGACCAAGTACCCATGTTCCATCGAAAATGAATTGGTCCGAAGCGGACTTCTCCAGTGTAGCTATTGTTCCAATTAAACCGTAAACATCGTCCGTAACTATAACATTGGTTAGTGTAGCAGTTCCATTATTTGTAACAGTGAAACGAAAACGCGGATTTGTGTTAGAAGGCACATCCGGTCCTGGGGCAGTATCTGCCGAGAACCATGTTACACCATTATCAGGCGAAACCTCTTTTTCTATCGAGATGGAAGCGATTTCAGTTAAGCATGACTGCGGATCAGGCAGAGTTCCTTCAAACAATTCATTATGACTTTCGGAAGTTCCCGTAAGAGAGTTAAAAATAATATTGCCATTAATTTGGCTAGATACGGTAGTTGCATCTGCAAATGGGGCCAATACCGAGCCATATATTGCGGTCGTACTATTAGTCCATGTTGCTGCTTGAGGAAAATTCCAAAGGATTAATCGTGCATCGCTTCGAGTTGCGGTTACTCCATTTCTAAAAATTTGGTAACTACCAAATGCAATGTTTGTTCCTATGACATTGATTAAAACTGTAGAACTTAGTGGAGCTACAATATTGATGCCATTCAACTGATTCAGTGACAATCCTGACCCTGCTACATCATTTGCATTTATTTCAAATATATTCAAATCTGGCTCGGTACCGGTTAGAGTTAATCCCCCAAAGCTTACACTTGCAGTACCAGTTGCCGTCAGATTGCCCCAAAAGGTACTTGCGCATTTTAAATAAGTTGCTTTCTCTGTAAAATTGATTGGATTCCCAGTTACAAAAGTACCGTTTGGGTTTCCCATAGTATAATTGATTACTGAACTAGATGCTCTTCTGATAGTATTGCCACTAAAATTCGAACCACTTGTAACATTTACATTACCGCCAATTACAAAAGAGGCATCCGTTCCAAAGGGTGGTAATGGTGAGATGGAAGCGCCTATTCCGTAGTTTTGCAAGGTAACATTACCTCCTACGGCTACTCTTCCTTCGGCATCTGTATTGCTCATATTCATATCTTGTATCACAAACACATTGTAAATGCCTATTGGTCCAAGGTTTACTGCCATTTTTCCATTCCCTCCTTTTCAACGAAAATCGAGCCAATAATCGTCATATTACGAACATCGTTGAGGTTATAGTGAAACCTTTTCTGAATGTTACTCCATTTAACAGGAGTGTTAATGCAGTTTAAATTCGTTGACATTATTACATTCCTCCCGTTGTATGATAATATGCACTGTCGCTGGCGTAGTAGGTGTTGCCTTCGAATACGGCCGTTACGCTTGCAGTATTAACGTGTATGCCAAGCTGTTCATAATTGATGAGATCCTCGAGTTGGAACTGAAGAAGTATCTGGGTTTTAATAGTATCTTTGAGCGTCTGATTCACCGAATTGTTGATTTTCAATAAATCATCAATTGTAGCGGGCTCTGGTGGGGTTTGCCCGTCAAGTGTTCCAAGGACATACTGAATCTTTTCAGCTTCGGCGTTGATGATATGAGACAATCCTAATTCTTCCAATGCTATGGACGCCAACAAAAGATTGATGACGCTATCTCGGTTAATATTGATATGTGGAGTTACATTAGGCATGTTTGGAAATGACATAATTGGACTCCTTTCTATTTGGTTTTTATATCACAAGATGTTTTTTCGACATTGGTTCAACGCTCAAAACTAAATGAATAACAAGGCGGTGCATATGTGTCTGCTTATCTACTCATTAAAATTTGCAATTACAAAGTTATGGCGTCCCGGTAGTCGTCGTTGTGGATGTCGAAATGGATAGCGTATCTTTCAACTTAAAATGAAGAAGCATTTGGTTTTTAATGACGTTTCTCAATGTTTGACTAACCGACTCATTGATTCCTAGAAGTTCATCAATCGTCGGGGGCGTAGTGGGGGGATTCTGTCCTCTGAGCGTTCCAAGGGCATACTGAATCTTTTCAGCTTCGGCGTTGATGATATGAGAAAGCCCCAGTTCCTCAAAGGCCACGGAAGCAAGCAAAAGATTGACAGAATCTTCAAGAGTGATACTGATGGTTGCATTTATGTTAGGTATATTGGGCATTGACATAGAGTAAATTCCTCCTTTCAAGTATTAATGCTTAATGATATCTCACGCTTTCAAACATAGAATCAAATCTATAACGATTATTAAAGCAGATGAGATATATGACACTCAGTGAAAGTGTTTATGCTATATTATGTCAATGTTGACTATGTGATTGTGCTGTCGTCTATCATGTAACAGTTTGACAAGTAAAGAAGTTTAATGATTAAAGGCATACTAGATTTAGATAAGAACTATTTATCAGAAAAAATAGTAAGTGATATGGCAAAAGGAAATGATGATTTTACTGATCTGTTTCATAATGAATTTAAGATGTTGACGGACATTGGAAATAAATATCGTATACGACATCATGAGATTGAAATAACTAAATTCCGTTATTATGACTATCTTTTTAATTGTTGTTTAGCACTAATTACACGAGCTATAAAATAGTTGAAGGACTATGTAATATTTTTAATAAAGAAAAATTCCGCAAAATCATAGATGTATCGTGAGGCTGAAATAAAAATCAAACTACATATTCTTGCATTTACAATGTGATGACATTACGAAAGATTTGGAAAGGAAATTCTTTAGATCAATTCCAATTTGTCAAGGAACTTATGAGCACAATGCATTTTGTTACAGATATAGTGGATATGTTTCTGGAAACGGATTCAAATGACATTCATTCTAAACTTCCGAAATATGATAAATGGTTTCCAAGAATGTGTGAGTATGGATTTGTGGAGGGTACGGACTTTTCGACATTTCTGTCGGAAAGTACAGGTGGAAGACCAGCTGTTGACCACCAAATAACAATTGATATGGCAAAAGAGCTATGCATGATACAGCGTACTCCAAAAGGAAAACAATGCCGCGGGTACTTTCTTGAAATTGAAAGACGATGGAACTCTCCAGAAGCAATCATGGCAAGGGCACTTCAGATTGCCAATCAACAGCTAACACAAGTAAGGAAACAAAATAAAGTGCTTGAAGGTACAGTTGCTGTTCAGAATCAGCAAATTGCAGAAATGAAACCGAAAGTGTCTTATTACGATGTGGTTTTAAATTGCAAAGACCTCATTTCCACATCAGCAATCGCCAAAGATTATGGTAAGTCAGCTATTTGGATGAACCGCTATCTTAATAAAAAGGGCATCCAATTTAAACAAGGCGGCATTTGGCTTTTATATCAGAAGTATGCGGAAAAAGGATACACCAGTACTAAGACACATAACTACCTTGGCAGTAACGGGCAACAGCATACAAAGGTCCATACATATTGGACACAAAAAGGCAGACTCTTCATTTACGAACTGATGAAGGCAGACGGTATTTTGCCTCAAATAGAAATGGAGGGTGTGTAATGGGAATCAACAAATTTAACCATGAAGGATACCATGACCCAACTCCCCATGAAGCACTGACCAACATAATGAGAAAGGAAAAGGCAGAGAAAAAATCTGCCTTTAAGCCGCTTGTATATATCTGTTCTCCCTATTCCGGTGATGTAGAAGAAAACGTTAAAAAGGCTCGTAGTTTTTGCAGGTTTGCCTTGGAAAGTAACTGTATTCCAATTGCTCCCCACCTTATGTTTCCACAGTTTATGGATGATGAAAATCCAGAGGAACGGGAGCTTGCCATATTTATGGACATTGTGCTCATGGGCAAATGTTCCGAGGTGTGGGTGCTGGGCAATACCATCTCAAACGGTATGGAGAGGGAAATTGAAGTCGCCAAGAAACGCAGACAAACGGTTAGATATTTTAGTCCGGAGCATGAGGAGGTCGAAAGTTTATGAAAATTGCAGTAGGCAATAGCCGGATGGATAGAAAATGGAAAAACAAAGATATATCCTGGGAGGATTTTTGCTCCCGTGTAAAGACAACACAACGTACTACAGAAACGGTAGAGGAATATCGGAAACTTAAAAAAGGTCAACAAGATGATATCAAAGACGTGGGTGGCTTTGTCGGAGGACATTTAAAAGAAGGAAGGCGAAAGAAGGGCAATGTTCTATGTCGCTCTTTGCTTACCCTTGATATGGATTACGTTAGACCGGATATTTGGGAACAAATCTCAATACTTTTCGATTTCAAATGTTGTGTTTACTCCACCCATAAGCACACACCGGAAAATCCGAGACTCAGACTTATCGTTCCTCTTGCTCGTGAGATCAGTGAAGAAGAATATGCAGCCGTTGGACGTATGGTGGCAAAAGAAATTGGTATGGACCTTTTCGATGATACGACATATGAAGCACATCGCCTTATGTATTGGCCATCCACTTCCTCTAATGGTGAATTTGTCTACGAAGAGCAGGATGGAGCATTACTTGACCCGGATGTTTATCTTTCAAAATATCAAAACTGGCGGGATACATCAACTTGGCCGGTATCAAGCAGGCAGTCTGAAGTGATTAATCGAAGTCTGAAAGAACAAGCAGATCCGCTTTTAAAGGAAGGTGTGGTAGGAACATTCTGTCGTGCCTATTTCGTTCGTGAAGCTATAGAAAAATTCTTAGGTGCTGTTTATGCCCCCTCTGCTATGGAAGGACGGTACGATTATATTCCAGCTGACAGCAGTGCGGGTGTGATTATCTATGATGATAAATTTGCATACAGCCACCATGCCACAGACCCAGCAAGCAGCCTGCTCCTCAATGCTTTTGATCTTGTTCGTATTCATAAATTTGGTTCTTTAGATGATAAAGCTTCTACCACCACGGTTCCTGGTAAGATGCCATCTTTTGTGGCAATGTGCGAGTTTGCTATAAAAGATGAAGCGGTAAAAGCTGAGTTCGCAAAGGAAAGACAGGCTCAGGCTGAAGAGGAGTTTAGTGATGAGGATTGGCAGACAGCTTTGGAATTGGATAAGCAAGGCCGAATAAAAGACACATTGGATAACATCGTTCTGATTATTCGGCATGATGAGAATTTACAGCATATCGCTTTCAACTGCCACCGTGATGGGATTGATGCCAAAGGTGGTCTGCCTTGGGAACAGATCAAGGCTGGTTGGAATGATTCGGATAACGCGCTTCTTAAGGTGTACTTAAGCAGTAAATACGGAGTCTATTCCCCTACCAAGACCAAAGATGCTGTGTTAGCTGTAGCGTCAGAACGAGCCTACCATCCTGTTAAGGAATATCTGGACTCCCTGCCAAAATGGGATGGTATTAGCCGAGTAGATAATCTATTAATTGATTATTTCGGTGCAACAGATAATTCCTATACAAAAGCAGTCATACGCAAAACGATGGTTGCAGCGGTAGCCCGTATTTATAGACCAGGTACAAAGTTTGATAGTGTTCTTATCTTAAACGGTCCTCAAGGAATCGGTAAATCAACCTTCTTTGCTAAGCTTGCTGGAGACTGGTTTTCAGACAGTTTGACTATTACAGATATGAAGGATAAATCCGGGGCTGAGAAACTTCAGGGATATTGGTTGCTGGAACTAGGAGAGCTTGCTGGAATGCGTAAGACGGATGTGGAGGTTGTGAAGTCCTTTATTTCAAGGGCAGATGATAAGTACCGTGCAAGTTATGGGGTCAACGTCGAAAGCCATCCCCGTCAATGCGTGATTGTAGGTTCTACCAATGCGGAAAGCGGTTTTCTTCGTGATATTACGGGCAACCGCAGATTTTGGCCAGTCCGCATTAGTGGTAACAGTAGAAAGAAAGCTTGGCAGATGACTAAAGAAGAAGTACAGCAGATTTGGGCAGAGGCACTAGTATTATATGAGAAGGGCGAAAAACTCTACCTTGAAGGTGATGATGTATCCATGGCAACTAGTGAACAGGCAGATGCTATGGAAACAGATGAACGAGAAGGACTGGTTCGTACTTACTTGGATACGCTCTTGCCGGATGATTGGGACACGATGTCTTTGTACGAGCGTAGAAATTTTCTCGGCGGTAGCGAATTTGGCGGCGGCACCCGTGTTGGAACCGTAAAAAGGACCCTTGTCTGTAATATGGAAATTTGGTGTGAGTGTTTCGGTAAAGAGGCATCCATGCTAAAGCCTTCAGATTCCTATGCCATCGGTGCCATTATGAGAAAGATCAGTGAGTGGAACAAGTACACTGGGAACAAGAATGGTGTTGTGACGTTTCCTGTCTACGGAAAGCAACGAGCTTATTCCCGAGTCGAGGAACAACGCTAAGTTGTACCTTACCTTGTTCCCATACTCTTTCTTTCCCTAAAGCTAGTAATGATAAGGAAAATCAACGGTTCGGAACAAGTGGAACAAGAAGTATCCTATTTATTTATAAATAGTAAAAAGAAGTAATAGTAGCCTGTGCATACACGCATACGCGCGCGTATAGGAAAATTGGGTCAAAGTTGTTTTCTTGTTCCGAGCCTTTTTATATGGGAGGTATTTATGCTTGAAAAATATATCGAAAAGAAACTGGTGGCTGAGGTAAAAAAGATAGGAGGTATTGCGGCGAAGTTTGTTAGTCCAGGTTTAGATGGAATGCCAGACCGTCTTGTGCTTTTACCATATGGGAAGATGGCTTTTGTGGAATTAAAGGCTCCCGGAAAGAAACCTCGTCCGTTACAGATTAGAAGAATAAAGCAATTACAGAAGTTAGGCTTTACCTGCTATGTCATTGATGATGTTAAGCAGATTGGAGGGATACTGGGTGAAATACAATCCTCATAAATATCAGACCTATGCAACGAACTTCATACTTGAGCATCCCATCGCTGCGGTGTTTTTAGAAATGGGTCTTGGCAAAAGCGTCATTACTCTAACAGCTATATTTGATTTATGTCTTGATAGTTTTGAAATTGGAAAGGTTCTGGTCATTGCTCCACTTCGGGTAGCAAGGGATACTTGGCCAGCTGAGATAAATAAGTGGGAGCATTTAAAAGGGCTGGAGTTTTCGGTAGCGATTGGAACAGAGCAGGAGCGATTGGCGGCTCTTAGAAAACCTGCAAGTGTCTACCTTATAAATAGAGAAAATGTGGACTGGTTGGTAAACAAAAGTGGCATCCCTTTTGACTATGACATGGTGGTAATCGATGAGCTATCATCCTTTAAATCCTATGGTGCAAAAAGATTTAAAAGTTTACTAAAAGTAAGGCCGAGGGCAAAACGGATCGTGGGTCTTACGGGTACACCCTCCAGTAATGGGTTAATGGATTTGTGGGCAGAGTTTCGTATTCTCGACATGGGTAAAAGACTCGGCAGATACATAACTCACTACCGCAATTCCTTTTTTACACCGGATAAACGTAATCAGCAAATCGTATTTTCATATAAACCATTGCCAGGTGCTGAAGATGCCATATATCGGCTCATTTCGGATATCACCATTTCCATGAAATCAGTCGATTTTCTGAAAATGCCAGAGTGCGTTATCAATGAAGTGCCCGTGTATCTGAATGACAAAGAACAATCCGTATATGATCACTTTCGTGAAGAGATGGTTCTTGAGCTTGCCAATGAGGAGATTGATGCCATGAATGCAGCAGTCCTTTCTGGCAAACTCCTGCAAATGGCAAACGGTGCTGTCTATGATGATGATAAAAATACTCATATTATCCATGACCGCAAGCTGGATGCTCTTGAAGATTTAATCGAAGGTGCAAACGGCAAACCTGTTCTTATTGCATATTGGTATAATCACGATTTAGAGCGTATTAAAGCAAGATTTAATGTTAGAGAAATTAAAACATCCAAGGATATCAAGGATTGGAACAACGGCGATATTTCTGTGGCGGTTATCCATCCTGCATCAGCAGGACACGGCCTTAACTTACAAAGTGGTGGTTCAACACTTATTTGGTTTGGTCTTACCTGGAGTCTAGAACTCTATCAGCAAACCAATGCAAGACTTTGGAGACAAGGACAAAATGAAACGGTGGTTATCCATCACATTATTACTAAAGGAACGATTGATGAAGATGTGATGAGGGCCTTGAAACGAAAGGAAAAGACACAATCTGATCTTATCAATGCGGTCAAAGCAAATCTTGGGAAAGCGAGGGGTGTTGTATGATAGATGCATTTGAAAAACTGGCGAATGCCATTATTCTACAGGCGGTCAAGGATTATCGTTTTGCACTGAAAAGATTAGCAAAACACCCTCGCAATGATTCTGCTTTATATACAAAACGTGAGGTTGAGTGCTTCTTTCATTCTGGATTGTTTAATGTCCTCACATCCCTAAACCCTGACATATTAATTCAACAGCTACAAGAGGAGGCGGTGCGATGATGACAGCTAAGGAATTCTTAAAACAGGCTTACCGTTTGAATGAATTGATTAATTCCGACCTTGAAGAGCTACAAAACTTAAGAGATCTATCACGAAGTGTTTCATCACCCGTTCTTGAGGAAAAAGTCAGTAAAACAAAAAGTACTGATCCACCTTTTGAAAAATATGTGATAAGAATAGTAGATTTGGAGCAACAGATACAACAAGAGGTTGAGCGATTAATAAAGCTGAAATCAGATATCCGTGAAGCGATTAATCAGATGGAAAACGTGGATGAGAAGCTACTTCTTCGCTACCGATACATTAACTTTCTTAACTGGGAAGAAATCTGTGTCAATCTTAATGTTTCTATGAGAACCGTGCATAGACTTCATTCATCCGCTTTACAACATTTGAAGGTACCTAAATAAAAATTGGCACACTTTGGCACAGTTTGGCATACGATGACACTGTTTGTCCGTGGTGAAAGTTATATAATGGTAGTATGGAATATTAATAAACAGTAGCCTTCACGGGAGCATTTCTCCTGCGAGGGCTTTTTCTATGGGCAAAAGGAGGTGCAAGTATGCCAAAGAAACCTAAGCGACCGTGCTCTTACCCCGGTTGCCCAGAGCTAACTGACAAGCGCTTTTGTGAAGAGCATAGCAAGAAGGAAGCTGCACGGTATGAGAAGTATGACCGCGATCCAGCAACCCGCAAGCGTTATGGTCGTGCTTGGAAAAGGATACGTGACCGCTACATTGCAGCCCATCCTCTTTGTGAGGAATGTAAAAGACAAGGAAAGCTGACCCCAGCAGCTGAAGTGCATCACATTCTTCCTCTTGCAAGAGGAGGAACTCACGATAGAAGTAATCTGATGGCTCTTTGTACTCCTTGCCACTCTGCAATCACTGCAAGAGATGGAGACCGTTGGGGAACCCGGTAGGGGGAGTCAAATCTCTACAGCTTTTCATTTGTGTAACGGGCGTGGGGTAACGCGTGAAAATTCGCGGTTTCAAACGGGGTAATAGGTCCATCGATGAAAAGAGGTGAGTGAATGGCCAAAGATGGAACAAATCGAGGCGGTGCCCGTATAGGCTCCGGTCAAAAGAAAAAACCACTTGCTGACAAAATTGCAGAGGGAAACCCTGGTAAGAGAAAGCTTGAAGTCGTGGAGTTCCAAAATACCGCTGACCTGAAGGGGCAAGAAATGCCAAAGCCAATGGCCATGCTCTCCGCAGTGCAAAAGGACGGGAAAACCCTAGTAGCCAGCGAGATTTATGAAATTACTTGGAAATGGCTTGAGGAGCGAGGCTGTGCCCATTTGGTGCTCCCACAGCTTCTAGAACGATATGCCATGAGTGCGGCCAGATGGATACAGTGTGAGGAGGCGGTAACTGAGTTTGGTTTTCTTGCCAAGCATCCAACTACCGGCAATGCTATTCAAAGTCCTTATGTAGCTATGAGCCAGAACTTTATGAGCCAGACAAACAGACTATGGATGGAGATTTATCAAATCGTTAAAGAGAATTGTGCTACAGAGTATTCTGGTTTAAACCCACAGGACGATGTGATGGAGCGACTGCTATCTGCCCGCAGAGGAAAATAAAGATGAGGAGATATGTAATGAGTAAAAGATATTTAACAGCTGAAAGTGTATGTGCTGGACATCCTGATAAACTATGCGACATCATAGCAGATAGCATTTTAGAAGCATGTTTACGTAAAGACAAAGCATCACGTGTCGCTTGTGAGGTAATGGCAACCAAAGGGAAAATTATCGTGGCGGGCGAAATCTCCTGCAGCGAGAAAATAGACATCCGATACATTGTTAGGAATGTCCTTAAAGAGATTGGATACAACCCTCTTAAATTCTTGATTTATGTATTTGTACACAAACAAAGTGTAGATATTGCAACTGGCGTGGATACTGCACTGGAAGCAAGAAATGGGATAAACGAACAGTATGGTTCGATAGGTGCTGGAGACCAAGGAACTGTGTATGGCTATGCTACAAAGGAAACAGGAGAAATGCTTCCCCTACCCCTTATACTATCTCACAGGATTGTAAAGAGACTGGATGATTGCCGAAAAGGGAAACTGATAAAAGGTATCCACCCAGATGGTAAAGCACAGGTGACGGTGGAATATGAAGGGGACACTCCAGTGCGAATAAAGACTATCGTGATATCGGTACAGCATGATAAGAATAAAACACAGGAAGAACTAAAGACAGATATCCTTAACAATGTCCTATGGCAGTGCTTTGAGGACTTCCCATTTGATGATGAAACAGAAATTCTCATTAACCCCTCTGGTAGATTTGTCGAAGGTGGTCCCGCTGCCGATACAGGCTTAACTGGTAGAAAAGTTATGGTTGATACCTATGGAGGACTTGCATCTCATGGAGGAGGCGCACTTAGTGGTAAAGACCCCACCAAAGTTGACCGAAGCGGTGCCTATATGGCTCGGTACATTGCAAAGCATATCGTCTGGTGTGGATATGCAAAGAGATGTGAAGTTAGTATATCCTATGCCATTGGTAAGGCAAATCCTGTAGCCTTTTCTGTAAATACTCTTGGCACAGGTATTGTTTCTGACGAAATATTAACTCTTGCTGCACAGGAGATTTTCAATTTAAGACCTGCGGCAATCATAGAGAAGTTGCGTCTAAGGAATGTGATTTACTCTGATACAGCTGTTTATGGTCACTTTAATAGTTGTCTATTCCCGTGGGAGGATGTAAATAAGTACAATGAATTTAGAAAGGCGGTGGAAAAGTATGTTGATAGAGAAGATAAAAACTAAACACCTCATCCCCGCTGAATATAACCCAAGGAAGGATTTAAAACCGGGTGATCCTGAATATGAGAAACTTAAACGCTCCCTTGAGGAGTTTGGATATGTAGAACCCGTAATATGGAATAAGACCACAGGCAGAGTCATCGGAGGTCATCAGCGTTTGAAAATCCTGCTGAGTATGGGCATGGATGAGATAGAATGCGTAGTTGTTGAAATGGATGAGCAAAAGGAGAAGGCGCTGAACATTGCACTAAATAAAATTAGTGGTGATTGGGATAAAGACAAATTAGCACTTCTCATCACGGACTTAAATGCTTCAGACTTTGATGTGTCTTTGACAGGTTTTGACCCGGGAGAGTTGGAGGATCTTTTCAAGGATTCCCTTAAGGATAATATAAAAGAAGATGATTTCGATGTAGACAGCGAGCTGAAAAAGCCCGCTGTTTCGCATTTAGGGGATGTGGTATGTCAACACTAAACTAGACAACTTTTTTAAGGTGTTCATTTTTATATTCAATAGGGCTTAAATACCCAAGTGTTCCGTGAATTCTGATATGATTAAACCAATGAACATAATCATCTAATTTTAATTTCAACCGTTCTAAATTTTCAAAATGTTTCCCTTTGACAAACTCTGTCTTAATAATTTTAAAGGTGGCTTCAGCTACCGCATTATCATACGGACAACCTTTCATACTCAATGAACGCTTTATTTTAAATGTTTCTAATGCTTCATCAATCATCCTGTTTTTAAACTCATTTCCTCGGTCCGTGTGAAACAATTGAATTTGCCGTAAATCAGCTTTTATAGTCGATAAGGCTTGATATACTAGGCCTGCGTTTTTATGAGGCCCAGCACTGTGACCAATAATTTCACGATTATAAAGATCAACAAATAAACATATGTAATGCCATCGATTTTCGACTCTTACGTATGTTAAATCACTCACTACCACAGATAATTCATTTTGTTGATTGAATTCCCTATTTAACTCGTTTTTAGCTTTTGATTCATTACATTTATCTACATGAGGCTTAAATTGAGCGACTGTATATTTAGATACTAGCCCATTCTTTTTCATAATTCTGCCAATACGTCGTCTGGATGCAACTATGCCAAGCTTTTTTAATTCATGTTTAATTTTGCGTGTGCCATAGTTTTGGCGACTTTTATTGAATATATCAATTATGGCAAATGCGAGTTCATCTTCTGATTTTGATTGCTCTTTTGCTTCGTAATAATAGGTACTTCTTGGGAGTTGTAGGACGTCACACATTGCTGATATCGAGTATTTGTGTCGGTTATTTTTGATCACATTTACTTTCGTCCTAGTATCAGCGCAGCTTGCTTTAAAATATCATTTTCCATCAATAAACGTTGGTTTTCTTTACGAAGTTTGATCAACTCTGTTTGTTCTGGTGTCCTATTATCCTTCTCTTTAAACGAACCAGATGTTTTGCTTTGTTTAATCCATTTGTCCAATGCCGAAGGCGTTAAATCGTATTCACTAATGATATCTTTTCTGGGCTTTCCGCTTTCGTATAACTTGACCATTTGAGCTTTAAATTCGGAAGTAAAAGTTCTTCTTTCTCTCATGTAAGTCTCTCCTTAACTAAATAGGGGTAACGTAGACTGCAACAACAGTGGAATAATGCCGAAACTTGACATGGAGCCTCTGCGGACATGCTTTCCCGACCAGGAAGCCAGCTGATAAGTACACCTGGCCCCGCCGACAAGGCTAGCATACCCGCTTCTCCACGTAAAGTTTCTAGAATGGATCTCTTATGACAGTAAGCAGTATGCCCAAATTTGGTGGTTAGTCTACTTGACCTTATTTTTATTGTCCAGTTAAGTGTAGCCGATTCAGCTCCTTGACGACATCCAACTACAAATCACTTTCTGGAACTATCATTGCTTTTAAACATAATTGTTTATAATGTTCTGCTTTAAAGCTACCTGCACCCCTTGTAATAAGATAGTCTGTGTGATGTTCTCCTAGTTCCAGACATTTATCAAATGAAGCTATTGCAGCTGGATAATTTTTTATTTGAAATAAAAAAAGCCCTTTTAAAAAATGAAGATCTACATAATCCGGATAAAGAAGAAGAGCCTTATCAATACTAAAACTAGCAACTTCATAGCTCTTCGTCTCAAATAAAATATCATATTTCAAACGGTATAAAAGAGCAGGAGGTGTATATCCTTGCTGTAAAAATCCTAAGATTGATTTATTTATATAGTTAAAAGCTGTTTGATATTCTTTTAATCGATAAAATTCACTAGCTAAATGATATTCAATCCAAGGACTATGAGAACTGTCTTGAAATTCTTTAAAAAGGACCTGTAAATTCCTTCGAGATTTATTTCGTTGGTCTGTAATTTTTTTGAAATAACCATAATGATAAATTTCAGTATCAATACTTACTATATCATGAGATGATTCGAGTGATTGGGGTAGTTGGAGTGTTTCGTGAATTCGATTAGTAAATCGAATACCTACATGATTACGAAATAGTCGTGGCTGGTAATAGATAAAAGCATCTTCTTCTTGAATGGGTAGAGATTGACCGTAATAATTAACAATAGGCATATAAATCATTAACGCATTCGTTTGTTGTATTGCATCTTGTATTAATTTCGATTTTTGAACTTCCAATTTTTCATCAGCATCTAACCATAATATCCAATTACCACTAGCCTTTGATAAACCATAGTTACGGGCTTCTGCAAAATGATCATTCCATTCATAAGAAAAGATAGAAGCATTATAGTTCTTACAAATGTTAATCGTTTGATCGCTTGAGCCCGTATCCACAATAATAATCTCATTAACTAACTTTTGAACACTTTGTAAACATTGTTCAATAAAATCTTCCTCGTTTTTAACAATCATACAGAGTGAGATTGTCTGCGATGTCATTTAATCATCCCATCCGTTATAATTAATGATTCGGTGGTTTCCAAGGAGGAGAAGGTTCTTTCAAAATAATGATTTTAACAGTGGAAGCAGGGTAATAGTTCAGAATCTGAGAGATAATATTGTTGCATAACAATTGATTATCTGAATGGACAAAATGATGTTGCTTAATCAGGTGCTGTAATTTTTTTATTAATAAATAAGTATTATTACTTTCAATTGAATAGTAGGTAAAATGATCATCTGATAAAGGTATTACCTGATTATAGAGATAATGCCGATAATTCATATACATGTGCAGCTTTTCAATTAGGAGTAAAGATTGAATAATTTGTTTTTCAGTTAAATTTTTTTTTTTTGAAGAAATTGCATAGGAATAAACAAAAAAATATTTTATTATCAATTTAATAAATGACTGTATGAAATGGTAATGATTTTCTACCGTTTTCATGACTTTCTTTTCATCGAAACTATGATTTGTTTGCAATGATTCAACTCCTCTCCTAAACGTTTCCTCTCGATTCATATCAATGATGGAAAGGCGTTACAGGCGCTTAATTCTAGCATTCTTTATTCTTTTCTTTACTTTGACACTTTGAACAAATACAAGGAATCACCTTTGTATCCTTACAGATATTATTTTTTTGTTTATCACATTTTTTAGAACATTTGTCTTTATCTTTCGAATCGCATTTTTCATGACATGCCTCATCATCAATTGAAATAACTTCTTCTAACTTAAATTGAAGTAATGTTTGAGAACTGACAATCGATCGCAGCATCTTATTGACGCTTGCATTTAATTTTATATAATCCTCAACGTTACAAGGATCCTTTTTTAAGAAATGTTGTATTTTTTCCCCTTCTGCATTCAAAATATGGGATAAACCAATCTCCTCTAATGCAATGGATGCAAGCAATAAATTGATCGTTTCACAACGGGTTAGTGAGATTTTTGGAGTAATGTTAGGAATAGTAGGTAATGACATATAGATCCTCCAATCCATTTTTGCCTTTATCAAATGACTAGGACGTTCTTTATAATATATGAGTTATGAAATAATTGGTTCCTAGTTATTTGAAATTAGAGTGGATATAAAACAGTTTAAGAAATCACTTTTTTATCGAAAAACTATATGCTTCTCAGACGAATTAGTGTTATGTAATAAGACAAGTGGTATGTCAACACTAGACTAGACAATTTTTTTAAGGTGTTCTATTTTGTATTCAATTGGGCTTAAATACCCCAGTGATCCGTGAATTCTTATATGATTAAACCAATGAACATAATCTTCTAATTCCAACTTTAACTGTTCTAAACTTTCAAAATATTTACCTTTTACAAATTCTGTCTTAATAATTTTAAATGTGGCTTCGGCTACTGCGTTATCATATGGGCAACCTTTCATGCTTAACGACCGTTTAATCTCGAATGTATCTAAAGCTTCATCGATTGTCTTGTTTTTAAACTCGTTTCCTCGGTCTGTGTGAAATAGTTGAATTTGTCTTAAATCAGCTTTAATCGTTGATAAGGCTTGGTAGACTAGTCCAGCATCTTTATTAGGACCGGCACTATGTCCAACAATTTCTCTATTGTAAAGATCAACAAATAGACATATGTAATGCCAATTTTTTTGGACCCTTACGTATGTTAAATCACTGACTACAACCGTTAATTCCTTTTGTTGATCAAATTCCCTATTCAACACATTTTCAACTTTAGATTCATTACATTTATCCACATGTGGCTTAAACTGGCCAACTGTATAGTTTGATACTAGCCCATTTTCTTTCATGATTCGGCCAATACGTCTTCTGGATGCAATTTTACCGAGTTTTTCCAACTCATGTTTTATCTTACGAGTGCCATAGTTCTGGCGGCTTTTATGAAAAATATCGATGATGGTAACAGTAAGTTCATCATCTGATTTAGATTGCTCTTTTGCTTCATAATAATAGGTACTTCTTGGGAGTTGTAGGACGTCGCACATTGCTGATATCGAGTATTTGTGACGATTATTTTTAATCACATTTACTTTCGTCCTAGTATCAGCTTGTTTTTGGCAAGTAGGAAATGTATCAAATGGCAATTAAAAATGTACCACTTGCCAATCCCTATATTTACTTATTGTGTAATAATGATTCTTTATACCGGTAGCTTTCTCCATTAAATACAATTAAATGAGAATGGTGAATCAGCCGATCGATCACAGCTTCCGTTAAGATCGGATCCCCAAATACGTGATTCCACTGACCAAATTGTAAATTCGTCGTCACAATCATGCTCTTTCTTTCATAACACATTGAGATGACTTGAAAAAGAAGTTCTGCCCCCTGTTTATGTAGAGGGATGTACCCTATTTCATCAAGAATCAGAAGATCGAGTTTCTCTATCTGCTTAAAGACCCGGCTCAACGAGCCTTTTTCGTGCGCATCTAGTAAGCTATTCACTAGACCAGTTACCGTATAAAATTTGATGCGCTTCTCTAATTTTTGAATCGCGTTTAAACCAATTAACGTGGATAAGTAGGTCTTTCCGGTACCCACACCTCCATAAAAGATTAGATTTTCTCCATTTTCAATAAAGTGCCCGTTTAACAGATATTCTGCTGTGATGCCTTGAGCCATTTGAATGTGGGTCCATTCAAATGGCTTTCCTGCTATTTTAGGCAACGTTGCCTGAGAGAGTAATTGGTAACCTTTCGTTTTTCCCGTTGTTTCACTTCTTGTTCAAAGAGTTGGAGAAGATACTCCTCATGGCTCATTGCTTCGATTTCATGATAATGCTGACGAATCCAGCTTAATTTCAACCGTTTTGCATATTCTCGAATCTTTTGATCCATCACTGCTTCCCTCCTCTAGAAGGGAAAAGCTGATCATAATGCTCTAACCCTCTTGTCGCATTCGGTATGACAGGTAACGAACCTTTCGGTTGAATGATAGGGCGCTGTCCTCGTCCGTTAATGAGTTGATAAAACACTTGTTTAATCGACTCTACAGATGGATGCCCGTTTTCAGAGGCAAGCTGTAAAGCTTGCGTAGGTAACTCAAAATCGTAGTCTTTTAGAATCACCGATAAGAGCTGTAATGCTTGTTGTTTTTCTGACAGCGTACATTGTGTAAAGTATTGTTGCCACAATGGAGGTAACTGATCGTAAAAACTTGTGTATTTCATCGCTGTCGGTCTTTTCGACATCAACGTTAGATACGGTTGCCATATCATCGATTTTTGTTTATTACCGTAAAGACGTGGATGGCAAACAATCGTGTCATAATCTTCTGTTAGGATCTCGATTCGGTTGTACGAGATTTTTGCCAAAACTGTGGATTTGGCAAAACGCGGAGACGTCGAATAGAGTTTATTTTCCACTCGAATATAGCCATACTTATCAGCTTTTACTTGTTCATACCGCACACACTCATACTCTTTCGCTGGTAACTGTAAAAACTGCTCTTTATCTGCCAAATACAGTTCGGCAAGTACAATACCTTTTTGATAATGAAGACGGTTTCGTTCCTTTTCTGCCTTTCCCCATAGCGTTTCATTCAGTTGTTCTATGTCATGCACCACAAGCTCCGGAAGAAAGAAGTTGTTTCGAACATATTTCACCATCGATTCCACATGTCCTTTTTCGTTTCCACTAGCCGGATTACAAAATTCATATTCAAAACCATAATGGCAAACAAAACGCTGAAACTCCTCCGTTAGCTCTCGCTCCCCATTAGGTAATACTTTTTTCACCGCAGGTGATAAATTATCAAAACGAATTACTCTAGGTACTCCACCTATGTGATGAAAGATTCGTTTCAACCCTTCTAAAAAGCAATCCCGATTTTCAGATGGAAACACCTGAACGTAAAAGGTATTACTATAGGGAAACGATAAAACCAAATATGGCCATGTCACTACTTCTCCACGATATTTAAATGGTGCCTCCCTAAAGTCCACTTGAGCTGTTCCTGGCTTCGACTCTAATGGCAATGCAGCTGTTTCTGTTTCTTCGGAAAGCTGTTTTTTACGTTGGGATACATAATGCCGAACGGATCGTGCGGAACCTTCAAACCCATATTCTTCGACAAGTTGCGTATACATCCGTTGAGCAGTTCGTTGAAACTTCTTTTTCTTCTTCAAGTCTTCTTGAAGCCATTGATCTAGAATCGGTTTCACAGGATCCATGACTTTTGCTTTTCGTTTTTGCTTTGGTACTTCTGAAGGACTAAAATCCTCCACCTCTGCATATTTCCGAACCGTTCTACGGTCTCGACTCATTTGTTTGGCAATAGAGCTATACGAACGCCCTTTTTTATTTGTTCATGTCTGATATAATTAATTTCTGCCACTGCTAACATCTCCTTCATCGCCTCCTGTCATTTTTGCCCAATAACAGGAAGTTTATTTGAATGTAGGAATGTTGGCAAGTGGTTTTTTTATGCCCGAAAAGGGCTACATAAATTAATTGCCAAACTGTACATTTTTAGTTTGCCATAAACAATCAGCGCAGCTTGCTTTAAAATATCATTCTCCATCAGTAAACGCTGATTTTCTTTACGGAGTTTGATCAACTCTTCTTCTTCAGGTGTTCGGTTATCCTTCTCTTTAAATGAACCAGATGTTTGGCTCTGTTTCACCCATTTGTCTAATGCCGAAGGCGTTAAATTGTATTCACTTATAATGTCTTTTCTAGGCTTACCACTTTCATATAGTTTGACCATTTGAGCTTTAAATTCGGGAGTAAATGTTCTTCTAGTTCTCGTCATATCGGCGTACCTCCATTAACTGAATGAGATGAAGTAGACTTCCAAATTTAGAGGGTAAACACCGCAACTTGACAAGGAACCTCTACGGGCATGCTTTCCCAGCCAGGAAACCAGATGATGAAAACATCTGGCTTGCCAAACAGACTAGCATACCCGCCTCTCCTAGTAAAGTTGCTGGTATGGGATCTCTTACGTTTGTTAGCAGTATACCCAGATTAGGTAGTTAGTCTACTTGACCTTAATTTTTTTGTCCAGTTAAGTGTAGCCGATTCAGATGTTTGGCTACTTGGGCAGCATCGATTAGTCTGCGGAGACAGTACAAAGAAAGACACCTTTAATGTCTTGATGGATGGGAAAACTGCTAATTTGGTAGTTACGGACCCTCCATATAATGTTAACTATGAAGGCACTGCTGGAAAAATCAAAAATGACAATATGGCTAACGAAGCGTTCTACGATTTCCTGCTTGCAGCATTTCAGAACACCGAAGCAGTAATGGCGAAGGACGCTTCTATTTATGTATTCCATGCGGATACCGAAGGACTCAATTTTAGAAGAGCATTCTCCGATGCAGGATTTTATCTTTCCGGTACTTGTATTTGGAAAAAGCAGTCCCTTGTTCTCGGTCGCTCTCCTTATCAGTGGCAGCATGAACCTATTCTCTTTGGGTGGAAAAAGAAAGGCAAGCATAACTGGTATTCCGATAGAAAGCAGACCACCATCTGGGAATTTGAGAAACCGAAGAAAAACAGTGATCATCCTACGATGAAACCAGTTGCACTTGTGGCCTACCCTATTTTGAACTCAAGCCTTTCTAATTGTATCGTGCTTGATCCTTTTGGTGGTTCAGGAAGTACACTGATTGCTTGTGAGCAGACAGATAGAATCTGTTACACCATTGAACTGGATGAAAAGTACTGTGATGTTATTGTGAAAAGGTATATTGAGCAAGTTGGAAACTCAGACGGTGTGTTTCTTTTAAGAGATGGTTCGAAAATAAGATATTGTGACCTGCCGGAGGTGAATGCAGATGAGTAAATTGACACTCGGCTCCCTTTTTGATGGGAGCGGAGGTTTTCCTCTAGGCGGTCTGCTCTGTGGCATTGAGCCTTTATGGGCATCTGAAATTGAGCCGTTTCCTATAAGAGTTACGACCAAACGCATCCCTCAGATGAAGCATTATGGGGATATAAACAAATTAAATGGTGCGGAGCTTCCACCTGTAGATATCATAACATTTGGCTCTCCCTGCACAGATATGAGTGTGGCGGGTAAAAGAGCTGGTCTGGACGGAGAACAATCCGTCCTTTTTTATGAAGCAATAAGAATTATCAAGGAAATGAGGTGTAAGACCAATGGACAATATCCAAGGTATGCAGTCTGGGAAAATGTACCCGGCGCATTCTCGTCAAATAAAGGAGAGGACTTTAGGGCAGTCCTCGAAGCGGTCATCGGTGTCAAAGAGCCGAACACCTCGGTGCCTTTACCTGAAAAAGGACGATGGCCATACGCTGACATCTATATGGGAGACGGATGGAGTGTGGCTTACCGAACTATCGATGCGCAATATTTCGGAGTACCCCAACGTCGTCGTAGAATCTACCTTGTCGCAGATTTTGCAGGCAGATGTGCCGCAGAAATACTATTTGAGTCCGAAGGCATGCCAAGGAATTTTGCGCCGAGCGGCAGCCCGTGGCAAAGAACTGCCGGAAATGCTAAAAACTGCACTGGAAAGACAGGCACTGTATGCTTAAACGATCAAGGTGGACAACGCATCGATGTGCTTGATGGTAAGACAGCAACACTTAGAGCAAAAGCAAATCATCCACCCTGTGTAATGTTTGAAAACCACAGTCAAGATACACGATACAAAGGCCCCGTTGATGTAGCACCAACTGTATCCGCTACATATGGGAAGGGTGGTAATAATCAACCTTTTGTAACAACTGCTGGATTCTGCACAGAACATTCATCGGATAGTCGTAGTATTGGATATGAGGAGGAAATTTCACCAACGTTAAGGGCAGGAGTCGTACCAGCGGCTGTATCATTAAATGGTGTGAAGGTGGCGGTAAAGGTGCGTTAATTCAAGATGATAAGTCTGCGACCCTTGGATGCAACAATGACCAGACCGTTTTTGTGCCTACTGCATTTGGCATCTGTTCTGATAAGAGCAACTCTATGCAGTCAAGCAATCCTCATAGCGGTATATATGAAGCGGATACTTCCCGAACCATCGATGCTAATGGTGGAAATCCGGGATGTAATCAAGGTGGTATTGCAGTAGTTGCTCTTCAAGGCTCGATGATTGGAAGACAGGATAAAAACGGTCCTCAAGGCGATGGTATAAATGACAATATGAGTTTCACTCTTAATACAGTGGATAGACATGGTGTTGTGTATGCAATTGATCGTGAAACCTTTAACTGCGGACAGAATTTTGCTAGAAATTTAGGGATAACAGAAGACAGTGTTGCATCAACATTAAATGCTCAAGGTCCATCGGCTGTGGCACAACCTTATCAGAATGTCAGTGGTACGATTTCTGCAGGCGCACATCCAAGTGGTTTTAACGGTCAGGATGCATCAAACGATATGCTTGTTACAGTCAAGAAAAACGATGAGCCAGAATATATCGTTCGAAGGCTTACACCAACGGAATGTGCAAGATTGCAAGGTTTTCCTGATGATTGGTGTGATGACCTCGGTACGGAAAACCCTACAGAGGATGAAATTTTATTCTGGACGGAGGTTTGGGAAACTCACCGCAAAATCATGGGTAAGAGCAGCAAGCCAAAAACAAGAAAGCAGATTATAAAATGGCTTAATAACCCTCATTCTGATTCAGCTGAGTATAAAATGTGGGGTAATGGTGTAGCACTTCCATGCGTCTGTTATGTGCTGACTGGCATTGTGTTATCTGCTGAAAATACCGCCGATTAATGGAAGAGTCTTTTCTACAGAAAGATGCTCTAAATGACTTGATATTAACAGCCTTTAGAGAGATATATGTATGTACCGAAAATAGAAAGGCGGTATAAAAAATGCAGATAAACTATAATGTCACAGGAGAAAAAAGAAAAGAGCTAGTCAACGCAATCAGCCAAAAACTGAATGCTCCTGCAAGATATCTTGGAGCGCCTACATTTGCATATGAGGTGGCAGATTACAACATTGACAAAAACGGGGTGGTCAGAGGACCAGATAATTCTAAACTGGTTAATGATCTATTAGGCCTTCATGACTTTAAGGCGGTTACAGAAGAATATGACACACCACTTCCAGCAGCAGAGCCTGTTCTTGAAAATATTCAAGTTCCCAATGAAGCGGCTCTTGGGGGTAGGGTAAATCCAAATAGTGATTACGAAGAACCTCCCGTATACAGCGAATCAAATGAAACCGAAGAAGCTATTAGTTTGATTATTCAAATGCCGAGGGCGGGTTTTAGCGAAACTGCACTTGGTAACCTAAAAGGATTGGTAGAAAGTAAAGAAACCCTTATAAAGAAAGCACTTGATACTGACTCTATTCCCATTATCATAAATGAGGAATTTATAACCTTCCCTTGGTTCCAGAGTGAGTGCTCCGCAGAGGAGGTTAAGGCTTATACCCACTTTGTAACAGCACTTTGTGAAATGGCAAAGAAGCAGACCCGCGTCAACTCGACCGAGAAATCAGTGGAGAATGAAAAGTACGCTTTCCGTTGTTTCCTTCTAAGACTTGGCTTTATTGGGCCAGAATACAAAACAGAACGAAAAATTCTCCTCTCCAAACTGTCCGGTAGCTCTGCCTTCAAAAGCGGAAGTGCCAAGCATGAGGAGGTGAGTGAATAATGAATATCATTCATCCAGAAATGCTAAAGCAACTTAGAAGTTATTACACTCCAGGAACTCGTGTCATGCTACTTAAGATGAATGACCCTTATACCAAGCTTCAGCCAGGAGATAAAGGTACGGTTACTAGTGTTGATGATATGGGAACTATCCACGTCAGTTGGGATTCAGGCAGTTCCCTTGGAGTGGTTTTTGGAGAGGATTTATGCAAGAAAATCGAAGAATAAAAACACACATTTTAACCCCAATATGGCAGTAAATATGTAGATTTATATTGCAGAATTGTCTTGCTATATAAGCCTTTTAGAGTGATATATGTACATGCCGAAAGGACAAACACACTTTAAAAGGAGCGATACACGATGTTAAGTGCAAAATTCGGGATTGAGATTGAATTTACAGGGATTACAAGGGAAAGGGCGGCTAGAGTCGCTGCAGAGTTTTTGCAAGGCATTTACAGTGAAGGCGGGACTTACTACGACACCAAGAAGGTAAAAACTTCAGATGGTCGAGTGTGGAAGTTTATGTACGATGGGAGCATCAACTGCCAAAGAAAAGAAGGTAGAAGAAAAGTAGCTGCAGGTAGAGATTATAGTGTTGAGCTGGTTAGCCCAATACTAACCTATCGGGAGGACATTGAAACTTTGCAAGAGCTAGTAAGAAAGCTTCGCAAAGCTGGAGCCTTTACAAATACATCTTGCGGAATTCACATTCATCTAGACGGTGCTGAACATACCCCACGAAGCATTCGAAACTTTGTAAATATCATTGCAAGTAAAAATGACTTATTTTATAAAGCACTTCAGATTGCACCGCAGAGAATGAATTACTGCAAAAAGATGGACAGCATTTTGGTTGAGAAGATAAACCGTAAAAAGCCTAGAACCATGAGACAAATTGAGGACATTTGGTACGAGGGCTACAGCGAGAGTAGAAGCACTCATTATCACAACAGCCGCTACCATTTCCTCAACCTTCACAGCTTTTTTACCGGAAACCATACAGTTGAACTTAGAGGGTTCAATAGCGAACTTCATGCAGGAAAGATAAGAAGCTACATTGTTCTAGCACTTGCCATCAACCACCAAGCCTTAACACAAAAGTGTGCATCAGCAAAGAAACCGCAGGTGGAAAACGAGAAATTTGCCATGAGAACCTATCTAAACCGGATTGGTTTCATTGGGGATGAATTTGCAAACTGCAGAGAACATTTGACAGCAGCACTTTCGGGTTCAGCTGCATGGCGGTTTCGGGCGGCCTGAGCTGCCCCTAACCTACAAAGCTAAGAAGGAGGATTACAATGAAGAATAAATTATACCTTGCCTATGGCTCCAACCTTAATCTAAAGCAAATGGCCGACAGATGCCCCACAGCGAAGGTGGTAGGAGCAAGTCAAATCAATGACCACCGCCTATTATTTAGAGGGGCACACGCGGGCGCTGTGGCGACAATCGAGCCTTTTGAGGGTGGCAACGTACCAGTTTTAGTTTGGGAGATTACACCGACCGATGAAGCGGCACTTGACCGTTACGAGGGATGGCCGTTCCTTTATCGAAAGGAAACAATAAAAGTGAAGTTGGGAGGCAAAACCGTCAAGGCGATGGTCTACATCATGAATGATGGTAGACCGCTTGGACAGCCGAGTTGTTATTATTACAGTACAATTTTAGAAGGCTATAAGAGTGCAGGCTTCGATGTGGAAATCCTGCGCAAAGCGACAACCGATTCAGTAGAATCGGAGGAGGTAGCCAATGAATGAGATAATTAAGCAACAAATCCTTTCCATCCGAGAAAGCGGAGTCACAAATATGTTTGATGTGGACCGAGTACAGTATGAGGCAAATGAACGAGGGTTTTATGAATTGGTAGTCTATTTAATAGACCATAAAGCAGAATATGCCCATTTCATACTGACGGGTGAAGTGGATAAAAAGAAATAACTAAATCTAAATAGGATAGAGAAAAGGGCTTCATCTATAGATTGAGGCTCTTTTCTTATGTCCTTTTCCATAAAAGGGGCGGTGTTTATGCGGAAACTGAAGAAATATAAGCCGACCGCCTTTATAGCTGAAGGGTCATATTACGATAAGGACGCTGCTGATTACGCTGTGGCTTTTATCGAAGCACTCTCCCATACGAAAGGTTCATGGGCAGGCAAGCCTTTTGAACTTATCGATTGGCAGGAGCAAATTGTCCGTGATTTATTCGGTATCTTAAAACCTAATGGATACCGGCAGTTTAACACGGCTTATATAGAAATACCTAAAAAGATGGGAAAAAGCGAGCTTGCAGCAGCAATCGCACTTCTCCTCACTTGTGGAGATGGTGAAGAACGAGCAGAGGTATACGGTTGTGCCGCAGATCGCCAGCAGGCATCAATTGTATTTGAAGTAGCAGCCGATATGGTGCGGATGTGTCCAGCGCTGAATAAACGAGTGAAGTTGCTGGCTTCAACTAAACGACTGGTGTACCTGCCGACCAACAGCTTTTATCAGGTATTGTCGGCTGAAGCCTATTCAAAACACGGCTTCAATATACATGGTGTTGTTTTTGATGAACTTCATACTCAGCCAAATAGGAAACTATTTGATGTTATGACAAAAGGGTCTGGTGATGCGAGAACCCAACCGCTATATTTTCTTATCACCACTGCAGGGACGGATACCCAGAGTATCTGCTATGAAACACACCAAAAAGCGGTTGATATTATTGAGGGCAGAAAATACGATCCTACTTTTTATCCCGTAATCTACGGTGCCAAAGAAGAGGATGATTGGACTGATCCTAAAGTATGGAAGAAAGCAAATCCAAGCTTAGGAATTACAGTAAGTATCGATAAAGTTAGAGCCGCTTGTGAAAGTGCAAAGCAGAACCCTGCTGAGGAAAATAGCTTTCGACAGCTGCGTCTGAACCAGTGGGTTAAGCAATCTGTCCGTTGGATGCCAATGGCAAAGTGGGATGCCTGTGCGTTTCCAGTAAAACCAGAGAGCCTTGAAGGTAGAGTATGCTATGGAGGACTTGATTTATCCTCTACCACTGACATTACAGCCTTCGTGCTGGTGTTCCCACCGGAAGATGAAACAGATAAATATACCGTTCTCCCGTATTTTTGGATGCCGGAGGATAATATTGACCTCCGAGTTCGACGAGACCACGTGCAATACGACCTTTGGGAGAAGCAAGGCTATATTTTAACCACCGAGGGAAATGTAGTCCATTATGGATACATTGAAAAATTCATTGAAGAACTGGGGGAAAAGTACAACATTCGAGAGATTGCTTTTGACCGCTGGGGCGCTGTTCAGATGGTGCAAAATCTTGAAGGGTTAGGCTTTACTGTAGTTCCTTTCGGTCAAGGTTTTAAAGATATGTCACCACCAACCAAAGAACTGATGAAATTGACATTAGAAGAAAGAATAGCACACGGCGGGCATCCAGTACTACGGTGGATGATGGATAACATCTATATAAAAACAGATCCGGCTGGAAATATAAAACCGGACAAGGAAAAAAGTACAGAAAAAATAGATGGAGCAGTGGCAACTATTATGGCACTCGACCGCGCCATCCGCTGTGGACCAGGTAATAGTGGAGACTCGGTGTATGACGAGAGAGGTTTAATAATTCTATAAATTTCAATGATTGTTTGTGGTGTAATTCTTTCAATTTGGAGGTGACGCCTATGAATCTAATAAAAGGACTGTTTCGGTCAAGAGACAAACCGCAAAACCGTGTGGGTAGTGCATTTTCCTTCCTGTTTGGCGGTACGTCATCTGGCAAAACGGTTAATGAACGTACTGCAATGCAGGCAACAGCGGTGTATGCCTGCGTAAGGATACTGGCTGAAGCGATTGCAGGACTGCCACTACATGTATATAGATATCGTTCTGATGGAGGTAAAGAAAAGATTCCTTTCCACCCGCTGTATTACCTTCTTCATGATGAACCAAATCCAGAGATGACTTCGTTCGTGTTTCGAGAAACACTGATGAGTCATCTTTTACTTTGGGGTAATGCTTATGCACAGATAGTTCGAAATGGTCGTGGCCAGGCAATTGCGCTCTATCCTCTACTTCCTAACAAGATGGAAGTAAGTCGAGCATCAAATGGTGAACTGGTTTATACCTACTACCGGGATACAGACGAAAGTGGCCTGAATCCAAAGGGCGGCTATGTCACACTCCGTAAAGATGAAGTTCTACACATACCCGGCTTAGGTTTTGATGGACTCATTGGTTATAGCCCAATCGCTATGGCAAAAAATGCAATCGGTATGTCACTTGCTACTGAAGAATACGGTGCGGCATTCTTTGCCAATGGTGCTAATCCGGGAGGTGTGCTGGAACACCCAGGAGTAATCAAAGATATACAGAGGGTCAAGGATAGTTGGAATAGCGCCTACCAAGGCACAGGAAATGCTCACAAAATTGCTGTGTTGGAAGAAGGCATGAAGTTTCAAGCCATTGGTATCCCGCCGGAACAGGCGCAATTTCTTGAAACACGGAAATTCCAAATTAATGAGATTGCGAGGATTTTCCGAGTACCGCCTCATATGGTGGGTGATCTTGAGAAGTCTAGTTTTTCCAATATTGAACAGCAGTCTTTGGAGTTTGTAAAATACACCCTCGATCCGTGGGTGGTGCGATGGGAACAAAGTCTCCAGCAATCGCTTATTTTGCCTTCTGAGAAAGCTTCACTGTTTATCAAGTTCAATTTGGACGGTCTGCTTCGTGGTGATTACCAAAGTCGTATGAATGGCTACGCTACAGGTCGTCAAAATGGCTGGATGTCAGCCAACGATATCCGTGAACTGGAGGACATGAACAGAATACCAGCTGAGGAAGGCGGCGATTTATATTTGGTTAATGGAAATATGACAAAACTGGCTGACGCAGGTGCGTTTGCCAAAACCGAAGGAGGTCAGTAAATGAGAAAGTTTTGGAACTGGGTGCGAGATTCTGATGAAGAACGTACCCTTTATTTAAACGGAGTAATATCCGAAGAAACGTGGTGGGGCGATGAGGTCACACCTAAACTTTTCAAAGATGAACTGCTGGCAAGCACTGGCGACATTACGGTGTGGATTAATTCCCCTGGCGGGGATGTATTTGCAGCAGCTCAGATTTATAACATGCTGATGGAGTATACCGGAAAAGTCACTGTAAAGATTGATGGGCTTGCGGCAAGTGCGGCTTCCGTTATTGCAATGGCGGGTGGAGATGTGTATATGTCCCCAGTTTCCATGCTTATGATTCATAATCCATCAACGATTGCTATCGGTGACAGTGAGGAAATGTTGCGGGCAAAGGCTCTATTGGATGAGGTCAAGGAAAGCATTATTAATGCCTATGAGTTAAAAACGGGTCTTTCTCGAACAAAACTCTCCCATCTAATGGATGCAGAGTCATGGATGAATGCCAATAAAGCGATTGAACTTGGTTTTGCAGACAAAATCATGTTCATGGAAAGTGAACCACCGGATTTGACGGATAGTCTTATCTTTAGCAGGATGGCAGTTACTAACTCGCTTATCAGCAAACTGCCAAAACAACCAAAACAGAAAACAGGTACACCCATTGAGTCGCTAGATAAGCGGCTTTCTTTAATTTCGCACTAATTTAAAGGAGGAAATAACAATGAGTAAAATTCTTGAATTGCGCGAGAAACGCGCTAAAGCATGGGACGCAGCAAAGGCATTTCTTGATTCAAAACGTGGCGGTGATGGACTGTTATCCGCTGAGGACACGACAACCTATGAAAAAATGGAAGCCGATGTGGTGGCTCTTGGTAAGGAAATTGAACGTTTGGAACGCCAAGCATCTATCGATTTGGAACTGTCGAAAGCAACCAGTAACCCAATTACGAATGAACCTACTAGAACTGGAGAAGTAAAGACTGGTCGTGCAAGTGCTGAATACAAAAAAGCTTTCTGGAATGCGATGCGTGACAATGTCAGCTATGAAGTAAGGAACG
This sequence comes from Lysinibacillus sp. PLM2, assembly GCA_023168345.1. Lineage (NCBI taxonomy): Bacteria > Bacillati > Bacillota > Bacilli > Caryophanales > Bacillaceae > Lysinibacillus > Lysinibacillus sp. PLM2. The sequence goes on along the minus strand of AP025689.1, from coordinate 3,404,874 downwards.
CTCTAAAGATTGGCACTGATTCTGAAGGCGGATTCCTTGTGCCAGATGAGTTTGAACGTACGCTAGTAGAAGCTCTGGAGGAAGAAAATATTTTCCGTAGACTGGCCAATGTAATCACGACATCTTCTGGTGACCGCAAGATTCCTGTTGTTGCAAGCAAAGGCACTGCAAGTTGGATCGATGAAGAGGGAGCTATACCAGAGAGTGATGACAGCTTCGGTCAAGTATCCATTGGTGCCTATAAACTAGCAACGATGATCAAAGTCTCTGAGGAACTGCTAAATGATTCCGTGTTTAATCTCGAAAGCTACATCACAAGAGAATTCGCCCGTCGCATTGGTAACAAGGAGGAGGAAGCCTTCTTCATAGGTGACGGTACAGGAAAGCCAACAGGAATTCTGAATGCTACTGGTGGTGGTCAAGTTGGGGTTACTGCGGCAAGTACCACTGCCATCACTTTGGATGAGGTATTAGATTTATTCTACAGCTTAAAAGCACCGTATCGAAATAAGGCAGTATTCGTAATGAATGACGCCACTATAAAAGCTATCCGTAAATTAAAGGACGGAAACGGACAGTACTTATGGCAACCTTCTGTCCAAGCGGGGACACCTGATACGATTCTTAACCGCCCGCTGTACACCTCATCATATGTACCTACTATTGAAGCAGGTGCAAAGACTATGGTATTCGGTGATTTTAGTTATTACTGGGTGGCAGACCGTCAAGGACGCGTATTCAAACGATTAAATGAACTCTATGCTGTTACAGGTCAAGTAGGATTTATTGCGACTCAGCGAGTTGATGGAAAGCTTATCTTACCGGAGGCCGTTAAGGTACTCCAACAGAAAGCCTAACGGAGGTGCTTTATGAGTTATAACACGAAGAATTATACCGAACAAGGCGGAGAAAAAACTGTCATCGGAGGTGTTTTAGAAATTAAAGAAGGGGCCTCGGTTATGGGGCTTCCTGTTGCTGTAAACCAGGCAGACAGCACCGCCACCGATGTTGCTGGTCTAGTTACGGACTTCAATGCCCTGCTTGCCAAACTAAAAGCAGCGGGGCTTATGGAGACTGACTAAGGTGGAATGTAAAGGGGGTTGGTGGTATGGCAGTGACAGACAATCTTTTGCCTAAAGTTAAGGCAAACTTAATTTTGGCGCATGACCAAGATGATGCCCTCCTTATTGGATTTATCACTGCTGCAGTCTCATATGCACAGAGCTATCAGCACGTTCCTGAAGACTATTATGAAACCCATGCCATGCCTCCAACAACAGAACAAGCAGTGATCATGTTGTCGAGTCATTTCTATGAAAGTAGAGATGGCTCGACGGCAGGTTTCTTTGCTGATAGCGTACAGGCGGGACAACAAGTATGGAATACAGTGAACTTGCTTTTACGACTTGATCGAGAGTGGGGTGTTTAGTGTGAGCTTTGGGAAGATGAACACCTTTATCGATATCATTTGCACGATACCCACAAAGGATAAGGAAGGCTTCGCCACAAAAGATGACAACATACTCGCAAGTGTACTTGCTTACAAGGAAGATCGGCATGGCAGTGAGCGATGGACGAATATGGCATCATTTTCATCTGCAACTTCCCTATTCAGGTTTAGAAAAATCTTCGGACTTAAGGTGACCAATGAAATGGTTATCGTCTGCGATGATGGCAGATATCAAATTTTAAGTGTTGAGGATGTAAGAAACCGAGGGATGTATGTCGAGGTTTTAGCCGAAAAGCTAGAACCAACTGTGAGGTGATGGATATGGCAAAAGCGAATATAAAGATGCCAGAAGAATTCCTTTTAAAGGTATCCCGATTAGCTGACCAGACCGATGTGATTCTTCCTAAGGTTTTGGAAGTTGGCGGTGAAGTGGTGCTGGATAAAGTCAAAGGAAATCTAAGTAAGGTGGTTGGCAAGGGCACGAAATATCCATCCAAAAGCACTGGTGAGTTGCTATCTTCACTGGGTCTTTCTGGAGCAAAGCAAGATAGAAACGGAAACTTCAATGTAAAAGTCGGCTTTGCCGAGCCACGATCTGACGGCGAGAGCAATGCTAAACTTGCCAGCATTATCGAATATGGCAAACATGGTCAGCCTGCAAAACCCTTCCTAAAGCCTGCGAGGAATGCATCTAGGAAACCTTGCATCAATGCAATGGTCGCCAAGCTGGAGGAGGAAATCGAGAAGATATGAATATCTTAGAGGAATTGAATACACTTGTGACCGCTATACCGCTCCCCGTGGAAACCGGGGTTTTTTCAGGTTTGGCACCAGATGAGTATGTCGTGATTCTCCCTCTTTCGGATATTTTTGAAGTCCATGCGGATAACCGTCCAGGCTTTGATGTGCAGGAAGCGAGGATATCACTGTTCTCAAAAAATAACTACCTAGAGCGGAAAAGACAGCTCACAACGGCTTTAATAAATGCAGATTTTACTGTGACCGAACGAAGATATATCGGTCACGAGGATGATACTGGATATCATCATTACGCCATCGATGTGGCGAAAAACTATAGATTGGAGGATTAACACATGGCAACGATTGGTCTTGATAGACTGTACTATTCAAAAATAACCGAGGACGCTAACGGTGAGGAAACTTATGCCCAACCTTCTGTGCTGGCAAAAGCCATCACTGCTGAACTTTCGGTAGAACTGGTGGAAGCAATTCTGTATGCTGACGACGGAGCGGCTGAGGTTGTGAAAGATTTTAACAGTGGTACTCTCACTCTCGGTGTAGACGACATTGGTCCGACAGTCGCAGCGGATTTAACTGGTGCTTCTACAGATGATAACGGAGTATTAATCTCAGCCAGTGAAAACGTGGGTACACCCGTTGCAGTTGGGTTTCGTGCGCAAAGGGCTAATGGAACATACCGCTATTTTTGGTTGTATCGCGTTAAGTTTGGACTACCAGCAACCAACTTGCAGACAAAGGCTGATTCCATTACCTTTTCTACACCCACCATTGAGGGAACCGTTATGCGTAGAAATAAGCTGGATGGATTGGGCAAGCACCCATGGAAAGCGGAAGTTACAGAAGGTGATCCTGGTGTTTCATCGACCACCATAACAGGTTGGTTCACAGAGGTCTATGAACCTGTATATACACCTGAACCATAGGAGGGGAAATCATGGATAATGATAGAAGTGCCTCAATCAACATAGGTGACAAAGAGTATGAACTGGTTTTAACTACACGTGCAACAAAGGCCATTGCGGGTCGTTACGGTGGTCTTGAAAACCTTGGAGAAAAACTGATGAAATCAGAAAACTTCGAGATGGCACTGGACGAGATTGTTTGGCTAATCACGCTGCTTGCAAACCAGTCCATTTTGATTCGTAATCTTAAGAATAAGAACGCACCAGAAGAATTACTTACAGAGGAAGAAGTGGAGCTTCTTACTTCACCGCTTGACTTAGCGGCATATAAAACTGCAATTACCGAGGCAATGTTCAAAGGTACAAAGAGAAATGTGGAAAGTGAGGAGGAAACTCCAAAAAACGTGGAAGTCGGGTAACGGACGCTGAGGTCTTTACCCGGCTTCTTTATTATGGAACAGTCCAGATGGGCATGGAGGCAGAGGAATTCTGGCTTCTGCCAATTGGACTGTTTTTTGATTTATGGGCTTGCCATAAGCAGTGGCATGGCATTGAAAAGCCAAAGAAAACTCAGACCATTGACGATATTATCCCACTAGGCATATAGGAGGAGGTGAAGGGATGGCGGATAATTTTGGATTAAAAATAGGTGTCGAGGGTGAGCGAGAATTTAAGAAGGCACTCTCCGAAATCAATCAATCATTTAAGGTACTAGGTAGTGAAATGGCCCTTGTAACCAGTCAATTTGATAAAAACGATAAATCCATTCAATCGATCACGGCTCGAAATGCCGTTTTAAATAAAGAAATTGACGCACAGAAAGAAAAGATTTCTACCCTTAAGGCTGCCCTTGATAATGCCTCCTCCTCTTTCGGTGAAAATGACCGTCGTACCCAAAACTGGCAGATACAATTAAATAGGGCTCAGGCAGAACTGAACCTTATGGAACGTGAACTTGAGGAGTCTACAATTGAAGCGGATAATCTCGGTGAAGAGTTAGAGGATTCCGGTAAAAGTGCAGAGGATGCTGGTGGCAGGTTTGAAAAGCTTGGCGGTGTACTCAAGGGAATTGGTGTGGCGATGGGTGCGGTTGCCGTTGCCGCTGGAGCCGCGGCTATTAAGTTAGGTAAAGAGGTAGTTACTCAGTTCGGAGAATTAGAACAAAACCTAGGTGGATCGGAGGCGGTTTTTGGAGCATATGCTGCATCGATTCAGAAAACTGGTGAGGAAGCCTATAAAAATCTAGGTGTTTCCCAAAGTGAGTACCTTGCAACTGCCAACAAAATGGGCGCGTTATTCCAAGGTTCTGGTATACAGCAACAGAGAAGTCTTGAGCTAACTGAAAAGGCCATGCAACGTGCGGCAGACATGGCATCTGTTATGGGTATTGATATGTCCTCGGCATTGGAGGCAGTCACTGGGGCGGCAAAGGGTAACTTTGATATGATGGATAACTTAGGTGTTGCGATGAACGCTACAAACATCGAAGCCTATGCTCTCGCAAAGGGTCTGGATTTCACTTGGAATACTGCAACACAAGCGGAAAAAGCCGAAGTAGCAATGCAAATGTTCTTTGAGAACACAGAGCAGTATGCAGGTAACTTTGCAAAAGAATCAACCGAGACAATCTCCGGTTCTATTGGGTTACTACAGGCCGCACTTGGTTCATTTACAGCTGGACTCGGTAATGCCAATGCTGATATGACGAATCTGACTGAGAATCTTGTTGATGCTTTCGAGGCGGTTGTCACTAATATTGTACCGGTTTTAGAAAATATCGTAGCCGCCTTGCCAACAGCGACAGGCGCAATATTAGCGGCGGTTGCAGACTTGCTACCAATGCTTCTTGAATTGGTTACAAATATATTCGCGCAAGTACTGGAAACAATTTTGAGCCTTTTACCCGAACTTATTCCAGCGACGGTAAGTGCTCTAATGACGATTGTCGGTGCATTAATTGATAACCTTCCACTGCTAATAAATGCAGCAATTGAATTAGTAACAGCACTTGTGGAGGGAATCGGCATAGCGTTACCACAACTCATCCCTGCGGCAGTTTCTGCAGTTATGCAGATTGTCCAAGGATTGATGGATAACCTACCACTCATTTTGGATGCCGCTTTGCAGTTGATTATAGGATTAGCACAGGGATTGGTAGAGGCAATACCTCAGCTTATTTCTGCCTTACCGGTCATCATCAAAGCAATAGTGGATTTTATCATTGCATCTATTCCACAGATTATTGATGCGGGTATTCAATTATTGACCTCACTGGTCACAGCTTTGCCTACCATTATTACAGCAGTTGTGGAAGCAATTCCGCAAATTATCGATAGTATCATCAGTGCTGTTATAGGGTCGATTCCTTTGATTATTGATGCAGGTATCCGGCTTCTAATATCACTCATACAGGCATTGCCACAGATTATAACTACTGTTGTAGGTGCTATTCCCAAGATTGTTAGCTCGCTGGTCAATGCCATTATTGGTAACATCGATAAGATTATCTTAGCGGGTGTACAACTGTTTGTGGCACTGATTGCAAATCTGCCAAGGATAATCGTGGAGATCGTAAAAGCCGTACCGCAGATTATCTCTGGACTGGTTAGGGCCTTTACTGGCTATATCGGTCAAATGGCACAAGTGGGCGGCAATTTGATTAAAGGGTTGTGGAAGGGTATATCAGACGCAGGTGCATGGTTATGGGGTAAAATATCCGGGTTTTTCGGAAATGTTGTATCGAGGATAAAAGACTTTTTCGGTATCCGCTCCCCTTCAACTCTATTTGCTGGAATTGGCCACAACATGGGTGAAGGTATCGGTGTAGGTTTTGAGGATGCAATGACAGCAGTTTCAAGGGATATGCAAAATGCAGTACCAACTAGCTTTGATTTTAATTACAGAGGTGTATCTGGGCAAGGGAATGCTACAGGTGCAAGTATTACTCAAAATATTTCAGTTGTGACACCTAAGGCTCTATCAGAAAAAGAACTAGCACGGGAGTTTAAGAACCTATCCCGTAAACTGGCACTGGAATTGTAAGGGAGGTACGGCAATGGAACTAACATATACAAATAGAGATGGAGAGAGCATTACGCTTAAGCAAAGCCGACCGTACTTTCTTACGAAGGTAGACGGCACTGGCAATATGCGTCAAACCGTCAACACTTTCAAGGCGCCAGATCAGGATGGCGCTTTTTATATTTCCTCCACGTTAGATATGCGAAACATAACGATTGAAGGTACGGTTGTTGCTGATACTCCCGATGAAGCCTTTAAAAGGAGACAACGATTCCTTAAAATATTCAGCCCAAAGCTACTAGGGACCCTTCAATACCGTGACCGACAGATATCCTGCGTGGTGGAGGAGGCAGGTTTTAGTGTTTCTAATCGGCAACGAATACCAAACTTCTTTGTCAGTCTACTCTGCCCATCCCCTTTCTTCGAGACATTAAATGAGGTGCGAGAGGAACTGGCATCATGGATACCGCTATTTGAGTTTGAATTAGAAATCCCAATGAGCGGGATGGAGTTTGGAATGCGTCAGCCTAGCCAAATCATTACGGTGGAAAATATCGGGGATGTATCTTGCGGATGTGAGATTGTGTTCCGAGCTTTAGGTACTGTGTCGAACCCTGAACTCTTAAAGATAGACACTGGTGAATACATTCGGCTTCTTACGACAATGGATGCCGGAGACGAGCTGCGTGTATATACTCATTTCGCCGGAAAGCGTGTAGTAAAAGTGGAGGGTTCTTCGATTACAAATGCTTTTTCGTTATTAGATACCACTTCGGCGTTCTTTCAACTTTCCGCTGGTCTTAACACACTGCGCTACGATGCTTCAGTCAATATGGAACTGTTAGAGGTTAGTATTTACTTTCGTCCACAGTTTCTGGGGGTGTGAGTATGGAACTATATATCTTTAATACAAATCGGGAGCTTGTGGGAATTGTGGAATCTTTCGAGTACTTGCGCTGGACGAGGCGCTATTCCCAGTGTGGCTCATTTGAATTAAAAGCGATTGCAACTCCGGAGAATACAGAACTCTTAAAGGAAGGGAATATCATCTGGAAAAATGATGATGAGGAAGCCGGGATCATTGAGCATCTGGAACTTTCTCAAACCGAGCATGAAATTATTACTGCAAGTGGTCGCTTTGCAACTTCCTTCCTTTCCCGCCGCATTGTATGGCAAACGGAGAAACTCTCTGGTGACATTTCTGTATGTGTAGAGCAGCTGATAAATAATAATCTTATCAATCCTTCTGATACAGCAAGGAAGATATCAAATATATCTTTTTCTGCTCCAAACTTAAATGCTCCCATCAGCACACAGGTATCGTATCGAAATTTGATGGAGGCTGTGACAGGACTATGTGTTGCTTCAGATATTGGCATTAAGACCGTGTTCACTCCTGCGACGGGTCTTTTTACCGTATCGTTGTATAGAGGAACGGAATCACAAGCAGTATTTTCTAAGGAATATGAAAACCTTACAGAACAGATTTATACAATAAGTGCTGGAGATTATGCCAACACAGCTCTTGTTGCTGGCGAAGGAGAAGGTGAAGACAGAACTTTTGTTGCAATTACAAGTGGCTCTGGTGAGACAAGGCACGAAATTTTCGTGGATGCTAAGGACTTGCGGGCAGAAGACTTTGGTTCAGAATACATTGATACACTAATCTTTCGAGGTCAAAGTAAGCTGAGTGAGCAAGCCATACGCTATTCATTTGATACATCTATCAATCCACACGGCAATTTAACATATAAAGTAGACTTCGATCTTGGGCAGACTGTCAAAGTCATTTCCAAAGCCTGGGGTGTATCCATGACGACGCGCATCACCGAAGTCGAAGAAACCTATGACGCAGATGGACAGAGCATCAGCGTAGTGTTCGGAAAAGCGGAGTTGACAATCGCCCAAAAAGTCCGCTCTGAGTTAAGTGAGGTAAAAACAGCAATATCCGCTCCAACTGGCATATCTGAAATTGCACAGGCTTTAGGAGCCGTGGAGGATACGCTAGTAACAGTTGAGGAAACCTTAGGCGACTTGACGGAGGTAGATTCAGAGATTCAAGGAGACAACGTTGCATCTACTATTAACAATCTATATGGAAAATTACCTGCACTGGAGATTAATGTGGGTGGAGGTACTATATCGATTGGCCAATATGCGTTGTACCATATGAACCCTGGAGATGCCTTTTATTTCACTTCATGGAGCGGAAATAAGTTTAGTGACCAGCCAAGTGACGATGGGCATGTCTTTTTGATAAAACATAACGGTGACGATACGGGAAATGGCTATCAGCGGGCAATGGGTTTCTTCATTTCTCGCAATACCATGACATTCTATGTGATTTCCGTTTTCGTATTTGATAATCCTTCTGGTCAAGCAAACTGGCTTAATATCAATAACGAACCTGTAACTACTGCAAGAATTGCAAACGGAGCAGTTACAGGTTTAAAAATTGCAGACCGTACAATTACTGCTACTAAACTGGCTTCTTCCTTTAGCGATTATTCAACTACAGAACAAAACACAGGGCGACTATGGATAGATGGCAAGACGATTTATCGTAAACAGATAAATCTCGGTTCCCTTACAGATACAACACCAAAACATGTACCTCATGGTATAGCAAACCTCAGTACTGTTGTCAGTTTATCCGGCTTTGTCACGAACGGAAGTGTTTTCTTGCCACTGCCCCTTGCTCGGTATAACAACTTTGAATCGCAAATTGGTCTCTTCGCAAATAAGACCGACATTGTAGTCGAACCAGGCAATGATAGAACCGCGTATACAGGCTATGTAGTAATAGAGTATACAAAAACGATATAGAAGGAGGAGTGATTAATGGAGAAAAGTGGATTTTTCAATTCATCCGATGGGGATAGAGTCTATGATGCAACGGACTTCGCTGCATACTTTGGAAGCCTTGTCTCGAATGGTGTGTTTTATGCGACACCAACAAACTTACTGGTATCTCCTGGGATTGGATTAGCAGTAACCATAGCACCGGGCAGTGCATGGATTAATGGTTATAGATATGAAAATACGGATGTTTTAAATAAACCCCTTGCTACAGCAGATGGGAGCAATCCTCGCATAGACAGGGTTGTGGTTCGTTTAAGTCAAATTACGAGAAGCATTCAGCTCGCCATTGTTACTGGTACTCCAACGGCATCGCCCATAGCTCCGGAGTTGACAAGAACAAGCGATGTCTATGAACTAGGTATTGCTGATGTTCTAGTACCTTCAGCTGCTACATCGATTTCAGCAAATAACATTATTGATACTCGGTTGAATACTAGTCTTTGCGGGTTGGTAAACTCGCTAGTTTCTGCGGTTTATGAATAGGAGGTGAATATAAGTGGCGGATATTAACGGCATCACTCTGCAGGCGGGTTCCAGCCCGACCGTTTATTACACGATTACTTATACTAAAAGCCGACCTAATAATAGCCAGATGACATACAACTTTACCATATCCGCTGCATTGGGTTCTTCAGGTTCCTTCATCCATAATGGTTATGCATTGCTTTGTACAATGACTGTAAATGGATCTTCTTCGCAGGTGCGAATCAAAGCGGCGGACGGGGATAACTGGGATGGAACTACACCAAGACTCAGGTATGTTTCGGTGACCTGTGCTTCTACTACAGGTAATGCAACCCAGCCAGTCACATTCAAAGTGGTATCTGATGGGCGATTGCCATTATCCTCTGGTGTAATTACCAATTCGAGTTATACAGTATTAAGCTCTCCATTGCTTACTACAGCATGTGGAGCACCGACATCTTGTACGGTTTCCCCGACACTTGCGGAAGGGGATGTGACTCTTTCTTGGAGTGGTGCTTCTGGGGGCATCAATAATACAATCTCTAGTTATGAGATTCAATATAGTGATTCTGCCGATAACATCACATGGGGAGCATGGACTGCTCTGACAACTGTGACCACCACAGCATCAAGTGGCAGTGTATCAGTAGCACCGCCCTCAACGCGAGGTAATTACCGAAGATTTCGTGTACGAACCCGTGGTACAGCAGGAGCTAGTTATTACTCTAGCTGGAAAGTATCCACAAACAGCGTCCGCAGGAATACGGTACCAAAGCCAGCAACGACTGCTGTTGCCTCCCCTGCGGCATATAGTAATGAGACTATCACGCTTACTTGGAGCGGAGCGTCTAGCGGTACCAGTCCAATTAAGGGGTATCAAATTGCCAGTCGCACATCCACGGATAACAGCACATGGAGTGCGTGGAATGTGTTGACCATGTTGACATTGGCAGCAAGCGGTGGTAGCTATAATCCAATTGTATCGAGGACCCCAGGAACATATACACAATTTGGTATTTGGACAATTGACACATTTGATGTTTACTCAATAGAGAAAATCAGTAATAGCATTTATTGCAACATCACTGCCTGTGCAGCACCGACTGCCTGCACGGTAAGTGCAACATTATCTGAAGGAAACGTTACTCTTTCGTGGAGTGGAGCAGCTGGTGGCGCAGGTAATCCCATCACTTCCTACGAAATACAATATAGTGATTCGCCAGATAATAGCAATTGGGGTGCTTGGTTGGCATTGGCGATAGTCAATACTTCTGCAACAAGCAGTATTTTAAATGTCAGTCCACCTGCTACACGTGGTCATTATCGTCGTTTCCGAATAAGAACTCGTGGTACGGCTGGAGAGGATTTTTACTCAGACTGGACTATATCCAGCAATACTGTACGTAAAAATATACTACCCATACCGCCGACTACTTTTGCCGCAACCCCTCCTATATATGAAGCTAACACAATAAATCTTTCATGGAGCGGAACGGTACCAGGAACCAGTGCGATTAAGCAGTATGTCATACAACAGGCTACATCGGCAGATGGTGTGAATTGGTCGGCATACGAAGCACTGACGACGAGTATTTCAAGCAGTACTTCAGGTAGCCTTCAGGTAAATGCCTCACAGATAGCTGGTCGGTATACCCGTTATCGAATAAGTGTTACAGATGCACTTGATGCTGTTTCTGCCTTTGTAGTTAGCAACACTGTAAAGAAAAACAGCCCACCAGCAGCACCAATAGTGAACTGTCCATTGTCTGGAAATTTTACTTATAACACCACGCCACGTTTTATGATCACAACAGGTATCGAACCAGATGGGCAATCACAAATAGTAGAGGTAAAGATCGACTCTGGCCCATGGGAAAACAGCGTAGACAATCCTGAGAGGTTTTCCATAAGCGGCTACCTTGGTAATGGGGTCAGGACCGTTTACCAAGCTGAACCGCTTTCAGTAGGAAGCCATACAGTTACTTTTCGTTGTCTTGACAGTGATATCGAATCGGCAAGCACAGAAGTTGTTCGTACCTTCACGATTTTAGCATTACCTTTTGAAATCATCACTGCTAATGTAACACACGTAAAGGCAGCGCATATTCAGACGCTTCGAACTGCTATAAACAGGGTGCGTAGCTATTACAATCTGTCCCCTGCAACTTGGAAAGAGGAGATTATCTCAGGAAAGACCACTGTTAAGAATTGGCCATTTCATATCGTTGAAATACGCAAAGCAATTGATGCGATTATTTTGATGATTAGTAGTTTTGATTCTTCCCAGGCATTCGATATACCACCTGTCACATGGTTGCCTATCGGTTCAGGACGACCCAAGGCAGATGTAATGCAACAAATTTATGACCTAATAAAAATCATGTAAAGGTAACATTCAGCGCTCTTGTAATTTGCAGGGGCGCTTTTCTATATGGAAATACACGAATGGAGGTGTCTTTAATGAAAGAGATTTGGAATTGGATACAACTGGCTATTGCCACAGTCGGTGGATTTCTTGGGTGGTTTTTCGGCGGTTATGATGGATTTCTTTATGCATTGGTAGCCTTTATAGTCATCGATTATGTGACAGGAGTGCTCTGTGCCATTATAGATAAAAAATTGTGTAGTGAAATAGGTGCCAAGGGAATTTTCAAAAAGGTACTCATCTTTGCAATGGTGGGTATCGCTCATATTAGCGATACACAAATTTTAGGTAGTATCGGAGATAATAGTGGAGCCTTACGCACAGCAGTAATCTTTTTCTATCTAAGTAATGAAGGGATATCCATTTTGGAGAACGCTGGTCATATTGGACTGCCCATCCCAGAAAAATTAAAATCGGTTCTTCGGCAACTACATGGACGTGATGAAGAGCCACGTAAGCCAGGTGATGGAGTATGATTGGCTCAGAATGTCTAATTAGAGGTGATTATAATGAATTTACGTAAACTAATACTTACAAAAAACGCTTGTTACAAGGCAGGCAAAACAATAAAACCGAAGGGTATAATGATTCACTCAACAGGGGCTAACAACCCGTGGTTGAAGAGATATGTTGGTCCAGATGACGGTTTGCTCGGAAAGAACAAATACAACAATCATTGGAATCAGGATAAACCCGGAGGTCGTCAAGTTTGTGTCCATGCTTTTATTGGTAAGTTAGCAGATGGCTCCATTGCCACCTATCAAACATTGCCTTGGAATCATCGTGGTTGGCATGCTGGAGGAGATGCGAATAACACGCATATAGGATTTGAAATTTGCGAGGACGGTCTAACCGATGCCTCGTATTTTTCTGCTGTTTATAAGGAAGCAGTAGAGCTTTGTGTACATCTTTGCAAACTCTATGGACTAAGTGAGAAGGATATCATCTGTCATAGTGAAGGCTATAAGCAAGGTTTAGCCAGTAACCATGCGGATGTTATGCACTGGTTTCCTAAGCATGGCAAGACCATGGATACCTTTAGAGCAGATGTTAAGAAACTTCTAAGCGAAGAAGAAAAATCAGCAGAACCAGCGAAAAAGAAATACTATCGTGTACAAATAGGTGCATACACTGTCAAAGCAAATGCTGAGGCACAGCTTGCAAAAGCTAAAAAGGCAGGATTTACGGATGCATTTATTAAGTATGATTAATCAAGGGGAGCGAGTTAATAGGCAATTATGCTTTAGCTTTACAGAGTTTCCCTAAAAAATATTAACTATTAGATGTATATAGCCTGTGGGGGTTATTCCCTTGCAGGCTCTTTTTTTATGCTCTGATTTAATTTAATTTTTACAAATCCTCAACTTCGACCTGTTCCCGCGGCTATTAGGTAGGAGGTGATTCTACATGAATCAGCATGAGGATAAAAAAGTTATGAAGATCTCAGATGGGGTTATAGACAAAAGCACCGAATTAAAAAAAATGTCACAGGAGCAGCTACAGCGTGAGTTTGATTATATTCAAGCAGAGAAATTACTTAGAAAGATGCTTCAAAAAGGTTTAATAACGGAGGCAGAATTCAACAAGATAGATGTACTCAACCGCCAAACTTTCTCTCCTTTTTTAGCAGAGATAATGCCTGAATTCGTTGATATATAAGGGCTTCAGAGGTAATATGTGACCTACCAAGAAGGAGGTGAGGCGATGAAAAAGATAACGAAAATAGAAGGAAATAAGGTTGCATCGATTATCAAACCTAAACTACGAGTGGCCGCATACTGTCGTGTTTCTACGGGTAGTGATGAACAGTTAGTAAGTCTACAAGCACAAAAATCCCATTATGAGACTTACATAAAGGCAAACCCAGAATGGGAGTATGTTGGCTTGTATTATGATGAGGGAATTAGTGGCACTAAAAAAGAAAACCGAACGGAACTTCTAAGAATGCTGTCAGATTGTGAAAACAAGAAGATTGACTTAATTATTACAAAGTCCATTAGTAGGTTTGCAAGAAACACTACGGATTGTTTGGAGATGGTTCGTAAACTGTTGGACCTTGGGATTTATATCTACTTTGAGAAAGAGAATATCAATACCCAATCAATGGAAAGTGAACTGATGCTTTCTATATTAAGCGGGCTTGCAGAAAGTGAGTCAATCTCCATTTCGGAAAATAACAAGTGGGCAATTCAAAGGAGATTTCAGAACGGAACTTTTAAGATTTCATACCCACCATATGGTTATGACAACATTGACGGTCAAATGGTGGTAAATCCTGAGCAAGCAGAAATTGTGAAGTATATTTTTGCAGAAGTATTATCAGGCAAGGGTACACAGAAAATAGCAGATGATCTTAATCAAAAGGGTATCCCTTCTAAAAGAGGCGGTCGTTGGACTGCTACGACAATTCGAGGAATTCTAAAAAATGAGAAATATACCGGGGATGTTATACTGCAAAAAACCTATACAGATTCCCGTTTTAATAAGCGCACCAATTATGGTGAGAAAAACAGATATTTAATAGAAAATCACCATGAGGCAATTATCAGCCATGAAGTGTTTGAAGCAGTAGAGGCTGCCTTAAATCAAAGGGCAAAAGAAAAGGGAATAGAAAAGCGTAATGATAAGTACCAAAACCGGTATTCTTTCTCCGGAAAAATTATTTGCTCGGAATGTGGTAGCACCTTTAAAAGACGAATTCATTCATCCGGCACAAGAAAATATGTAGCCTGGTGTTGTAGTAAACACTTAAAGCAGATAACAGAATGTTCAATGCAGTTTATTCGAGATGAGGATATAAAGAAGGCCTTTGTTACTATGATTAACAAGCTGATTTTCGGTAGAAAACTTATTCTACAACCACTATTAGATGCTTTGCGTGGAATGAGCAACTCAGATAACCTTTCAAGAATTCAGGAATTAGAGAGGCAAATTGAAAAAAATGCAGAACAGAGAGAACTGCTTGTAAAGCTTATGGCAAAGGGTTATCTAGAACCTGCCCTTTTTAACAGAGAAAACAATGAACTGCAAATGGAAGCAGATAATTATATGGGGCAAAAAGAAGCTTTAATTCATGCTTTAAATGGAGAATTATCAAAGGTGCAGGAAGTCAGTAACTTAATAAAGTTTACAAATAAGGCTGAAATGATAAACACTTTTAACGAGCAAATTTTCAATGATCATATTGAAAAAATTATCGTTTTCTCAAGGGTAGAGATAGGTTTTGTTCTGAAATGTGGAATCACACTAAGGGAAAGGATGTGAGAAAAATGGCGCATACGCCTTATGGCTATAGGATAGAGAATGGAATAGCAGTTATCGATGAAGAAAAAGCTGAAAAGGTTAGGAATTTATATAAGGGTTACTTATCAGGCCTTTCCTTATCGGTCGCGGCAAAGTCTGCTGGAATAGATGCTTATCATGGAACTGCGGGAAGGATGCTAAGAAATGAACGTTATTTTGGTGATGATTATTACCCTGCCATCATTGATAAAGAGACCTACGAAAGAGCAGAATCAGAGAGGGTAAAGAGAGCAAAAAAGCTAGGTAGAATCTTTGAACCAAAGAAAGAAGATAAACCTACTATTTCTAAGAAGTTTTCCATAGGACAAGTAATTCAGAAGTATACAAATCCTTTTACACAAGCCGAATTTGTATACAGCTTAATAGAAAGTGAGGTGCAGCAAGATGGCAGTTAGTAAAAATGTAATGATTATACCTGCAATAAAACGTGTAGGCAACAATCGAAAAGAAGATGAAACACCAAAACTTCGGGTCGCTGCTTATTGCAGAGTTTCTACAGATAGTGATGAGCAGGCTAGTAGTTACGAAGTGCAGATTGAACACTATACAGAGTTTATCAAGAAGAATTCAGAGTGGGAATTTGCAGGGATCTTTGCTGATGATGGCATCAGCGGTACAAATACAAAAAATCGCAACGAATTTAATCGAATGATTGATGAGTGCATGGCTGGGAAAATTGATATGATTATTACCAAATCAATAAGCCGATTTGCTAGAAATACCTTGGACTGTCTACAATACATCAGAAAACTTAAAGATAAAAACGTTGCGGTATATTTTGAGAAAGAAAATATCAATACATTGGATGCCAAAGGTGAAATTATGCTTACCATTATGGCATCCTTAGCGCAACAAGAGAGCCAGTCATTAAGCCAGAATGTAAAGCTTGGTTACCAATACCGATACCAACAGGGAGAGGTAATGGTCAATTGTTCTAGGTTTTTAGGATATACCAAAGATGAAAATAAGCGATTAGTAATTGTGCCGGAGGAAGCTGAAGTAGTTAAGAGAATTTACAGAGAATATCTTGAAGGCTCCAGTATGGATAAAATCAAAAAAGGACTTGAAGCTGATGGCATACTTACAGGCGCGGGGAAAAAAAGGTGGCATACCAGTACTATAAGGAAAATATTAAGCAATGAAAAATACATTGGTGATGCACTGCTCCAAAAAACTTATACGGTAGATTTTCTTACAAAAAAGAGGGTTGTAAATAACGGAATCGTACCTCAGTATTATGTAGAGAATAACCATGAAGCCATTATTCCGCGTGAAATCTTTATGCAGGTACAAGAAGAGTTAGTTCGTAGAAGTAGAGGACATATAAGTACTAGTGGAAAGAAAAGAAACTTTAGTTCAAATCATGTATTTTCACAAATTATCTTCTGTGGAGAGTGTGGCGAAATATACCGTAGAGTTCATTGGAATAACCGAGGTAAAAAATCGATTGTTTGGAGATGCGTCAGTAGACTTGAGAATACAGGGTTAGCTTGTCATTCCCGAACCGTGCTGGAGGAAATGATAGGCCTTGCTACGGTGGATGTGATTAATAAACTAATAGGGCAAAAGGATGGCTTTTTAACTATCTTAAAGGAAAATATAGAAACAGTGATAAGTGAAACGGACAATAATATTGTTGCCGAGATAGATAAAAAGCTAGAGGAATTACAAAAAGATCTTTTGAGACTGGCTAATTCCAAAGAAGATTATAACGATATAGCCGATGAGATTTACAGGCTCAGAGAGGAAAGGCATAAGGCTTTAGCAGAAGAAGCTGGCAAAAAAGGCTCCAAGCAAAGGCTAGAAGATATGGAAAAATTCCTTAATGAACAATCCACCTTCCTTGAGGAGTATGATGAGCAACTAGTAAGGAGACTTATAGAGAAAATAACGGTCTATGATGATAAACTAACTATTGAATTTAAATCTGGTGTAGAAGTAGATGTATAAACATAACCTACATGAATGACCACCATTCAGGAGATATATTTATTCTCTTGATCGGTGGTTTTCTTCTTATTGACTAGAATTGGTAAAAGGCATATAATCTTATTAACAATGTTGTTAATATTGTTATTGATAAGGAGATGACAACATGGGTGATGTTAATGAGTTACTAGAACAGGCTATTAAGGAAACTGAAAACTTGAATGAAGGTGAAGTCTTTCTTGTCAAAGATCTGTTCAAGGGTTATGTATGGAATAGAATACCCAGAAAGGATCGACTTCTGCTTGGGACTTTATTTTTAAACTACGTAAATAAAATGGAAGGTAATATAAAGGCTATTGAAAAGACGTCATCTAACCAGCAGAGGTATCAGAAGGTTTGAGGATATAGCAAAACTATTATGAAGGGCAATAAAAAACTATAAATTATATTAGGGTGTATGGGGTGGATGCTTTGCTTAATTTAAGGCAATTAGTAGATGACTTTTTCTTGTTTGTTCAGTCTAAGAGTATTGAAATTTATAATGAGTTTAGCCTCCAGCATGAGCTGGGGATATTCCTACGTGAAAAGCTTCCGGACTATCGTATTCAATTTGAAAGAAATGTATCATACTTCACACCAGACAATAAAACTATAAAAAAAGAAATAGATATTACTATTTTTAATGAAGATAAATCAGAGAAGTATGCAATTGAACTTAAGTGCCCATTAAATGGTCAGTATCCAGAACAGATGTATTCGTTCGTGAAGGATATTAAATTTATGGAGGAGCTTAAGAACCGAGGATTTACTAAAACAGCTGCTGTTGCTCTTGTTTCAGATAGACCTTTCTATGAAGGGCGCAACAATGAAGGTATATATAAGTTTTTTAGAGAAGAATATTCTGTTTACGGTTGTATTTTTAAGCCAACAGGTGTAGGAAAAAATAAAGATAGCATTGCATTAACAAGCAGATATGATTTTATCTGGCAGGACTTAAGTGACGGTCGTAAATATTACGTAATAGTGATTTGAAGTATTTAATTGAAGAGGGGGGATATTTTGTGAATAAATTGATTGATGAGATTTGGCAATATTCACACTATTATGGTGATATGTTATTTACTTCTTTGCGTTTACATGAAAATGAAGAAGACTATGCTGCTATATTAGTTTTGTTTAATGCGATGGAGTTAATCTGTAAATCTGTAAGAGAAAATTATAATCAAAACTTTTTACAGGATTTGTCCGATTTAAAAAATAATAATATTCTATCCGAAGAAGATTATCATTTTCTAGCTAGCAAAGAATCTGGTATCAGAGGCATAAGAAATATCATGACACATAGAAATGCATACCAATATTGTTTAGAGGGTACTGATGGTAAAGCTCTTCCCTTTGCAGAACCGGGAACTTGGACAATAGTATTTGAAAGCTACGCTCCTAGAATAATTCAAATATTATATGAGATTTTAAACAACTCTCATTGGAAAATTGAAGAGCGATAGCATTTAGGCATTTGAAATGAGATCGTTAGTAAAATATAAATGGATAATTGCATTGTGTTGTTAGTAGAAACAATCAAACAGGTGCAATTATAGAAATGTGGTGATTCTGATGAAAAATGGATGTATATATTGTGGTGTTACGGAGGATTTATCAAAGTCTGATATAATCCCAGATGCCCTTACTAATGCCAAGATGATAAATCCTAATGTATGTAGAATTAAGCATAATAATGATTTTAGTGATATGTTTGAAGCTGAGGTTATCCAAAAGCTGGCGTTGATAACAAATGAACTTGATATCAAATCAAGTAAAGGAAAAAATTATGCATCTTATGAATCAATAATTACTGTTGGTGATACTGACTACAATGCAAAAATAACCTCTGAAACTGAATTGTTCGGAGGAAAAAAGAAGATGCGTAGTGTTGATGGGAAATATTTGTTGGGGCCAATCGATGAAATTAAGAAAATTAAGGCTGCGAACGATACAAACGTTAGTGAAATTGATGTCAATCAGATGGAGATTGAAAAAAGAGTACCACTAGATTTATCAGTATTTTTTAGCATGGCTATGTATAGAATGGTAGCTAAGATTGGATTTGAATGGTACTGTGCAAAGAATAAAGTCATGTCAAAAATAGATGATTTTACACCTATCATCGATTTTATAACAAGAAGTAACGGGGGAAAAGTAGTATCGATTGTTAGCAACCCAGAAATATATGCACTGTTCAATAATATGGTCAATTATGGAAGTCATGCCTTATTGTCATATGTGTCAAAAGATAACTCAGTTAATGTAATTATAAATCTATTTGGTATTGCTATATATAATGTACGGGTTTGTGATAAACCCTTAGATGGCTGTAAATATAATGTACTGTTCCAGGAATTGACACTCGATGCAAAGCATATCTGTTTTTCAGATACGGATATAGAAAATTTACAGGAACACTTTATCAATAGTTTTGAACCTACAAATATTGGTGATGGTTTAACAGCCATGATACCTAAGGATATGACAGATAAGACACTTAAATATAAACTGATGTATGTCACGAATTATGAATTATTTTTTGAGAAACTAAATCTTATTGATGAGCCAACGCAAGAAGTAATAACTCTTATACTAAATAATATTCAAAGTTTACTGCAAGAATCTGCTATTACTATAAGAGGATTGAAGCGGTTTGTAAAAGAACACTGGAAACATTTTGAACAAGGAATCAGATTAAATCCCAAAGGAACAAATAAAAAATCTATCTTTATGTTTTATATGCTTTTCATCATAGGGCAGTCGAATGGAAAAATAAAAAACATTCATGATTTGTATACAGTAATTAAAGATAAATTTTCGAGTGATACCATTAACATTAGTGATGAAATGTCTAATAAACTACATGAAGAAATGTTATCGAATGAATCACATTCAGAGTTAATGACAAAAGGTGCAAAAATAATTGAGAGTTGGAGTTTTGAATAAGAGTGGATATGTTCCCGCCTACCGATAGTGCAAAAAGAGCCTTTGACGTGTTTCCGACTACCGACAATGTAAAAGACATCAATCCACCCCGCTCGTTGCACTGTGAGGCTGTGGCTTGGTTGGAGATAGTGTAGTTATATTGAAGAGCGAATCCTTTATAGAAAGATTCGTTCTTTTTGTTTTCCTACATAAAAGCCGATTATTCATAATAAACCACCATAAGGAAATACTGTCTAAAAGATTATCAATTGGAGGACAGAAGTATGCCTGAATTACCAGAGATGGAAACATATAAAAACTTACTGGGGTCATTGATAGGTGGTCAAAAAATATCAGCTATTGAGATTGGACGGGAAAAGTCTATTAACGTACCAGTTGAGCAGTTTACTACGAAAGTTTCTAATCAAAGGATAGAAGCAATTACTAGAAGAGCTAAGTATATAATTTTCCAGCTACAGGATGATTCATGTTTACTGTTACACCTGATGCTTGGTGGATGGATGTTTTTTGGCAAAGAAGAAGATCAACCAAACAGAACCATTCAAATAAGGCTCTCCTTTGGGGAACAGCATTTATATTTCATAGGACTTCGATTGGGCTATCTGCATCTTTTGTCACCGGAAGAAGTGAAAGATGAGTTTGAGAAACTTGGACCTGAAGTGCTTGAACCTGAATTTACATTGGATGCCTTCCATCTACTAATGCAAAAAAGAACAGGAATGATTAAAACAACACTAATCAATCAAGAAGTGCTAGCTGGAATCGGGAATGCATATTCTGATGAGATTCTTTGGCATGCGGAGATTCGCCCAGATAAAAAAATCAATGAACTTGATTATCAACAATTAACCAGGGCGTACCATTCGATTCAGTTTATCCTTAAAAAGGGAATAGAACAAGGTGGTTATATGGAAAACCCGTTATATAAGGGAGATGACAAAACAGGAGGCTACCAATTTTATGTTTATGATAGAGAGAATGAGGAATGTTTTCGCTGCAAAACTTCTATTGTAAGGGAAGAAATCTCATCACGAAAAACTTTCTTTTGTCCAAATTGTCAGCAATAAAAGTATTTTTGTAAGATATATTTTTGGGGTTTTAACGGATTCCATGGAGCTGGTATTAACAAATTAGTAGATGAACTTAAATAAACAGATGAAATGGGTGCTTTAATTAAATAACATTTGGGAAAATAAAGAAGGTGAAGTTTGGATAATCTAAGCTCCACCTTTTTATGATTTGAAACTAGTTTTATGCAATTTCATTATGCTATTTGATAAAGGTTAATCGATTGTTTGAAATCCGATCAATTTTTACGTGGCAAACTCAAATCAAAGGATTCCTTAATAAGTTCGATTTTGCAACGTTCAACTGTATCATGATTACTTAACGTTCTTTGCAACGTCTGCAATTAAAGTTAAGTATTCATCAATAGTGTATTGAATAGAAAGTGGGTTTGGGTTACCAGCAGCTGCTAATGGTGTATTGTCTTCGATAACGACAATGTTACCAGCAGCAATTGCAGGAACTTTCCCTAAAATAGGATCTGCTTGTAAAGCGGCTAATGTATCTTTAGTTCCATAAGTAATAAACAGATCTGTGTCGTTTAATACATCAGCATTTTCAGTACTTACTTGAATGTAGAAACTGTCATCTGTAATTAACTTTTTAATGCCTTCAGGATACTCCATACCTAAATCTAATAAGAATTCGCCACGTGGGTCTGCAGGTGTATAAATAAAGAAGCTTGATAAATCTGCTATGTTAAACATACCGAATGCAGCTTTCTTTCCTTTAATAACAGAGTACTCATTTGCTTTATCAGCGATTAACTTTTCTGTTTCGGCTACTAATTTCTTACCTTCTTCTTCCATGCCCATACCTTTAGCGTTTAATAATACTTGGTCACGCCATGGTGCTACCCAAGGAGTTTCTTCATAAGGTACAACTGGAGCAATTAAGCTTAATGTTTCGTATTCTTCTTGTGTAATACCAGAATAAGCAGCAAGAATAACATCCGGATTACTATCAGAAATTGCTTCGAAGTCTAAACCATCTGAATCTTGGTATACTGTGGGATTTTCTTCACCGAGTTCTTTTAACTTTTCAGCAGTCCAAGGTAATAAACCTGAATCATCTTGGATTCCGTAGTTTGCAGCAGAAAAACCTACCGGTACGACACCAAGAGCTAATACAACATCATGGTTAGCCCAGGATATCGTTGCAACTCTTTCCGGTTTTTCATTAATTTTTGTTTCACCAAATGCATGTTTAATGACAATTGGGTACTCACTGTCGCTTTCTTTTTTAATTGTTGATCCTTCAACAGTGGATTCGTTATTTGTTGAACTGTCATTGCCACAAGCGGCAAGAACCAAAACAAAGATGGAAGTGATTAAAAATAATAATGACTTTTTCATTATGAATAGCCTCACTTTATTTGTAATTCTTTTTATTTTGCAGTTAAATGATAAAGATTATCATTATCATTTACATAAATTTATCATACCCCAAATTCGTTCAATGTCAATAAGTTTTGAGAATGATTTTCAATTAGAATTTGCTTTTAAAAGGTAATTAGTTAATATAAAATGCGAGAAAAATTCATCAAAATATCCATAGGAAAAAATCTCAATGTGAAATTTTTAGCCAATTTAATCCCTTCCATTTCAAGACTGATTTCTGTTAGAATTATGATTCTAATCATCGCAATATATTTTTCTTTAATAATAGATGACCAAGTGTTTGATAATAAGCTAAGATGCATGATATAAGTGTAAAAGAAGAAAATCTTTTACTTAATTTTTTCAAATAATCGTTAAAGTTGTAACCAAAATGAGAGGATTTGAGTTTGAAATGATAGATAATTTTTGGCGTGATTTACCACGACCATTCTTTGTACTTGCACCAATGGAAGATGTGACAGATGTTGTTTTCCGACATGTAGTGAGTGAAGCGGCTAGACCTGATGTGTTTTTCACTGAGTTTACAAACTCGGATAGTTACTGTCACCCAGAAGGACAGAAAAGTGTGCGAGGACGTTTGCTGTTTACAGAAGATGAACAACCAATTGTTGCACATATATGGGGAGATAAGCCTGAGTATTTTCGACAAATGAGTATTGGAATGAAGGAACTTGGGTTTAAAGGCTTGGATATCAATATGGGTTGTCCTGTTCCTAATGTAGCATCTAAAGGAAAAGGAAGCGGTCTTATCCTTCAACCCGACCTTGCTGCAGAACTAATACAGGCGGCAAAAGCGGGCGGATTACCTGTAAGTGTGAAGACAAGACTTGGTTTTACAGAAGTAGACGAGTGGAGAGACTGGCTTACACATATATTGAAACAAGATATCGCAAACCTTTCTATCCATTTGCGTACAAGAAAGGAAATGAGCGCGGTAGCTGCGCATTGGGAGCTAATTCCGGAGATTAAAAAACTTCGTGATGAGATAGCACCCGATACGCTTTTGACGATTAATGGGGATATTCCTGATCGTCAAACTGGGCTACAACTTGTTGAACAATATGGTGTTGATGGAGTAATGATTGGCCGAGGTATTTTTAAAAATCCATTTGCCTTCGAACAGGAGCCAAAAGAACATAGCAGTGAGGAATTGCTTGATCTTTTAAGATTGCATCTTGATCTCCATGATAAGTATTCAGAAGAATTAGAGCCACGTCCATTCACGGCCCTTCATCGTTTTTTCAAAATATATGTCAAAGGATTCCGTGGAGCGGGTGAATTAAGAAATCAACTAATGAACACGAAATCAACAGATGAGGTACGTGCGATGCTTGATAATTTTGGTGTTAATGAGGATAGAACAATTGAGGTAGAATAAGGTTGTCTCAATACAAGTTTACATTCTGAATAAAGTGGCTAGTAGTATCCTAATTTAACACGGATACATACTAGCCACTTTTTGGTTTAATAACCGTAATCCATTACAGTAATGTATTTAGTGTGCAATCATCTCATGTGCAATTGTATGTCCATCCATGTGCGATGGGTAATATGTTGGCCAATTTTCTACTTCCTTAAGTAATGCCGCTCGATCATCCCCCGAATACAAATGGAAGTGACCTGATTTTTCTGGTGCGATAAGATGATCACTAAATTGTATATATTTTGGTACACCTTCATCATCACCTATGTGCTTGAAAACATACCGAACCCCTCGATTTCCTTTTTCATATGTTAAAATTTCATACCCATCATATGCATATTCTCCCGTGTGTGCATGTCCGTGATCATAAAAGGTTACAGAATTCCCTTCAATAACGATTCGATCAGTTGTTGTTTTATAGCCTTTTTCATAGTAAGACTTAAAATCATCTGCTGTTTGTGTTTCGTCATGTTCAGCTTTATGTTCGAACACTTCATCTAATGTTCCGTCTTGTAAATAAGAATAGACCGATTGCCAATCACCAGCCCAATCACTTAGCTCACGATCCTTTACCTGTTCATCTTCAAAATACCCATCATAAATCTTCTTTGAATCTTCATCATGAGAATGATTATGAGCATGTTCATGTTCTTCACTCTCTGTAGAATCTTCATCATGAGAATGATTATGTACTTGTTCTTCGATCTGATTTTTTTCTTCCGATGTAACCGCTGATTGTTCAACTGTGTTATCCTTAGTTTCCCCTTCTGCACATCCAACTAACATTGCAATTACTGCTAAAACACTTACCCATTTTGCTTTTGAAAACATGATAATCCTCCTTTTTTAAATAGTAATCATTACGATTTATGATTATACACACCTAATTTTAATATGTCAACTTAAATCGTAATCATTACGTTTTGAGGAAGGCAGAATGGTTAAATAACAATTCAAATCCGACAAAGCACCTAATTAAATAAAGCCAAAACGAAGAACAAATTATGGGATGGAAAATTTGTTCTTTTTATTACTGCTCAGCAGGCTTATAAACATGCATATCACGAATAACTTGTACTGAGTTTTGAGACGGCCAAATGCCTATCTCTTTAATAGCTTTTAAATCGAATAACACCTAATTTCAATTGAACTAAAAAATAAGGAAGAATAAAAACATAGCAAAAAGCCACTATAAGTAAACGAAAACTAATGAATAGGGAGAGTAGCAATGAGAAATTTATTACGAATCGTAATGGTTTTAGCACTAGTCTTCGGGAGTTCTATGGGAAGTACAATTAGTGCGAATGCCCAGGTAGATTACCTTCCAAATGCGGGTGTTTACATTAATGGAAAAGTAGTTGATGGTATTAATCCGATTAAAGAAAATGGAGTGTACTATTTACCGTTTGTCGATCTTGCTAAAATGTTAAATTATAATAGTATCAAGTTTGAGGAAAAAAACAGAGCCTACGAAATAACGGATGGCTCTACTATAATACGAATTGCATTAGGTGGGACAAGGGCGAAAAAGGGTAATGAATATGTAAACATTGAGCCGCCAAGGTGGATTAATGAAACTGCTTATGTTTCTTTACATGCAGCAGGCGCTTTATTTAACTCATATGTCACATTCAAAAAGGAAAACGGTTCTATTCAAATCCAAAATCCTGCAACAAAATATGTAGTACATTTAGGGGACACATTGTACAATATAGCCCGTATTCACCATATTAGTGTTGACGAACTTAAAAGAATAAACAATCTAACTTCAAACCTGATTTTGGATGGGCAAGTATTAAAGTTACCAAGCCCTGATGCCTCTTCGTCAAAAGGGGAAATTGAGCCGATAAAAGAGAAGGAACCTGTCAAAAATAATAGTAATGATACTGTTGCTCAACAAATCAAGAATATTCTTGAAGATGCGAAGAAATATATTGGGGCAAAATATAAATTCGGTGCAACATTAGCGGAAGCACCAAACTTATTCGACTGTTCATCCTTCACCCAATATGTCTTTGGGAATTTTGGAGTACAACTACCTAGAGTATCCAGAGATCAAGCAAGTAAAGGTATAAATGTTCCGACCTCCAACCTAAAAGCCGGAGATTTAATGTTCTTTACAATGAATGATACTTATACAGATGGAAGAGTAGCCCATGTTGGAATTTATATGGGTGATGGAAATATGATTCATGCCTCTACATCAAAAGGTGTAATGATCACAACGAATGTATTACAAAACCCTTACTGGGCGAAGAACTATCTGTTTTCAAAACGAGTTATCCAATAATTGTCATTGTTAAAAGAGCGTTTCCAAATTGGAGGCGCTCATTTTTGTGAACTACCTCTACAATTGGTCTTGGTTCTTCTTCTTTATCTTTTAATTTGCTTTTCTTTTATAACTACTTGATAAATTGAGACAACTTTATGGCCATTAAAAAGGTATTAATATATGAAAGATAAATTAGATGGGGGGATAGTGTTTAGAAAAGATGGGAGAAGATATTGTTATAATTTATTGGGTTTAACATAAATGATTTAAGCTAGAAATATTGAAGGAGTTTTAATGAGTTTTAATGATGAAGCCAACTAGACTATCGTATACAATTTTGATAATCATTGGAATTATTTTAATTGCAGTGATGGCATATTTTTATAACCAAGGTGAAAATAAGAAGGAATCGATAGACAAAAAAGGGGAAAATGAGAAAATTGAACAATCCAAATACAATGGTGTAGATATAATTACAAATACATATGAAGAAGATACATATCATAAGGCAATACATTACCCTAAGTTTGAAAAAGAATTATTAAATGAGGATATTAAAAAATATGTTTCAAGGATGGAACAAGGTTTCCATGATGAACTAAGTAAATATAATAAAGAAGCCTTAAGAGAGCGACCTGCTCAATTGTATCTGACATTTTATATTTACCCTGTTATCGATCAACTTTACTCTATTGTATTTACCGAAGAAAGCTATGTAGGCGGTGCCAATTCTCGCCAAAGCAACACTGTTTTTCTTGTAGACTTAAAAAACGAACAATTTATAAAACAAACTGAGATAATTAATGACACAAAAGAAAATAGAGAAAAACTATACAATCTTTTACTTAATGCATTTAAGCAGTCTGAGGAATACAGCTCCTTTTTAGTTGAGGAAGATTTAAGAGACTGGATTGAGAATAAGGATAATAAGTTTTCGAATATGTATTTAACGAATCAAGCAATTGTGTTTGAATTTGACAAATATGAAGTTACTGCTGGTGCTGCTGGAATGCCAGTAATTACTTTACCCTTTAAGCAGGTAAGTGAAATAGTATCTGCCGAATGGTTAGACAGATTAAAAATAGAGGATACGACTAATAACAATGAACCAGACGAATCTGATGAGAGTATAACGGAAGATAAGACAAATCAAGAAGAATCGACAGAGGAAGATATGTCAACAGACCCATCCTCTACAGAGAAAAGAGTTGCACTCACTTTTGATGATGGACCTCATCCAAAAAATACTCTTACTATTTTGGATTTGTTAGCTCAGCATGACGCAAAAGCAACCTTTTTTATGCTCGGCAGTAGGGTAGATTTTTATCCAAACATTGCAAAGAAAGTGGCGGAAGATGGTCATGAAATTGGAAACCATACATGGGATCACAAAGATTTGACGACGCTTAGTCCAGAAAAAATCATACAGGAAGTACAACACACAAATGAAATAATTTTAGAGGCAACAAGTTATAGTGCAACCATTTTACGACCTCCCTATGGTTCGACGAATAAAGAAGTTGAAAATAGTATAGATATAACATCTGTTTTATGGACAATAGATACATTGGATTGGCAGTCTCATGATCCTGAAGCAGTACTAGAAATTGTAAAAGAGAATGTAAAAGATGGTTCAATTATTCTCATGCACGATATACATGAGTCAACTATTAAAGCGGTGGAACTTGTTCTTAACTATTTAGAGGAAAATGGTTATAAGTGTGTAACTGTTTCTGAAATTCTATAGCTTAAGTAAGTGAATAGTGATGTGGAAAGAGGAATTAATTTAACATTATAATATTGTAATTTTTTTATTGACGCCCCTCATTTTCTATATCATAATGGATAAATATAATACCCGATCTTTACGGGAGAGGTTCATAGCTGATACCCTCTATAAAAAACTATGGAAACATGACATTGCGCCATGTCCATAAAAGGACATGGCTTTTTTGATTGCTTCATATTTTTTATAGCGATCTAGTTAAAACCTCTCTTGAAAAGTGTTGGGAAGCATTTTCAAGGAGGTTTTTTTATGTCTGGCCGAAAAAATACAGAAGGTTTGGAAGATCTAACACTATTAGGGAACCAAAATACAAAGTATCCATCTGATTATGCCCCTGAAGTTTTGGAGTCTGTAGATAGCCTTCACTCGAACCGTGATTATTTTGTAAAGTTTAACTGCCCTGAGTTTACGAGTCTTTGTCCAATTACAGGTCAACCTGACTTTGCGACAATGTATATTTCATACATTCCGGATAAAAAGATTGTAGAAAGTAAATCTCTAAAGCTATATTTATTTAGTTTCAGAAATCATGGTGATTTCCATGAAGACTGTGTGAACATCATCATGAACGATTTAATTAAGTTACTTGATCCACGATATATTGAAGTCTGGGGAAAATTCACTCCACGTGGGGGGATTTCAATTGATCCTTGGTGTAATTATGGAAAGCCAGGAACGAAATATGAAGAAATGGCAAATTACCGTTTAATGAATCATGACCTTAATCCAGAAAAAGTAGATAATCGATAATGAAATAGAGTCCTTCAAATTTGGAGGAAGAGGTATTAGCTACCCTCTTAAAAAAACTAAGAAGAAACAGCATTTCTCTTAGATTGCTGTTTTTTTCGTTAAGGAGCGTTTTATAGATGAAGCAAGGAAAAGCAATCGTTGTGTTTAGCGGCGGTCAAGATAGTACGATTTGTTTATTTTGGGCAAAAAAACGATTCTCACAAGTAGAAGCTGTAACATTTAATTATGGGCAAAGGCATCGACTTGAAATTGAAAGTGCCACACAGATTGCTATGGATCTAGGTGTGAAGCATCATATTTTAGACATGTCGCTTTTAAATAAGCTTGCACCCAATGCATTAACAAGAAATGACATCGAAGTTGAAGACGGAAAAAATGGAGAGTTACCTTCGACATTTGTACCTGGTAGAAATCTACTTTTCCTTTCATTTGCAGGCGTTATAGCGAGACAAGTAGGAGCAAAACACATAGTCACAGGGGTTTGTGAGACAGATTTTAGCGGATATCCCGATTGTCGCGATATTTTTATAAAATCCTTAAACGTAACATTAAATCTATCAATGGACGATTCCTTTGTCATTGAAACACCATTAATGTGGCTAAACAAAGCGCAAACATGGGAGCTTGCTGACGAGTTAGGAGCATTAGAGTATGTCAAAGAAAAAACACTCACTTGCTATAACGGAATTATTGCTGATGGATGTGGAGAATGCCCAGCTTGTAAGCTGAGAAAAAATGGACTAGATGAATACTTGAGCTCTAAGCAAGTGTTTTAAGGAATTTGGAATTCATGAAGGGTCATTGTGGTGTTATAGCTAAATGTCTTGTTCGTGAATAATTAATAAAGGAGAAAGATCATGAGAATCGTATTTTATTTATTATCTATTGTTATTGCAAATGTAGTAACAGCAAGGTTCGCACCTTTAGAGTTAGGTGTATTTATTGTTCCAATGGGGACACTTTTTGTGGGAGCAACGTTCATTTTCCGAGATCTTGTACAAAATAAATATGGTCGTGCAAAAACGTATTTATTTATATTCATAGCATTATTTTTATCAGCAGGTGTATCATTTTCACTTGGCGATACATTGATGATTGTAGCAGCATCTGCCCTTTCATTTTTAATCGCTGAAACTGCTGATACTGAAATTTATACACGTCTAAAACTACCAATGGCTTGGCGTGTATTTTATAGTGGAATCGTTGGAGGACTATTTGATTCGGTCGTATTTGTTATTGTAGGATTAAGTCCGCTTGGAGCAGGTTTTTTACCGTGGGAAGCTGTACCAGCTGCTATTGTAGGGCAAGTAATCGTAAAAACAATTATACAAATGATTGGTGCTTTAATTTTAAATCAGATTCATGGCATGAAAGAGAAGGGTATGCTTTCAGCGTAAACACCTTAGTAAGACCTAGTTGAATATTAAATGAAAAAGAACGAATTTCTAATAGGGAATTCGTTCTTTTAATTTTTTATATGGTTCTATAATATTTGTTGGGGTTTTCAAACATTTTCACAAAAATGAAAAAGCACAGAATCGCCGATTCTTTTATACTTGAATTGACGAGAAACAAGCGAAAAGAGGCGACCTGTGCATATGTATTTTAACATGAAGATTCCAGGATTTGAAGGTGTAGAGATTCATAAAGTTGAGAATGTTGAGGATCGAATAGCATTATATGTAATGATGCCTAGGAAAGAACATAAATGTCCTGTTTGTGGAAATCTAACTTCAAAGGTTCATGATTATCGTATACAAAAGATAAAGCATTTAAAATGGTTTGAGCGGCTATCAATGATTTTTTATAAACGCCGCCGTTATGTTTGTGATTGTGGAAAGCGTTTTTCTGAAGATAATCCATTTGTGGAGAGATACCAACAATATTCGAAAGAATGGAATCAAGTAGCACGTATAAAAGCTATTAAAGGAAAAACTTTTAAGGAGACTGCTGAAGTTTTAGGGACATCAATTACAACAATTATTCGTAGGTTTGATTCTGTTTTAAATGATAAATTGGCTAATGGAGTTGAATTACCTAAGCATATCGCTATTGATGAATATAAGGGCGATACAGATGCAGGAACTTATCAGCTCATTATTGCGAATGCAGAAACACATGAACCGCTTGATATCTTACCCAACCGTCGTAAAAATACAATTAAAGATTACTTAAGAAAATTTGGTAGCTCGGTTAATGTCGTAGTGATGGATATGAACCCTCATTTTAAAGAAGCCGTTAAAAAGGCATTAAGTCGACCTGTAATCGTGGCCGATCGATTTCACTATAGTCGTTATATTTACTGGGCCTTAGACGAGGTTCGTAGAATCGTTCAGAAAGAATGGCATGCTTATGATCGCAAACAGTGTAAAAGGATGCGGCATGTATTGTATAAGAGAAAAGAGAAATTAAAGGAAAAGGATCGCTGGTACTTAAATCGTTATCTCGGAATGTCAGATGTTTTAAAACAAGCATACATACTTAAAGAAGCTTATTGTAAATGGTTAGACTGGGCCAAAAAAACGAATGACATAAAAGAAATAAAAGAAAAATTATTTGAATTCTACAAGCAGGTAGAAGAATCAAATATTCCTGCGTTTATTAAGGCAATTCAAACCTTTAAGAATTGGCAAGTAGAGATATTGAATAGCTTCAGTTACGGTTACTCTAACGGCTTTTTAGAAGGGATAAATAATAAATCGAAAGTTATTAAACGAAATGCCTACGGCTTTAAGAGATTTGAGCATTATAAAGGTAAAATATTATTAAGCAATCAATATAAAGAAATCGGTGTTCATTTAGGATGAAAAAAGGTGATGTGAAGTTCACATCACCCCAACATTTGAAATTGAACCTTTTATATAAATGTTAAACTCCTAAAAATTTATGAAGGTTCATTAAACTTTTTTTTAGATGGCACGAATAGTGTTAATACTAATGCTACTATCGCCAAGATTGTCATGAAATAATAGGCATCACTTGAACCTAAGATTGAATCAAGTGTACGAATAGCTTCAAGCGTAGCATTTGGTGTTTCTTCTATTAAAACATCTGCATGTCTTGTTGATTGTGCAGTAAATATTGTAATCACAACAGCTGTTCCAATAGCACCTGCAATTTGACGTACTGTATTATTCACTGCTGTTCCATGTGTCACAAGAGGCTTCGGTAAGGCATTTAAACTAGCGGTATTTAATGGCATTGTAATACAGCTAAGCCCGATACGAAGGAAAATAGTACGCACCATTAGGAAGACAAAGGTCGTTGTTTCTGTTAAATCGGTTACAACCCACATCGATGGAATGATAAAAATTAACCCAACGACAAACAACGGCTTCGCACCAAAACGGTCATACATCTTTCCAGTAATAGGAGACATAAAAGCATTAACAATAGCACCTGGTAATAATAAAAGACCAGCGTTAAATGCAGTAAATCCTCTTCCATCTTGTAAATAGATAGGTAATAAAATCATATCCGCATACATCATCATCGTTACAATTACGTTAATAATAGAAGTTAATGTAAATACTTTATTTTTAAATACGGATAAGTTTAATAGTGGATC
Organism: Lysinibacillus sp. PLM2; assembly: GCA_023168345.1. Classification (NCBI taxonomy): domain Bacteria; kingdom Bacillati; phylum Bacillota; class Bacilli; order Caryophanales; family Bacillaceae; genus Lysinibacillus; species Lysinibacillus sp. PLM2. The sequence goes on along the minus strand of AP025689.1, from coordinate 3,372,503 downwards.
AGGAGACTTTATTTGTCGTAAACAGAACAAGGCTGTAATCAAGATCCCAACTAGAAGTGTAATAATTACAATCGGATCATCCCATCCATGACTACCTGCATTACTAAAGCCATACAAAATAAGACCAAAGCCAATTGTTGAATAGATAACACTGACTGTATCTAACTTTGTTTGTGCAGTTTCGGAGACATTAATCAAATATTTCATTGACAAAAAAATAACTATTATAACAAGTGGAATGAGTCCAATAAATAACCAATGCCAAGAATAGTACTCTATTATAAAACCGGCTAAGGTTGGGGCAATTGCTGGAGCAAAAATAATAGCTAATCCAATTAACCCCATCATACTGCCTCTTTTTTCTACTGGGAAAATAAACATGACGACACTCATAAGAAGCGGCATAATAATCCCTGCACCAATGGCTTGAATCATACGTCCTGTTAGTAAAATAGCAAAACTTGGTGCGATTGCACATAAAATAGAGCCAATTAATAAAAATAACATCGAACTAATAAAAAGTTGACGTGTGGAGAAGCGTTTCATTAAAAATGCGGTAATAGGAACAAGTACTCCATTCACTAACATAAAACCCGTAGAAAGCCACTGTACTGTAGTGGCAGATACAGAGAATATATCCATAAAATTACTTAATGCAACATTTAATAATGTTTGATTGAGTGTTGATAAAAAGCAACCTAAAATTAGTACTGTTAATAATATCTTTATATTACTTGATTGCGACATAATTTTCCCTTTCTCTATTTACTTTTTTGACATAGTGTCAATAAAATAGATAATAACAATTTTTAATTCTGATGCCTATTCACAATTTTTTAAAATGTGTTAATTAAGCAACAAAATTAAAAAAAGTATTAAATAAGTCCGAGCATAATAGACAAAGGAGAATGAATTTGAACAATCAGAAGAATCAGGATCCGCGCGCGGTTCGCTCTAAACGAATGATTAAGGAAGCCGTAGTCGCTTTATTAATTGAAAATCCAGATATCTCAAAACTTACTGTACAAAAAATAGCGACTCGTGCCGAACTAAATCGTGCCACGTTTTATCTGCATTTTTTAGATATTAAGGATTTATTACGACAATTGGTTTACGATATTTTCGACGACTTGTCGTCGGAAATGTCTCCACTTTTAGAAATTGATAGTTCAACGAATCAGGAACAAATCATTACCTTTTTAGACTATTTTTATAAACATCGAAAATTATTAGCAGTTCTTTTTGAGCATCATGGATTTAAGAAAAAATTACATATGATATTAAAAGACTCGATTATAGTAAGGCGTAAAAGTGAGGAGATTAAAGATAAGCTTTCGATGGACATCCTTGCATCCTCTATACTTGGAATTATCATGTGGTGGATTACAGATGGGATTCAATATAGCTCTGAATATATCGCAAATCAAATTATTGAGTTATATGGATAAACAAATAATTGTATTCTGAAATATTTGCGGATTTCGTCCTTACCATTGAAATTAATTATCATTATCGCTTAAAATGAATGTTGTATTAGAATACGTAAAAATAATATGTACGCTTATCGACTATTTTAATAGGTGTATTTGATATATCGTTTCGAGGAGAGTGAACCCTTTGAGTGGTTTATATACAGAAGAGCTATCTATAGCTTATGGAGATGTGTGTATTGTAGATGATCTAAATGTACATATTCCAACAGGTAAAATAACAGCATTAGTTGGGTCAAATGGTTCAGGGAAATCTACTATTCTAAAAACAATGGCAAGACTAATGAAGCCATCAAAGGGCGGAGTATTTCTAGATGGTGCTCAAATTCATAAACAGTCAACAAAAGAAGTAGCCAAGCAATTAGCCATTTTACCCCAAAATCCTACTGCACCTGAAGGATTAACCGTAACGGAACTTGTTACTTATGGCCGTTCTCCCCATCAAAAAGGATTCGGTTCCCTTTCAAAGGAAGATTATCGTATCATTGATTGGGCGATCAACATTACAGGGATGAAGGAATTTTATAATCGACCAGTTGACCAATTATCAGGTGGACAACGTCAAAGAGCATGGATTGCGATGGCGTTAGCACAAGGAACAGATATATTATTTCTAGATGAACCAACAACCTATTTGGATATGGCACATCAGCTTGAAGTTTTACAGCTGTTGCACAAACTAAATGAGGAAGAAAAACGTACGATTGTGATGGTTGTGCATGATCTTAACCATGCCTCTAGGTTCGCACAGTATATGATTGCCATTAAGAAGGGGAAAATTGTAAGCAGTGGGACGCCCGAAGCTGTAATGACAAAAGATGTGCTAAAAGAGGTATTTGGAGTAGAAGCAGATATTCTACATGACCCCCGTACAGGAGTACCACTTTGTATTCCTTATGAATTAGTTAAATAAATAGAATAATGCATTTGCATATTTAATTGAATAACCTAACTAAATATAAAATAAAAACACTTTCGAATCGACTGTATTACCAAATATGTACTAGATTCGAAAGTGTTTTTTATAGATAAAATGTGCATGAAGTCTGAACTATATAAAAAAGACTACTTTCGCATAAAGTCGTTAAGTAGTCTAAGCAATATTTTAAAATAAAGATTAAATTATAGTCCTATTAATGTTTTTTACCTCGCACGAGCTAATAGATATAGGAAGTATGGTGCCCCGATAACAGCTACAACAATGCCTGCTGGTATTTCTGAAGGTAGAAATAGTGAACGTCCTATCGTATCAGCAATTAGTAACAACAAACCTCCAGTCAGTGCTGAGGTAGGAAGTAAATACTTATGGTTGTTGCCAATTAGTTTTCTTGCTAAATGGGGAGCAATTAACCCTACAAACCCAATACCACCACTTACAGAAACGCAAGCAGCAGCTAGTGCTGTCGCTGCACCGTACATCAAAAGACGCTCTTTCTCTACAGAGACACCAAGTCCTGTGGCCATCTTATCACCGAATGTCATCACATCTAATTTTCGTGAACGGTAAAACACGAACAAGAATAATAGGACAACCCAAGGTAAAAGTGCGAATACCTGATCCCAAGTAGTTCCAACAAGTCGTCCTGCAAGCCAAACTGCAATAAACTCATATTTAGAAGGATGTAATCTTAAAGCAAGCACATTGATTAAGGCGATTAATCCTACAGAAACTGAAATCCCAGTAAGTAAAAAACGAGTCGGTAGTAGACCTTCGTGTTTCTTATAGGAGAGCAAATAGATTAGTACAGCTGTTAATCCTCCACCAATTAGCGCCAAAAAGGGAAGATAAAGCGAAGGGGCTGCAGTGCTTGTTTGAAAGGAAGCGATAAATAATACAACCATTAATCCTGCCCCGGCATTTATACCGAGGATACCAGGGTCTGCCATATCATTTCGGGATATCCCTTGTAAAATACAGCCAGACAATGCTAGACCGGCACCTACTAGTATAGAAATGACAATACGAGGTAGACGAAGTTCAAATAAAGTAAGGTTCTGCTTGTCCGTTCCTTGCCCCAATAAAGTATTTATGACCTCCATTGGTGTTAAACGAGAGAATCCAGTGTTCATACTAATAAAAAATGTAATGAAAATTAAAATAAAGAAGGTAGCAAGAACGATAAGTCGGCGATTCTTTTTTTGTCGATCCATTTTTGCTGATATCATTAAAGTGCCCTCCTCTCATTACGAGCTACATATAAAAAGAATGGGACTCCTATTAACGCAAAGATGAATCCAATTGGCGTTTCATATGGAGGATTAATCATTCGAGCACCAATATCAGCAATCGTCATAAACAAGCCTCCCAAAATCGCTGAGCAAGGAATGATATATCGATAATCAACCCCCACTAAAAATCGTGTAAGGTGTGGAATAAGTAGCCCAACGAATCCGATTGGTCCAACAGCGGAAACAGCAACTCCAGCTAATACGAGTACGATAAGAACGCCAAATATTTTAACTAATTTTGTTCGTAGTCCAAGCCCAGTGGCAACTTCTTCGCCGAGACTCAGGAGAGTAATAGAGCGTGCAATCAGCATGGCTCCTATTAAACCAGCTACAATCCATGGAAACATATATTTAACCTGTAGCCATTGGACGCCTGCAACCCCACCTGCATACCAAAATGCTAAGTCCTGACTTATATTAAAGTAAATCGCAATCCCTTCACTTAAAGCGGTGAGAAGGGCGCTAACAGCTGCACCTGCTAAGACTAGTCTGACTGGGGACATTCCATTTTTCGCCATGGAGCCAACCCCGTAGATTAATGCTAAGCTTATCCCTGCTCCTATGAAGGAAAACAGAATTAAAGTGTTGTATGAAATTCCAGGAAGAAAAGCGAAACAAAGAGCGACCATAAAGATAGAACCGGCGTTTATACCTAGTAGTCCACTATCAGCTAAGGGATTACGAGTCATCCCTTGCATAATAGCCCCCGCAACTGCGAAGCAAGCACCGACTAATACATCAGCTAATGACCGAGGGAGGCGTATTTCTTGAATTACGGTGTGCTCGGACAGTTCCGGATTAAAATGGAATACTGCTTCCCAAACGGTCCAAAATCCAATATCAGCAGCTCCTACAGATATTGAAAACACCAATCCTAATAGTAAAGCGATAGTACCACCGATCATCACGAATGTCGCCATAAACGGCCGTGATTTAATAGTAGGTGAATCTTGTATTTTTAAATTGTCCATTATTTTACCTCAAATACAATTTAATCAATCTATGTTAAACGTTGATAATCGTTATCAATACAGAGGTTATTTTACCAATCAATATGTATCGTGTCCATATAAAGCTAAAATACTAAAACCTATTTAAAAAAATAAGTTGAAGTTTTAGGAAAAGGCATTTATATTTGTAAATGAGAATTGTTTTCAATTAAGAATGGAGGAATTGAAGAAATTGAATTCCCAATTCATAAACAGAGGTCAAGTAAGAGAAAAAGTAGCATTACCACGGTCAGAACAGTACATACTGTTTTCAAAGAATGAGCATCGTAAATATAAGATTTTTGTTTCTTGGCCAGCGGAGGCACCTTCTGATTCTGGTTATCCAGTTATTTATACATTAGATGCGAACTCTGTATTTAGTAGCTTTACTGAGTCAGTGCGATTACAATCGAGAAGACCGGATTTAACCGGAATTGCACCTGCTGTTGTAGTCGGGATTGGTTATGACACAGAAGCGCCTTTTGACCCATCAAGACACTATGATTATACATTACCTGCTCAAAATGATGAATTACCACCATATCCTGGTGAAGGAACATGGCCTAAACAGGGTGGAGCAGAACAATTTCTATCCTTTATTGAGAATGAATTGAAGCCTCAAATATCAAATAGATTTCATATCGATCAAAATAGACAAATACTATTTGGACATTCCCTAGGAGGCCTATTTGTTCTAAATACGTTATTTTCAAAGCCAGAAGCGTTTCAAGTTTATATAGCAGGTAGCCCATCGATATCGTGGAATGAACGGTTGCTTTTAGAAAAGGAAAAAACTTTTTTCGAAAAAAATACTGGAAATAAGTTGAATATTAAGCTTTTGATTGGTGTAGGAGAATTAGAAAAAGATCACCCTTCGCTCGTAAATGAAAAAGCAAAAAGCCTATTTCATCGTTTGCAAGCGCTATCTAATCAGGGAGTAATGACCGAATATATTGAGTTCGCGGATGAAGCACATATAACAGTGTTGCTACCTTTAATAAATAAGGCAATAAAATACTCTTTAACTCAAAAGAAAGAAGGATAACAATGAAAAACACATTTAAATTTCCGATAATATTTATTATTCTTGCGATGATGGTTGCTATCATAGCAGCATGCGGAAATAATGAAACAGAGGTTAATAACGAAACTACAGATAATAATGAAAATGAAACAAGAACATATAAAAGTGATTTTGGTGACGTCGAAGTTCCAGCGAATCCACAAAACGTAGTCGTTCTTGCGCCTTCCTATGTTGGATATTTTTTAACATTAGATATTACGCCAACTGGGGTAACACAATTAGCAATTGATAATCCTTATTTTGAAGGGAAGCTTGATGGTGCAACAAATCTTGGGGATGGACTTTCTGTAGAAATGGTAATGGAATTAGAACCAGACCTAATCATTACAAGTGATACAGATGAAAATATTGAACAACTAAAACAAATTGCACCAACTGTTCAAATCGAATATGGTAAATTAGATTTCAAAGACCAACTAAGAGAATTTGGTAAAATGTTAGGTAAAGAAGAAAAAGCAGAAGATTGGATTACAGCGTGGGATAAGAAAGTTGCAGATAATAAACAAAAAGTATTAGATGCTGTTGGAGATAAAACTGTTTCATTATTACAACCGTATGCTAAAGGAATTTATGTATATGGTGATACCTATGCTCGCGGGGGAGAAATTATTTATACAGAATTTGGTTTAAAAGCACCACCAAAAGCTCAAGAGGAAGCTGTAGATAATGGACCTGGGTATGCTAGTATTTCTTTAGAGGTTCTACCTGATTATGCAGGAGACTATATCTTTACAAGTAAATGGGCTGGAGATACAGCTGAAAATAATTTAGCTGAAAGTAACATTTGGAAAGAGCTACCTGCTGTTAAAAATGGAAGGGTATTTGAAGTTGATTCCGCAGGTTCATTCTTTAATGACCCGGTTTCATTAGATCAACAATTTGATTTCATAGTAGAGAAATTAACAAGCAACTGAGTGTTTTGAAATGAGGTTTAAAGAATGGAACATGGAAACGAGCTATATGACGTAACTATAATTGGTGGAGGTCCAACTGGGTTATATACAGCCTTCTATAGTAGTATGAGGGGATTAAAGACGAAGGTAATTGAATATTTACCACAATTGGGCGGAAAAGTTTCATTCTTTTATCCTGAAAAAACAATTTATGATGTACCTGGCTTTTACAAAATTACAGGTAGCAATTTAATTCATCAATTAAAAGAACAAACGGAAAGCTTAAAACCAACGATTGTTCTTGGACAACAAGTGCAAGAAATTGTAAAAAACTCACAAGGCAATTACTGTTTACTAACAGATAATGATGAAAAACATATAACTAAAACTGTCATCGTAACGGCTGGAGACGGGATTTTCAAGATGAGAAAAATGCCTTTAATGGAAACATTGAAAATTGAAGGTAAAAATCTTCATTATCATCTTGGAAAAATGGAGAATTTCATAGGGAAAAATGTTGTAGTATCCGGTGGTGGCAGTGGGGCTATCAATTGGGCAATCATGATAGCAGAATTCGCTGAACATGTTACACTTGTTCATACGAGTGAAGATTTCCATGCTCATCCTATTGATATAGAAAGGCTACATCAATCTATGGTGGAGCTGAAAATACCTTATTCAATTACCGATGTTAATGAAGATAACGGTATAATCTATGAGGTTGTTCTCAAAGAAGAAGTAACTGGAATGGAAGAGAGGCTACCTCTTGATGAAATGATAGCTCACCATGGAGCAAAATTAGAGCTAGGGCCACTACAAGAAACAAATATCCGTTTTGAAAAAAGTAAAATAGTTGTTGACTCTTCGATGGCAACAAATCTAGAAGGAATTTATGCAGCGGGTGATATTGTCACGTATCCAAATAAAAATAGGCTGATTAGTGGTGGTTTTTCTGAAGGAGTAATTGCTGTTAATAGTGCAACACAGTATCTCGATCCTTCAGCACCGAAAACAGTATATAGTACTGTGATTTTTGGTAATAAGAAAAAATAGAGAAGCAATATAGCAAAGACTAAAAATTTTATAGAGAGAATGAATGGAACTCGAATGGAGGTCACGATTTAAAAGTGCCCTATTCGGGTTTTTTAATTGTAAAGATAGTAATTGAGAAGGGAAATAGCTTCTCTAAATGCCTTCTCTTGAATAAGTAAAACTATTAGAATAAAGTGTTTTGTAATTTTCTTAATGTTTTTATGATTTTGAATTATAAGAATTATATAGAAAGGAAAATCTTTTATAATCAGTAATATTAGCCTTTCTTCGTAATGATTTTATATCGAAATACACCTTGACAAAATACCTGTAAAAGAATAAGCTATACTATTGTAAAATAATATTTTGTAAATTTAATATAAATTTGATTAAAACTTTGTAAACTTTTTTAAGTTTTAATCGTTCTATACTAACGAAAAGAAATACGAGGTAGGTGTTAAAAAATGGAAGGTTTAATTAATAAGAAAGAGGGCTTTTTAAACAAGTTCTTTGGATTATATATATTAGCTGTTTTTATGCTATGGATTAAAACATATATTACACAGGCGACACAATTTAACTTGGGTGTAGAAGGATCGTTACAACAATTCCTTTTATTTATAAATCCATTAGGATCTGCTCTATTATTCCTTGGATTTTCATTTATTTTTAAAGGTCGAGGAAAGTATGTATTGCTAGTTGTGATATATACTCTAATGTCGATTCTTTTATATGCAAATGCAGTTTATTATCGATTCTTTAGTGACTTTATTACATTACCAACAATCTATCAAACTCAAAACTTTGGAGATTTAGGTGGTAGTGTTCAATCTTTATTAATGCCTTACGATGTTTTATTCTTTGTGGATGTGATTTTCTTAATTTATCTTTGTTTAACTAAAAGAATTAAAAAAGACTATAATCGTATTGGCTATAAAAAAGCAATTGCGGTAATTGCTTTTGTTGTCGGTATTTCTGCTGTGAATCTTGGATTGGCTAACGCTGACCGCCCACAATTATTAACTCGCGGTTTTGACAGAACTTATATTGTAAAGTACTTAGGAATGTATAACTACACGATTTACGACGCTACTGAAACGTTAAAAGCATCTTCACAAAGAGCTTTAGCGAATAGTGATGATATGACAGAGGTTATAAACTATACGAAATCTAACTATGCAGAGCCTAATGAAAAGTATTTTGGCGCGGCAAAAGGGATGAACGTTATTTATATTCATTTGGAATCATTCCAAAACTTCTTAATTGACTATAAATTAAACGGTGAAGAAGTTACACCATTTTTAAATTCATTAACAAAAGATCCGAATACACTTTACTTTGATAATTTCTTCCATCAAACTGCTCAAGGTAAAACGTCCGATGCTGAATTTATGCTAGAAAATTCATTATTTGGTTTACCACAAGGATCTGCTTTTATTACAAAAGGTCAAAATACGTACCAAGCAGCTCCAGCAATTTTAAGTGATCACGGCTATACATCAGCCGTATTCCACGGTAATAGTGGTACCTTCTGGAATCGAAATGAAATTTATAAATCATTTGGCTATGACCATTTCTTTGATGCAAGCTATTATGATACAAGTTCTGAAAAAGATATGGCTGAATATGGTTTAATGGATAAACCATTTTTTGAACAGTCATTACCTCTTTTAGAATCATTACAACAACCGTTCTATACGAAATTTATTACGGTTGCGCATCATTATCCATATAAAATCGATCAAGATTTAACGACAATCGGTAAAGCGAACACTGGTGACGCAAGCGTGGACGATTACTTCCAAACTGCACGATATGCAGATGAAGCGATTGAAGAATTCATCACTAAATTAAAAGAGTCTGGTTTATATGATAATACGATGTTAGTTTTCTATGGTGACCATTATGGTATTTCTGAAAATCATAATCGAGCTATGGAAATAATTATGGGGAAAGAAATTACACCATATGAAAGTGCTAATTTACAACGTGTACCATTAATTATTCATGCACCAGGAATAGAAGGTGGCGTTAACCATTCGTACGGTGGTCAAATAGATCTACTTCCAACGGTGTTACATTTACTTGGAATTGACACAAAAAATTATGTGCAATTTGGTACGGACCTATTATCAGAAGAGCATAATGAAGTAGTTGCATTTAGAAATGACGACTTTGTAAGTCCGACGATCTTTTCAATTGGTGGAAAATATTATGATGCTACAACTGGTCTGCCTTTAGATGATAGCCAGTTGGAAAAAGCGGAAGAGTATAAAGAAGAAGTAGATTATAAATTACAGTTATCGGATAAAGTAGTGAATGGTGATTTATTAAGATTTTATACACCAGCAGACTTCACTCCAGTAAATCCTTCTCAGTTTAATTACAATAAAAAAGTAATAGAACCAGCCATAACTCAATAAAAACATCGATTGTTTTAAAAAAAGGAGTAGTTGATCGCAAATAACTTTGTGATCAACCACTCCTTTTAAGTTTGCAAAAAATCTTGTATAGTTTCGTTTGTTTTTTAAAAAGCCTTGATCCTAGCTTGGTGGAAACCAAGGCAAATCATGGGGAGTATAAAATGTTAAGAAGGAACATTTGTATCTACATTGGCAATATGCGACGGTAGACTGTTTTGAATAAGTATATAGGATTCTCTTACTTTGTTTATATAAGTAGTGGCTTTCCCTGTTCTTTGGAAACCAGTTATCCCCTTATTATAGGAACTTAGTACAGCATCTTCTAAGGCAACACCTGTTAACCCTTTTTCTTCCCAGTAATCGAATAGATAATCTAACATATATGTTCCCCACTGAATGTTGACATAAGGATCTAATGGGTCATTTGGTGTGCTTAGTGTTTTAGATAGCCACTCATGGTTAATTGCATTAATTTGGAAATATCCGAAATCTGAAGTAGCCCCAATAGCATTTGGATCAAACTTACTTTCATGTTCCATAACGGCTAACGCTTTTTCATAGTCTAAACCGTAGTCCATGCATAAAGAGTACAAATATTCTTGATGCTCATATGGAAGTGGTAATGCTTCACTATAAGGAAATGGGGGCTGTGGCTCGGTGATTGGCATGATATTTTCCTGCGATGGATCGATTGTAGCCGCCACTTCTAGTTTTTCGTCCACCAATTCCTCTTCAACAATTGTTTCATCTGACTCTTCCGTTTCTAGTGAAGCAGTCTCTTTTTCACCTTGTTTTTTTTCCGGCTCTATATTAATTGGATCGATTGTAGAAACTACTTGTATTGGTTCAATAGTAACCTCTTCATTACTTTCACTTTGTAGTGGTTGTAATTCTTTTGTCGAATTTGTTTCCTTAGAATATTCCTCTTTTGCTATAACTAGAATCATTGTGATGAAAACTAAGCAAATTAATAAACTGGAGATAGCTTTCCATCGATTATTTAATATTAGTAAGTATAATTTTTTTACAAATCCAAATTTCATTTCTTGAACAACTTGAATCATTCTTTTCATGAAAAATAAAAAACCTCCTGAGTAACTTTTATAAAAATAGAAAACTAAAAATTTCCAACATTAGCATTCTTTTTAGTTATCATGGACAAGGTTTTTATTTTTTAAACACAAAAAAGAATAGGCTCTCATCCGACCTAAAAAAGAGGTTTTCTATTAATGAAAAATTTATGAAAGCCTCTACTTTTAATGGTTCATATAACTGATAGAATTGTTCTACATCTTTTTATGGTAATATGGGTATAATTTGATAGGGACTTACATTTTGGAGGTACATATGAAAAAGGTCGCTGTAATACAGGATTTATCATCTTTTGGGAAATGTTCTTTAACAGCTGCAATCCCAGTTCTCTCGGTTATGGGTGTGCAGGCTTGTCCTTTGCCAACAGCATTTTTATCTGCCCAAACAGATTATCCAAGCTTCTTTTATGAAGATTTCACATCTAAAATGCAATATTTCGAAGAAGAATGGAGCAAGCTAGATATAACATTTGATGGAATCTATACAGGCTTTGTTACAGGCCAAGAGCAAATCAACAACATATTCCGTTTCTTAGACAAATTTAGAAATCCAGATACACTCGTACTTGTAGATCCGGTAATGGGCGATAAGGGTGAAGCGTACAAGCTTTTTACTGAAGAGCTTCTAATGCAAATGACTGAACTTGTTAAACGAGCAGATGTGATTACGCCAAATGTTACAGAATGTTGCTTGTTAACAGGCTTGTCTTATGAAAAACTACATAATTATTCAAGCAAAGAAGATTTTTTTAAAGCTCTTGAAGAAGCTGGGAATGCTTTGCAGCAGCAAACCTGTGCAAAGGTTATCATTACTGGCGTAAATCCACCTTCTAAGAACGTGGAAAAGCAGTTTGTCGGCAATATGTACTTGGATGGTAGGGAAATCTTTTATAGCGAGATTGCATTTAACGGAAAAAGTTATTCGGGTACAGGTGATCTGTTTGCATCTGTCATTATGGGGAGTTTGATGCGTGGTGAAGGTCTTCAAAAGTCGCTTCAACTTGCACAAGCGTTTTTGACAGCAGCTATCCACGATAGTTACTTGGAAGGAACACCTGAGATAGAAGGGGTTAACTTCGAAAAATATTTGAAACTTTTACTATAGATTGGGTTTTTGTTTTCTTGAAATGGCGTTTTTAATTAGTACCATAATAAGTCCATAGGGAAACCCACCCTAATCAATTGCCTTACCCAATATTCGAAACAACCACAACATTAAAAAGCCGAGGTATTAAACCTCAGCTTTTATCCATTCGATTGTTATACTTTTAAGTTCTACAGGACTCGCCTCATAAGAAGCTAAATGTCTTTTTACATCAATGTCTCGTAGATTTGATATTGCGGGAACATCTAAACCATTTTTTAATCCATTTCTGATGGCATTTTTCATGCAGTCGCTTGCAATCCCAATAATATCATCTTCTGTGTGCCCCCCTGAAGAAGCAACAAATCCAGCATCAATTAAATCTGGAACTGTTATAAAAACAGGGAAATCTCCGTCTTTAGTTTGATGATCCTCGACAGCAAAAATAACGGGATACTCATATACTTTTTTCATTTTTCTTCACCTCATAAATAATCATAATATAATAGAGTCGTTTATTGGTTGCCAATAAACGGTTGAAATACCTATTCATCATAAATAAAGTGAATTTAAACCGGACTTTGCTTTAAATAAGCATACTAACTTTGAAATCACCATTTCTACTTGGATAAAACTTCTGATTTTATTCTTGTTGAGGGAAAAATTGGTTGGCTAAAACCCTCGGGAAACATTTCCAATAGCTGTTCCATTACTCATATAATAAAAAGATTGATAGACTAACTGAATTCTGTTATAAAATTTGTAATCTGTCGATTTGCATATTGTTGTTGAAGCTAGATTAAGGGGGAGTGGGATGGATTATACACCAAAGGACATTGCTGAAATCACCATACAAAAGGGTGTAGAGAAGGCAAGTATGTCTCTATCAAACATGTTTTTTTTAGGATTTTTAGGGGGAGCCTTCATATCACTTGGTTTTCTTGCTTGTATTCGAATGATTGGTACGATGCCAGAAGATTGGGGTAGCCTTGTGACGTTTATGGGGGCAAGTGTCTTTCCGCTCGGCTTAATATTAATCTTATTAGGCGGCGGAGAATTAGTAACGGGTAATATGATGTCAGTCAGCATGGCATATATGGCGAAGAAAGTAGGGTTATTGCAATTAATAAAAAATTGGTTTTGGATTACGCTATTTAATTTACTTGGTGCGCTATTTGTTGCTTATTTTTTTGGACATTTTCTCGGATTAACAGAGGGAGCGTTTTTGGAGAAAACTGTACAAACTGCCAATGGAAAGGTAACCTCTACTTTTTGGCAGGCGCTTGTTTCAGGTATTGGTTGTAATTGGCTTGTAGCGATGGCTGTTTGGTTATGTACTGGAGCAAAAACTTTTATAGGGAAGATTCTAGCAATTTGGTTTCCTATCATGGCCTTTGTACTCATAGGTTTTCAACATGTTGTAGCAAATATGTTTATTATTCCTGCTGCTATTTTTGCGGGGGAGCTTTCTTGGCTTCTATTTATTCAAAATATTCTTCCAGTGTTTTTAGGAAACACAATTGGAGCTGTAATTTTTGTCAGCATGTTTTATTTTAATGCCTATAAGACAATTTAGGAGAAGAACAATAATGCGTAAACCTGGATGCATAGACCATGACTTCCTCCAATTTTTTATTATTTAAAGACATTTGTATACAAAAATAAAATTGTATCAAACTAGAAATTAATTGAAGAATGAAATTGGAGGATCATAATGGATAACAATAAACAACCGAAGCCAGACAATCGTTTTAATAACGTGGAAAGACTCCACGATATGATTGAGAATACGGAAGCAAAATTACAAGAGGCTGAGATTAGTATGGAGTTTGCAAGCCCAGAGGAACGTAATATGTTGAGCCAAAAAAATGAGCGTCGTAGAAACTCGATTGAAGCTATGAAAAAAGAGATGGAAGAAGAAATGGCTGCACGTAAAAATAGAGAAATATAAATATCAACCAGATAAAGGACGGATTCTTAAAAAGGATTCGTTCTTTTTTATTATTCTGAATATAGTAAAAAATGCGTCATTTTACATAGATAATACTATACTGTTATAATTTATTAATATTGCTTTAACCGTTAATCTATTCTTGAATTATAAGACAACTTGAAGTTTTAAGTTATCGAATTCGAATAAGTACAGATGTAAATTATATAGAAGATGTGTTTTTTTATTATAGTGGAGGTAACAAAATGAATTTATTTGAAAGTATATTACAAAATGTAAATACATTTTTATACTCTTACCTATTAATCATTGTATTAGTTGGTGTAGGATTGTTTTTTACATTGAAAACAAAGTTTATTCAATTTCGATTAATCCCGGAAATGTTTAGGCTTTTAACGGAAAAATCACCAAAAGATAAAAAAGGTAAGAAGGGTATTTCTTCTTTCCAGGCATTCACAATTTCTGCGGCTTCTCGTATCGGTACAGGTAATATTGCTGGGGTAGCAACTGCCATTGCGCTAGGAGGACCTGGGGCTGTGTTTTGGATGTGGTTAATTGCACTAATTGGCGGTGCATCTGCATTAATTGAAAGTACTTTAGCCCAAGTTTATAAAGTGAAAGATCCAATCACAGGAATGTATAAAGGTGGCCCGGCCTATTATATTGAAAAAGGACTTAATAATAAATGGATGGGTATCTTATTTGCGATTGTTATTACATTGACCTATGGTTTTGTATTTAATGCAGTGCAAGCAAATACAATTACAATTGCATTTGAAGAAAGTTTTAATACAAATCGTCTACTTGTAGGAATCATCATAGCGATTTTAACAGCTATTATTGTGTTTGGTGGTTTGAAACGTATTGTAAATGTTACACAAATAATTGTGCCGGTTATGGCCATTGCTTATATTACGATAGCATTAATTGTAGTAATTTTAAATATGACCGCCTTACCAGAAGTAATTATGCTTATTATTAAATCGGCATTTGGATTAGAAGAAGCCTTTGCTGGTATGATTGGGGCAGCGATTATGAATGGGATTAAACGTGGATTATTCTCGAACGAAGCCGGGATGGGTTCTGCACCAAATGCAGCTGCAACAGCATCTGTTTCTCATCCAGTTAAACAAGGGTTGATTCAAGCATTAGGTGTATTTATTGATACTTTAGTTGTGTGTACTGCGACTGCGGCAATCGTATTGCTAAGTGATGCATATCGTCAGTCTGATGCAGCATCAGTGAATTTAACACAGGCTTCATTAGTTGGTAATTTAGGTGAATGGTCTGGAATATTTTTAGCGATTGCGGTCTTTTTATTTGCTTTTAGTACAATAATTGGTAATTATTATTACGGTGAAACAAATATTGGGTTTATTAAAGAGTCTAAAACAGCATTGCTTTTATTCCGAATATTGGTGGTAGGCTTTGTGTTGTTTGGTTCAATTGCCAAGGTTCAAGTGGTGTGGGATTTGGCCGATTTATTCATGGCAATTATGGCATTAATTAACCTAATTGCGATCTTACTCCTTTGGAAAGTGGCGAAGCCCGTTATTAATGATTATTTAGAACAACGAAAAAAGGGGAAGGACCCTGTGTTCTATAAGAAAAACGTCCCTAATATCGGCGATGTTGAATGTTGGGGAGACGAAGAAGACACGCGATAATAGAGATTGTAATTAAAATTCTATTAGCTATAAAATTTAAAGAAACAGCAAGGTGAGGAAAGGATGATATAATCCGATTCTTATTTTGCTGTTTTTTATTCGAGCGAAGTGTAGACAACAGGAAATTTTTTATCATTAAGCGTAGCTTTATGAATATAAGAAGTAATTCTGGTGAAAAATGTTATTAAGATAATTCACGGTAAAGGGATGATAGGATTGGAGCATCACCAGCATGTCGTAGAGAAGGAAACGAATGCAGCAGCCTCTTTGTCTATTTTGCTTGCGGTCTTAGGGTTTATACTAAGTTTAATGCCTCTGGTAGGTTGGATTCTAGCACCCTTTTTTTGGGTATTAGCAATTCTTTTCGGTATGGTTGGATTGCATAAGGAAGTAAATCGGGGTGCAGCAATTTTAGGAATAGCTATCGGTTTGGTGACATTTATGTATAAGATTGCTCTCATGCAAATATTTAGTTAGATTGAATTCTTTTCTAGGAAAAGTCCCTTTGGTCGTCCGATGGTAGGGAATTGTGATGAGCAACAATAAAGCCAACTCTAATCAAATGAGTTGGCTTTTATAATTAAAGAATAAAGCGATTAAATCGCCCAATCGCCATTACGGAAAATTGGAACAGAAGTACCATCTTGTTTAATACCGTCAATGTCCATTTGATTAGAACCTATCATAAAGTCTACATGAACAGTTGATAGATTTAGCCCGCTAGCACGTAATTCATCTTGACTCATTGTTGTGCCTCCTTGAATTGTCGTTGGATAAGCCGAGCCAATGGCAATATGATTTGATGCATTCTCATCAAATAATGTATTGAAAAATGTAATACCTGACTGTGAAATTGGAGAAGGATCTGGAACAAGGGCAATTTCTCCTAATCCAGTACCACCTTCATTATCAAATACGAGCTTTTTAATTGCCTCGTCGCCTTTTTCAGCCGAGATATCGACGATTTTTCCATCTTTAAAATGTACTTCAATCCCTTCGATTAATGTACCAGCATAGCTGAGTGGCTTTGTGCTTCGGACTACTCCATCCATACGGCGTGTATCAGGAGCTGTAAACAACTCCTCTGTTGGCATGTTAGCGATAAATTCCTCACCCTTTGGATTATAGCTTTCAGCGCAGACCCAAATATGGTTTTTAGGCAGCCCTAAAGTTAAATCTGTTCCAGGTGCCGTATAGTGAAGTGCATCAAATTGAATTTCGTTTAATTTTGCAGCTTTTTCATTTAACGTCTTTTTATGTTCATCCCAAGCTTTAATAGGATCCTCTTCATAAACACGGCAAGTTTTGAAAATTTGATCCCATAATGCAGCTACCTGTTCCTCAGTTGTTGCCAAGTTAGGAAATACCTTAGCTGCCCAACCCGCTCCAGCAGCTGCTGCGACAGTCCATTTCAAATCATTATTTTGTGTTGCTTTACGTTGTACATGAAGGGCTTTACCCATAATAGATTGATATGAAGCGATTTTTGTAGGGTCGACTTCATTAAGTAGACCAGGGTCACTAGAAATAATTGATAATCGACTAACGCGATGATTCAATACATGATCTTCAGATTCCTCAATCTCATACGGTGGAATGTTAGTTAACACTTCCGTTGGTTGATGAACGTAATGTAATTTTGTAATCTCGTCATCTGCCCATTTGACAATGACTTTTTCGGCACCTAATTCGTAAGCTTCCTTCGTAATTAACCTTGCAAGCACTGCCTGGTCTACATTTATAGTCATCTTAACCCAATCGCCTGGTTGTACATTAATTCCTATCGTCACTAAAAGTTTAGCGTATTTTTTTAGATTTTCTTCAAAATTGGCTAACATTTTCGATTCCTCCAATAATGTGTCTTATTACCAATATAGCACTAAATCTTTCACTACAAAAAATGATTGAACCCATCACTTAATTCTGACAAGTTTTTGAACAAATATGAAAACGAATGATACTTAATTCGTTTGTGACATATATATTGAAACTGCATGGGCGCGATTTTTAGCTTCTAACTTTAATAATGCTGATTTAATATATTGCTTAATTGTACCTTCACTTAAATCAAGTGTCTGGGCCATTTCCTTTGTAGATAATCCATTTGCAAGTGCTTTTAATATCTCATTTTCTCTTGGGCTTAGTTTAGGGTGTGAGTGATTAATAGGTTGGATTAGAAGTTCGCCAGCAGTTTTTCCGAAGATAGATAGTTCTTCTATAAGCTTTGTTTCAATCTCAACATCCTGCTTACAAAATTCACTACATATATAAGCGATCGTTAAATTGTTTGCCACAATGGGGACAACTAGCAATGCTTTTAAAATGTCATTTCGCTGATATCTACTTGTGATTTGAGTGATGATATCTTGGCCATGGTAAAAGATTGGCCTACGTTTTTCAACAGCTTGTCGAATAACTGTCAGTGCACGAATATCATCACGTATATAATTAAGGGATTGCAATTGTCCATCCACGAGCATAGCCACACCTTCACCTACATATCCGACGGGACTGAAGCGATAGAAGGATAGTTTTTCTCCTAAAAACAGTTTGTCAAACATACGTAAAATGTAACAAATCTGTTCCTCTTGTGACTGTAAATGTACAGCGCCTTTCAATTTTTCTTTCATGATTAAAGGCAACATCTGCATATAATCACTCCCTTACATAAAAATATGCAAGCGTTTACACAAAAAGTAGTAAATGACCACTAAATTTGCCTAATTTAGATAAAGTGAATTAGCTGAAAGTGGGAATATGGATTTCAATAATAGTTTGATAGGATAAAGTTGCATACGAGGAATCATGCAACTATATGGGAGAAAGGATGAGATGAGATGGGATTAACAAATAACGCCAAGGTCTATCTTGAGGGCTTTTACAGTGGACCCAAACTACAGGACTTAACAGCAGAACAAGTTCGTGCAGCTTTTGCGGCAGCACCTACTCCAGGAGGGATTGAGGTACCAAAAGTCACGAAAGTAGAAGATAGACAAATACCTGTTGAAGGTGGGGAAATAACTGTACGTATTTACACACCAAAAGGGGAAGGTCCATTTCCACTATTGGTTTATTACCACGGTGGGGGATGGGTTATCGGCAATTTAGAAACATCGGATGCGGGGTGTCGCCTGTTAGCAGAAACCACAGGTAGAGTGGTTGTGTCTGTTGATTATCGACTAGCTCCTGAGTTTAAATTTCCAGTACCAGTAGAAGATTGTTATATGGCACTAAGCTGGGTGTATAATCACGCAGCTGAATTGAATGCAAATGCAGAAGATATTGTTGTTGGTGGAGATTCAGCTGGTGGAAATTTAGCAACTGTAATGAACATCCTAAGCAACGAAAAAAATGGTCCGAAAATTACTGCACAAGCATTAATTTATCCTGCTACTAATCTTAATTTCACAACTCCTTCATATGAGACATTTGCAAATGGATACGGACTTGACAAAGATTTAATGATTTGGTTTAGAGACTATTATGTAAATAATGAAGAGGAATATAAAAATGTATATATTTCACCGTTATTATACGATGATGTAAGCGCTTTATCTCCTGCAATTATAGTGGCTGCTGACAATGATGTGTTAAAAGATGAAGGGGCACTATATCGAGATAAGCTTAGAGACGCAGGGGTAAAGGTAGATTACAAGATACTACCAGATAGTATTCATGGGTTCTTCAGTAACATGGCATTTTTCGCAGAGGAAACGAAATCGACAGTTAATGCTATTGCAGACTTTTTAAAAGCTTTAAACAAATAATCAAAGGGGGATTTTAATGGGGGAAAAACAATTTGATGCAATCGTAGTCGGCGCTGGTTTTGCAGGACTATATATGCTTCATAAACTTAGAGAGCGCGGATTAAAGGTTCGAGTAATTGAGGCTGCTGATGGTGTCGGAGGGACTTGGTATTGGAGTCGTTATCCTGGGGCGAGATGTGACTCTGATTCAATCTTTTATACTTTTACTTTCTCAAAAGAGTTGTACCAAAAATGGCGTTGGCCAGAACGATATTCCGCACAGCCGGATATCTTGAAGTATTTGAATTTTGTTGCGGACGAACTAAATTTAAGACCTGATATACAATTTGAAACACGTGTTACAAAAGCAAGCTTTAATGACAAGAAAAAGAAATGGGAAATTGAAACAGATACAAATGAAAAATTAGAAGCAAAGTATTTTATTAGTGGTGTTGGATGCTTATCAACAACAAACATTCCACCATTTGAAGGGGTCGAAACATTTAAGGGAGAAAAGTATCATACAGGACGATGGCCACATGAAGGTGTAGACTTTACAGGGAAACGTGTTGTAATTATTGGTAATGGATCGAGTGGCGTACAAGCAATGCCAATAATTGCAAAACAGGCTAAAGAGCTTACATTATTAATGCGTACACCTCACTATGTGGCAGAAGCACGTAACCATCCATTAACAAAGGAACAGCAGGATAAAGCAATGGCTAATTATGAATATATTCGAAATGCATTCTTTACTACACCTGGTGGAATACATTCATACTCAACTGGGAAATCTGCTACCGAACTTCCGCCAGAGGAACAAAAGAAACAGTTAGATTATGTTTGGGAAACAGGTGGTCTTGCGTTAGGTTCTGTATTTTCAGATGTTATGGTAAATAAGGAAACAAACTTTGTAGTTTCACAATATGTTCGAGATAAAATTGATGAAATCGTTGAAGATCCTGAGGTAGCAGAAAAATTGCATCCAGATTACTATATCACTACGAAACGATTAATCATCGGTACGAACTATTATGAAATTTTTAATGAGGATCATGTAAACCTTGTGTCTTTAAAGGAAAATCCGATTGTCCGTATCGTAGAAAATGGTGTGGAGCTGCAAAATGGCACAATCGAATGTGATGCAATTGTATTTGCAACAGGATATGACTCCATGACGGGTTCCATTTTAAGAATGGACATTCGTGGACGTGATGGCCAACCGCTTAAAGAAAAGTGGGAAAATGGTAAAGTCGTAAAAACATATCTCGGCTTATCAGTTCAAAACTTCCCGAATTTCTTTATGATTACAGGACCTCAAAGCCCGTCTGTATTAACTAACATGCCATCTTCAATAGAACAACATGTTGATTGGATTGATAGATGTATTGAGTATTTAGAAGAAAATAACGTTCAAACAATAGAAGCAAAAGAAGATGCGGAATTAGAATGGGCAAAACAATGTGATGATATTGCAAATACTACACTATTCCCATATACGAATTCCTGGTATACAGGTGCCAACCTTGATGGTAGTACAAAACGAAGTGGTTTTGTCATTTACGTTGGGGGCTTACACAATTATCGAAAAATATGTGATGAGGTGGCAGATAAAAACTATGAAGGCTTCCTATTAGACGGGGCTAATGTATTAAGTTAACGACAATAATATAATAAATTTAAAGGGTGATTTCTATAAAAATATCACCCTTTTTTCTTTTTTGAAGAAATCACTGAATAATAATTAGCATCTAAAGCTAGAATATATTGGTATTGCTAAGAAAACGATTATTAGGAGGAAGCAATGGGTAGATTAATACATTTTGAAATTCACGTTAACGACATGGAAAGAGCAAAAAAATTTTACGGAGAAGTATTTGGATGGAAGTTTGAGGATTGGAGCGACTATGCCGGAATGCCATACTTCGGTGCAGTAACTGGAGAAGATAATGAAATTGGAATAAACGGTGCACTCATGAAAAGACAAGGGCCTACTCCTGAACCAGGACAAGCTTTAAATGGATTTACTTGCACAATGGGAGTAGATGATTACGATGCCACAGAAGCAAAAATTCTTGAGCATGGAGGAACAGTTGCACTACCCAAATATGCTCTACCAGGAATGGCTTGGCAAGGCTACTATATTGATTGTGAAGGAAATGTTTTTGGCATTCATCAAACAGATCAAAATGCAAAATAATTATCGAGCTTGCTATCGAATAATGATTTCAACTATGATAAAACCCCTTACTTTTTCCAATAAGTAAGGGGTTAGCTTGTTTAAAAGTTAATTTGCAGCTGCTTCTTTGCGTTTTTTTGCAATATCAGCTGTAGCCGTAAATAATACGTCAGAAGAAGAGTTAAGTGCAGTTTCACAAGAGTCTTGTAATACACCGATGATGAAACCAACGCCAATCACTTGTGCAGCTATATCATCAGAAATACCAAGTAAACTACAAGCAAGTGGGATTAATAATAAGGAACCACCGGCAACACCTGACGCTCCGGCTGCAGAAACTGCTGAAAGTACCATTAAAATAATAGCTGTCCAGATGTCTACTTCAACTCCAACAGTATGTGCAGCAGCTAATGTTAAAACAGAAATAGTAACAGCTGCACCAGCCATATTAATAGTAGCGCCTAATGGAATCGAAACAGAGTAAGTATCCTCATTTAAACCTAATTTTTTACAAAGGTTCAAATTGACAGGGATATTTGCTGCAGAGCTACGAGTAAAGAATGCAGTTAAACCACTTTCTTTTAATGTAGCCCAAACTAACGGATATGGATTTTGTCTTGTGAAAATAAAAGAGATAATAGGATTAACTATTAATGCAACAAAGAACATTGCTCCAAGAAGTAATATTAGTAATTGACCGTATTTTACTAATGAAGATAACCCATTAGTAGAAATTGCAGAGAATACAAGACCCATAATACCAAAAGGTGCTAATTCAATTACCCATTTAACGATTGTTGTAATGGCATCTGAAACATTGGAAATCATTGTTTTTGTTGTATCAGCAGCTTTTCTTAGAACAAAACCTAGTAAAATCGCCCATACAAGAATTCCTAAATAGTTAGCACTTAATAATGCATTCACAGGATTATCTACTAGATTATATAATAATGTTTGAAGTACTTCTAAAATCCCCTCAGGAGGTGCAATATCCCCAGCACCACTAGTAAGTATCATATTCACAGGGAATAGGAAACTTGCAACTACACCAACCGCACCCGCAGATATTGTGCCAATAACATAAAGGAAAATAACAGTTTTCATATTAGTTTCTTTTCCGCTAGTATGATTAGAAATAGCATGGATTACTAAGAATAGAACTAAAATTGGTGCAACGGCCTTCAGTGCACTTGTAAATAAAGACCCTAAAATTGATATCCATTGAGTTGAATCTGGTATAGTAACTGCAAGTAGGATACCTACTACTAGTCCCGCAAGTATACGTAAGACTAAACTCATTTCAGTCCATTTAACTACGATGTTTTTCATGACTTACCCTCCGATATTATTACAAGTAAATTATATATTTTTAGAGCAAACAATTGTACTGCTCTAATGGACACTTTAATAGAGACAAGTTTATCATGAATATTTGAAAAGTGAAACAAGTAATTATTTCAAAATATAAAATAATTAGAGATTATGCTATAAGACACTTGAAAATAAAAGAATTTAGAATAAATAATGATATGTTATCAAAATAATCTGACAATTTATCTTTATACTATTTTGAATTTTAAGAAAGTTATTCCTCTTTTTGATACAATAGGTTAGGATAATCTAAGAATTCGTTAAATGAGGGGGAGAATTCTTTGAAAAATACCGTCAAAGAAAAAATGCTTAATGGAGAAAAAACAATTGGAACATTTCATGAAATAGGCAGTGCATCTGCATTAGAGTGTATAGGCTATGCAGGTCTTGATTATGCCATTATTGATACTGAACATGGTCCGTTTAATGTAGAAACAACACAAACTTTAATTCGTGCTGCAAGAGTTTCAAATGTCACGCCTTTTGTTCGTGTAAAGGACGGAGAACGAAACTCAATATTAAAAACATTGGATGTTGGGGCGATGGGTATAATTATCCCGAATGTCCATACAGTTGAGGAAGTTAGGGAGATAGTAAAATACGGAAAGTTTTATCCTTTAGGAGAGAGGGGCATTGCTCCAACAAGTGGAAGTTCATTTTGGTATGCTGACTATGCAAAACAAGGGTTAGAGCATTATTTCCAAGTGAGTAACAATGAAACATTAATTATTCCACAATGTGAAACAGTTGGATGCTTAGAAAATATTGATGAAATCGTTGGTACTGAAGGTGTAGATGGGATTTTTATAGGTCCATATGATCTCTCAGCAGCTTTAGGAAAACCTGGTCAGCTTGAAGATGAAGAGGTAAAAGCCGCAATTCAAAAAGTTGTGGATGCATGTAAACTCGCGAATAAATTTTCTTTTATTTATGCTGGTTCCGAAGAAGCAGTACAGAAATATTATGCTATGGGCATAGACTCTGTAACTTATAAAATGGACATTATTCTATTAACGGAAGCTTATCAAAAGCTAATCGCGAATTTAAAATAAATTAAAAAAGGTGATCTGAAATTACTTTTCAAATCACCTCTACTCATCTAAATATTTAGTTTCTTGGCATCCTCTTGATAACGACTTAATACGTTCTGTAAATGGTTCAATTGGTCATTGTTTAATGGAACCATTGGTAATCGAACGCCGCCTACTTGAATTCCGTTTAAATTTAATGCTGCTTTTACTGATGTTGGATTTGGTGTTGCAAATAATACCTTCATAATTGGTAAAAGTCTTCGGTGGTCTTTCGCTGCATCCTTTACATGACCCATTTCAAATTTTTTGATCATTGTTTGCATTTCGTTACCGATAACGTGAGATGCAACAGAGATGACACCTGTTCCGCCAATTGATAGCACTGGTATTGTTAAACCGTCATCACCACTGTACAATAAAAAGTCCTCAGGTGTATTTTCAATAATTTCAGCCATTGCATCTAAATTATCGCTCGCTTCTTTAATTGCAACAATATTAGGAATTTGTGCAAGCTGAATGACTGTATCAACAGATAAGTTGATAACACTTCTTCCAGGAATATTATATAAAATAATAGGTAAGTTTGTTGCTGCTGCGATTGCTTTAAAATGCTCATATAATCCTTCTTGAGAAGGTTTGTTATAGTATGGTGTAACAAGCATTATGCCATCTACACCTGCATTTTCCGCTTCTACCGTTAATTCTATTGAGGCCTTCGTGTTATAAGAACCCGTTCCCGCAATGACAGGTACCCTTCCGTCAACGGTTTTAACAACAAATTTGAATAGTTCCACTTTTTCTTTTTCTGTTAATGTCGGGGATTCACCTGTTGTACCAGAAACAACTAAACCATCCGTACCATTTGCAATTAAATATTCAACTAAATTTTTTGTAGCTGGAAAATCAATTTCACCTTGACTATCGAATGGTGTCACCATAGCAGTTAAAATTTTTCCGAAATACATAACTTCTCCACATCCTTAAATTTATTTTTTAAATTAAGAGGAGAAGGGCGTAAGTACAAAAACGCAAAAAAGCAACAACGAGGGCTCGTTGTTGCAATAGAAACAAATATCATTTCGTTTGCGTAAGATAGCCCTCCATATAGTTTCCTATATGACAGTCCTGCATTTATTCAACGTCAGAACCAGCTTCAAGATGAGTGAGATTCTTAAAGCTTCGGCAAATTCCCCTTTCCATAATAATCTTAGGATCTCATCATCCTCATATTATGTAATAATGGTCTTTGCGCCTCTATCCTTACTTCAAAATTTTTGAAATAAGTAATTATTTAATTATTCAAATAGTAACTCTTTTTGATTGGAAATGCAATGCTTTTACCAATAAAAAACATCGACAAGTTAACAAACATTTTGACAAGTAAGAAAATTTAGTTGAATTTTATTAAACATTTACTTGCTTTGGAAGATTGATATTTTGTTTTTTTATCAAAATCACAAAAAGGCTAGCCAATACACAGAAAACACCAGCTAAGAAAAAAGCCCATGTGTACGTATTAAAGTATTTATAAATAAGCCCTCCACCGAATGCTGCAACTGCTGCGCCTATTTGATGAGAGGCAAATATCCATCCATAAATAATCCCGCTTTTTTTAATGCCAAATATTTGTCTTGAAATACTGATCGTTGGTGGGACTGTGGCAATCCAATCTAAACCATAGAAAATGGTAAAGATGATAAGCATTACATAAGAACCTTGGCTCAAAGCAAAAGGTAATAAAACAAGTGAGGCTCCCCGTAATCCATAATACCAAAATAATAGCCAACGATTATCAAATCTGTCAGATAACCATCCCGATAGTGTCGTACCAAATAAATTAAAGACACCCATAAAAGAAAGGAATGATGCTGCAGTGATTAACGGTATTCCAAAACTAATACAAAGAGATATAAAATGGGTCCCTACCAATCCATTCGTTGAGAGTCCACAAATAAAGAAGCTTCCTGCTAATAACCAAAATTCCTTAATTTTTAAAGCTTCAAGCAATCCTTTAAAAGCGATTGTTATTGGATTATCTTTTTTCGTAACAATTTCTTCCGGAACTTCTTCTTCTAATCCATATGGAAGAAGCCCTATTTCTCTAGGTGAATTTCTCATAAAAAGAAAGATAAAGAGAAACATTAGGACACTTAGTGCCATAATTAATCCGATGGCATGACGCCATGAGTAAGCTTCAATTATAGCTGCTAACGCGGGTAGAAGAATGAGCTGTCCGGCAGCAGTACTTGAAGTAAGTATTCCAACAACAAGCCCTCTTTTTTTCTCAAACCAATGATTTGCAATGTAGGGACTTAATACAGTTAAGAATACACTGGAACCTAGACCGAAAATGAATCCCCAAATAATAATTAATTGCCATGGTTCATGCATGAACAACGTAAGGACAGTTCCGACCATAAGTGTAGCCATTGAAATGGTCATCATTTTCTTTAATCCTATAATTTCTAATAAGGCTGCCATGATTGGTCCAGATAATCCGTATAAAAATAGGGTTATACCAAAGGCAAGTGAAATAATCGAACGATCCCAGCCGAATTCTTGTTCTAATGGTGTTAAAAAGACACCTGTGGAGGAAATAACAATTCCAGCTACGATATTTGTGAAAAAGGTAATCGCTAATATAACCCAACTGTAATGAATGCGTCTCAAAAATTCTCACCTATTTTCTTTTTAAATAGAAGAAATAAAAATAAAAGCTATAATTCTGTTAAAATAATACAATTCTCTTAATCAATCTCTATTATGCAGTTAGATAATTTGAAAAGTAAATAGAAAGAATTGGTGTATTGGAGGGTTTTTTAGTAGTAATAGGTGAGAGTAAGTTACTTATTTGGTGAATCGATTTGCGTAGCTGCTCGCTACAAAGGAATAGGGCTTAATTTTTGCCTCTAGCCCAATTGAATTCATGCGTGAAATCATCTCTTTTACGAAAATACTTGTTTTATTTCTTTTTCCTGAACCGATGTCAATATGACCTTCTATGGAAAAGCTGGCTCCTTTTAAAATATGTGGGAGTACAATATGGAACAAACGATCTTTTTCTTCTTTTCTAAACATGGATACGACTTCTTCTGTTAAAGTTGTTTCAAAGGAAATCCGCTCGTGCAAGTTTTTCATCTTACGTGGAACAATTACTTTTCGAAAGCAAGCCCAGACCCCTTTTCTTTCCTGCTGTATAACAATGCCAGTTATAAATTTTGTGTGGGTTGCATGAACTTGTGAATCTGTCCCAAACATTAATTTAAAACTACCGGTGGGGTCTTTTTCCATGAACTGAACAATATAGCGAAAGACTTGTTCAAAGGACATATGTTTTTGACTTAAGTTTTGAAAGGTTTGATCAAAAACATATTTATTTTGCATTCATTCCTACCTTTCCTTTTTTCGTTATTCGCTTATTAAATTCTATTAGTGAAATAATAAAAAAATTAATCAAAAGAAAAATTTGATTTAGTGTCTGAAAACGATGGAGTTGTGCATCATAAATGGAAAATAGGGTAAAGGGGCTTAAGGCATGAAAAATCTAAGTCGGATTTTAATGATGATAATACTTATTGCAATAGGATCTCATATATTTACTTTTAGTGTAGGCGCTTCTGAAGTTTCATCTGCAAAGATTATTACTGAAAATTTCAAGGAAGCATTTTTAAAATATCCACAAGTAGCAGAACTAAAGAATAGTGAAAATCAGAAAAAGATAAATGATGTCCTCTATGAACATATCCAATCATCCTACAAAGCTTATTTGAAATTGATGGAGGAAATGGAGAAGTATAAAAAAGGGGTTGATTGCAAAAAACAAGCACCTACCTGTGAATATAGTTATTCAACATTTTATGATGTGAAATATAATCGGGATGGAAGATTGAGTATTTTATTTTATGATGCAACATATTCTGGTGGTGCACATGGCCTTGAAGGTGTAACCACTTACAATTTCAATTTAAAGACTGGTGAAAAATATTCACTCGATGATTTAGTATCCGATCAATCGAAATATATAGATATAACCGATTATGTAAGGAAGTATATGAGAGAGCATCAGGAAATTTTCTTTGATGAAGGTATTTTAAAAGACTTTTTAGTTAATAAAGATACGCAATTTTACTTCACAGACGAAGGAATTGATT
Organism: Lysinibacillus sp. PLM2; assembly: GCA_023168345.1. NCBI lineage: Bacteria > Bacillati > Bacillota > Bacilli > Caryophanales > Bacillaceae > Lysinibacillus > Lysinibacillus sp. PLM2. Next base: position 3,344,092 of record AP025689.1, on the reverse strand, counting down.
TAATCTTCCAGCAATATGAGGTTGCACCCTATGCGGTAGGACACCCTACAATTAGTATCCCAAGCTCTCTATTTGAATAAGGGGTAATAGAAATCCTCTGAATGCAAAAAAGATTCAGAGGATTTTTCATTTGTAATTGTGATTATAAGTTTTCAATAATGGCATTTTTAACTTCTTCTAAATTGGCTGTACCACCTAAATCACCTGTTTTAATACCAGAAGCTAATGTTGTCTCGATGGCATTTAACACACGGTCTCCAGCAATCGAATGCCCTAAGAAATCTAACATCATCTTACCTGTCCAAATTTGACCGATTGGATTAGCGATTCCTTTCCCTGCAATATCAGGTGCTGAGCCATGAACTGGTTCAAACATTGATGGATATTCTCGCTCGATATTTAGATTTGCAGCAGGAGCAATACCAATACTTCCCATAATAGCGCCACCTAAATCAGTTAAAATATCACCAAACAAATTAGAAGCAACGATCACATCAAATGCATGTGGTTTCATTACCATGAAGGCTGCTAGTGCATCAATGTGATTGGAAACAGATTGTACTTCAGGATAATCTTTTTTTACATCATCAAACACTTCATCCCAAAATGGCATTGAATATGTAAGACCGTTAGATTTTGTCGCACTTGTCACATGTCCCTTTGAATTTTGAGCTAGTTCAAAAGCATAACGCATTGCTCTTTCTGTTCCTTTTCTTGTGAACACAGCATTTTGAATGGCAATCTCATCAGCACCGCTATGCATACGACCACCGCTATCTGAATATTCCCCTTCAGAATTTTCTCTGACAACAGTAATGTCAAAGCTTTGAGGGTTTTTCAGAGGTGATTCTAAGCCAGCTAAAAGTTTTGCAGGTCTTACATTAATGGATTGCTTCATTCCTCTGCGAATCTTTATTAATAATCCCCAAAGAGATATGTGGTCGGGAACAAGTTCTGGCATCCCTACTGCTCCTAAAAAAATTTGATCATATTGCTTTAATATTTCAAGCCCGTCCTCAGGCATCATGACACCATGCTCTAAATAATAATCACAGCCCCATGGAAAATAAGTCCATTCAAATTTGAAGCTCCCATCCAGCTTTGCAACTTCGTCTAATACTTCTATTGCTGCTGGAACGACCTCTTTACCAATACCATCGCCAGCTATTACTGCAATTTTATAAGTGTTCAAACTAAAAACCCCTTTTATTTAATTTTCTAAAAATATACCATATTATTTGGATTTTATATAGAAATGAAATTATATTACTCTAATTTTGTTAATGAGTTTGTTAATAAAATGGTATCTATCAAATCAATCGAGAAAATGAGGAAATATTTGGGGACGCGTTGAAAAATTAAATGGGGAAATCCATTTTACATTAGTTGGCTAGTGGTAATTTACAACTTGTCCCGTTTACACATCGGACATACATTTTGGAGTGAACGAGACAAGTTCAATGGCTTATTATATGCACATGAAGCATGTATATTATAGCAATATTATTTTTTCTGAAGAACAAAAAACTGAATCATGCAACCGATTAAAACTAACAACACTACTACAAGGATGAGATATTGCAAATTGAGTACTAGTAAATCCCAACCGTGTATAAGCGTCAACCATAAGTCAACTAATATTATGAATGCAATAAGTATTAATAGAAATTTATTAAACTTAGAATCTTTCCTTATGACGATGGATTTTATCATTTGCCACAACAAAATCGTTAAAATCGCAATACCTATAAGCCATAGGGCTGTAGGAACTAGTAAATTCCAAAAAAAACCAACTTCATTGTTTTCCTTGAAAACAATATCTGCTAATGAAGTACCGGACTCAATTTCCTTCATTAATGGCAGTGACAGCCATCTAGAAGAGAGAAATACAAAAAATGCTAAGGCTAGTCCACCCGAATATAGCATTAAATCGAAACTATCATTTGATTTCTTTGTCACTAAGGTCTATCCTCCTTATATCTCGATTATTAATGGTAATAAAATGTATGTTCATTGAAAGAAATTTAACACGAATGCCTGACAATTATTTTGAGTGGAAAAACTCATGTTTTTTTAGTTAGTACTCCAATAAGGAATGAAATAATTTTAAATTTACATAATTTTTCAATTATTTATACATTTTTTTATAGTAAACATTTAAAATAGAAAACAGACACTGTTTACTGGAAACTATAAAATTCATAGTTTGTGTATGGATAATGGAAGAAGGAGATGTATTCATGAAGGTATTAGTGATAGGGAAAGAAGATCGCTATTTTAAGTATATGCCTGATAAAGACATAGCCAAAAATGCGGAGTTAATTATTTGTCCGATTGGCACAAGTGATGACGTGTTAATTGAAAAAGGTAAAGAAGCAGAATATTTAATTGTGGATGCAATTGGATCCGTTAGTAAAAAAGTTATTGAGCATCTTCCTAATTTAAAATTAATTCATTCTGAAGGTGTAGGTTATAACGGCATTGACATACAGACTGCAAAAGAAAAAGGTATTTTTGTATGTAATAATAAGGGAATTAACGCAGGTGCAGTTGCTGAGCAAACCATTTTACTAATGTTAGGGTTACTACGTGATGTGGTTACAGGAGATCAAAAAGTTCGTGAAGGTCTCCAAATCGAAACAAAAGAGAAAGCAATGGTTGAAGGAATTACAGAGTTAGCAGATTGTAAAATTGGTTTAATCGGTTTTGGTGATATTGCAAAAGCTACTGCAAAACGTCTGATCCCATTTGATTGTGAACTATATTATTGGAATAGAACGAGACAATCGAAAGAAATTGAGGAAGAGTATCGTGTTTCTTATTTAGAACTAGATGAGCTAGCAAAAGAATGTGATTTAATTAGTCTTCATGTTGCAGTAACAGAAGAAACGACGGGAATTATCAATAAAGAGTTTTTACAAAAAATGAAAAATTCTGCTTATATAATCAATACTGCTCGCGGTGAATTAGTTGATAATGAAGCAATGCGAGAGTCGTTAGTTAATGGAGAGATAAAAGGAGCAGGTTTTGATACAGTACATCCTGAGCCCACTCAAAAAGATAATCCGCTCGTTGCACTACCTGAAGAAGTAGCGCATAAGGTAATCTACTCTCCTCACATTGGAGGAATTACTAGTAGTACATTTTATCGAGCTCACCTAAACATTTGGTCTAATATTGAACTTGTTAAAAATAACAAAAGACCAAATTATATTGTGAATGGATTATAATAAATAAAATTAAAATGAAATAGGAGGGTAACACTTTATGTATCAATTTGCAGATCGTATGGGACAAGTATCCACAAGTGCAATTCGCGAAATTTTTAAAGCAATGTCGGACCCAGAAATTATTTCTTTTGGTGGAGGAAGTCCAGCAAATCAATCCTTTCCAATAGATGTAATCAAAGATATTACAGAAAAAGCGTTAACGGAAAAAGGTCCGCAAGTATTACAATATGGTATTACAGAAGGATGGCCTGCCTTAAGACAAGCCTATGTTGAGCATATTGCAAAGCCAAAAGGTTTTGAGGCGGCAGTTGAGAATGTTATTGTAACAACAGGTGCATCCCAAGGAATTCAACTATTAGCTGATGTTTTTCTAAATCCAGGTGATGTTGTATTAGTAGAATCTCCAACTTTTTTAGGTGTATTCTCTGTCTTTAATAAATACTTTGTAAAATGCGTTCCAGTAGCAATGGATGAACATGGGCTAATTATTGAAGATTTGGAAGCGAAAATTAAAGAACATAATCCTAAAATGCTTTATACAATTCCTACATTCCAAAATCCAACAGGTCGCACACTACCAGTTGAGCGACGTCAAAAAGTGGCGGAGCTTGCATCACAAAATGATTTAATCGTATTAGAAGATGATCCTTATTGTGATTTGCGATATAAAGGTGAAGTTGTGCCAAATATAAAAATGTTCGATAAAACGGGGCATGTTGTTCTATTAAACAGTTTTGCTAAAATTATCTCTCCAGGTTTACGTGTTGGTACAATTTTAGCAGAGACAGAAATCATCCAAAAATTAGCAGTGGCAAAACAAGGTGCAGATACACATACTGCAAACTTATCACAAGAAATTTGCGCGGAATTTTTAAATCGAGGTCTGTTACCAGGTCATCTTGAAAAAATAAAACCGATGTATGAAATTCGTTTAAATACAATGCTAAGTGCAATAAAAAAATACTTCCCAGAAGGTACGAAGTATACGGAACCAGATGGCGGATTATTTATTTGGGTTGAATTGCCTGGTGAGCCAGATGTATTAGAATTATTTAAAAAAGCTGCATCGGATTATAAAGTAGCCTTCGTTCCGGGTATTCATTTCTGCAAAAATCCTGAGGATGGCATTAGACATTTACGACTTAACTTCTCTTCTAGTACACCAGAACAAATTGAAGAAGGGATTAAACGCTTAGGAGAGTTATTTTCTAAAGAATTAACTAAATAAAAAGATATAAAGCTCCTAAATATCGATTTTTAGGAGCTTTCAATTTTTTTATGTAATTTAATTTGAAAAATACTTGGTTAATATTATCAATAGTTACTAAATATAAAATGTATTAAAAACACCTGCTTGTACATTCTAAATGACACAAGGAGGTGAGAAAGATGGCTTCTAACAATAATGGAAATTCAAATAAGTTAGTTTTCCCTGGGGCGCAGGCTGCAGTGGATCAAATGAAATATGAGATTGCACAAGAGTTTGGTGTTCAACTATCAGCGGATAATTCTTCACGAGCTAACGGCTCAGTAGGTGGAGAGATTACCAAACGTCTTGTGCAAATGGCTGAAGCGCAATTAAAAGGAAGAACACCTAGCGAATAATAAATTAAGGAGGTTGATTCAAGCTGATTTGAATCAGCCTCTTTTATTTACTGTTTTCTCTTTTAATTTCTAATTAAGTTATCGACAAGTATTATAAGGAATATTCACTTTCGATAAGAGAAATTTTATCATACAACATTTTATTTATTGGGACATCTATATTATGTTTTGCCGCGTATTGTAGAACTGTTCCAGAGAACAATTCTACCTCACTAAGACGTTTAGCATCGACATCTTGCGCCATAGAAGGCTTTCCTTTTGGATTTAAGGTATTAAGAATATTCAACCAGTAATCGATATCAGCTTCTGTTAATTCAATACCTTCTTTAGCAGCAATTTTAATGACTTCTTTCATAGCAGCAATCATCGTATCTCGTGCTGTACCCTCTTGCTGAACTTCTCCGTAGTTGCTTTTGTAAATGGCGACAGTTTGATTGACACCTACATTGAGCATAAATTTACTCCACAATCGACGTCTCATATTTGTATCAATTTCATGAGGAAGCCCTGTTTTGTTAAAAAATGTATCCACTGCTTCCGTATTTTTTGAAAGGGTTCCGGGTTGTTTATCACCAAATACTAATAACCCTATGTGATCATAGGATAATTGATTGCCTACTTTAACAGCATCCATCCCTTGTCCAACACAGTATAAAACATTCTCCTCTCCATAGGCATCTTCAATCATTTTTTCGCTAATAATTCCATTTAAGGCAGACATGAAAATGGTATTATCACCGACATGATTTTTAACAGATTTTATGGCTTCTTCTAACCCATCAAATTTCACAGTAAATAAAAGTAAATCCGCAGGTTCAACGATATCTTCTGGTGTTACATAATGAAAGTCGCAAGGTTCACCATTGCAGTAAATACCTTCGATTTGATACCTGTTTATTCTAGCTTTATCAGCAATAATTCTTACTTGCCCTTTTGGTAGTTTCTTCGATAAATGCTGTGCATACATAATTCCTAAGGCGCCTAGACCGATAATTGAAACAGTTTTAATTTCCATATGCTCCAACCCCTTTCAATTTAAATTTTTGGATATTTCTAAAAATACTAATAATAAGTTTATCAAAAAATTGAAAGTTTGGAGTGGGTTATTACTAATTCAACGAAGAGGGAATAGGGAGATTAAAATAGAAAAAGTGCCAGTAACATAGTTTTTCTGGCACTCGTTAATTGCTTTATTTATTTAGTATTAAAGAAAGAGCTGTAGCCAATCGATACTTTTTATTTGAACCATTCAATAGGTTTGTAAGCGTGTCTCTATCGATAAGTTGAACATTATTTGATTTTGCCAATCGTTTCGCTGATGAAGTGAAATAATGATTAGTTACGACAATAGCTCCTGTTGCATTATATTGTTTAACGGAGGCAACAATTTCTTGAATTGCCTTAATTCCAACCGTACTATTTCTTCTTTTCGCTTGTACAACATATTTTTTTCTTCCTTTTGTTAAAATGAGGTCCGCCCCATAATCTAAGGAAGATTGAGTAAATTCAGTGCGATATCCTTCTTTTTCAAAAACTGCTTTTAAGAAATGTTTGAATTCTTTCCCATCTAATTGATCGATTTCCTCAATAAAAAGATATTTTTTATTCTTCACAAACAATCTTTTTGTAAAAAGGAATGTGCGTTTTAAGCCTTTTATTATAAAAAGACCAAATGGTTTATAAATGAAAGACAATACTAAAAGAAATAATAAGTAGAATTGAAAATCTAATAGGTTGGGTTCAATGGATAGGGAATTTAATAATGTAATGACAATGGTAAAACATAATGCATTGATTAATAGCAATTGAGTGAATTTTACTTCTTTTATTTTTACTGTTTTAGCTGTATGTCTTGTCATAGATGTCATCCCTCAAAAGAATTTTTTTATAGTATCGCCATAATTTGATGAATTTATGAATTATGGGATAGGTGAGTAAATTAAAAAAATTCACAAACAATAACTGTAATAACGAAAGTAAGGAGATGTTTTTATGACGGTAAATAATGAAATGCCAAAAGATGAAGGAATCGACCACACACTTGGACTTTTAGAAGAAGGATATAAGTTTATATTAAACAGACGAAGAAGCCTAAAGTCAGAAGTATTTGAGACGAGAATACTTGGGAAGAAAGCAATTTGCATGAGTGGCAGAGATGCCGCTGAAATATTTTACACACCAGATTACTTTAAAAGGGAAAATGCAGCTCCTAATCGTGTTGTGCAAAGTTTATTTGGAAAAAATGCAGTACAAACTTTAGATGGGGATGAGCATAGAAACCGTAAAGAAATGCTAATGTCGATAATGTCAGACGAACGAATTGATCAATTAAAAGAAATTACAAAGCAATTCTGGGAAAAAACAATTGATGAATGGGAAACGAAATATGAAGTCATTTTGTATGATGAAATGAAGGAAATGTTATGCAAAATTGCATGCGTTTGGGCGGGGGTTTTAGTCGAAGAAGAAGAACTTAAATGGCTTGCTAAGGAACTAAGTGAAATGTATGAGTCGGCAGCAAGTATTGGACCAACTCACTGGAAGGGACGTAACGCACGAAACCAAGTTGAAAAATGGATGAAGGAATTAATTCAAAAAATAAGGGATAAAAAACTCATCCCCCCCGAAGATACAGCCCTTCATAAATTCGCATTGTATAAGGATGCAAATGGGGATTTATTAGACATCGAAACAGTGGCCGTTGAAATCATTAACATCTACCGCCCGATTGTAGCAATTTCTGTATATATTAATTTTTTGGCACTGGCAATCATCGAACATCCCGACGAAAAAAAGAAATTAAAAAAAGCAGACGATAAGGGATTTGAAATGTTTGTAAATGAAGTGCGCCGTTATTACCCATTTTTCCCGTTTGTAGCTGCACGCGTAAATCGTGATTTTACATGGAAAGATTATGAAATTAAAAAAGATACGTTAGCGTTACTTGATTTATATGGAACAAATCATGATGGGGATATTTGGGAGGATCCAGAAGCTTTTAAACCTGGTCGTTTCATTGATTGGAAAGAAGATCGATTCACTTTAATTCCTCAAGGAGGAGGAGATTACCTTTCGGGACATCGTTGCGCAGGTGAAAAGGTTACTTTAGAAATTATGAAGGTTAGCTTGGATTATCTAGCGAATAAACTTGATTTTGAAGTTCCAGCACAGGATCTATCCTTTGAGCTAAACGATATCCCTAGTATTCCACACAGCAGAATAATACTTCGAAATATAAGAAGAAAATAAGTGCTATACTTTTTCTGAGGTGAAAAAATGTATAAATTGTTATCGCATAATGATTTAGATGGAGTTGGATGTGGAATATTAGCTAAGCTTGCTTTTGGTCAAGATGTAAAAGTTCGATATAATTCTGTATCTTCACTAAATCGTGAAATTGAGTTTTTTTTAGAAAATGATAGTCCTGAAACCTTTCTTTTTATAACAGATCTTTCTCCAAGTGAGTCCAATGAACAAAAACTTGAGAAGTTTTATGAACAATACCAAAACATCCAACTGATTGATCATCATAAAACGGCACTGCATTTAAATAATTATAGATGGGGATTTGTATTAGTAGAAGATGAGCTAGGTCGTTTAACGAGTGCTACATCATTATTTTATAACTATTTAATATCTAATAAATTGTTAGAAGAAAAACGTGCCATTACTGAATTTGTTGAACTTGTTAGACAGTATGATACGTGGGAATGGGAAAAAAATGAAAACCACAAGGCACATTCTCTAAATTCCCTTTTCTTTTTAGTATCTATTGATGAGTTTGAAGAAACGATGTTAGAGCGTTTACAAACAAGTGAGCATTTCGACTTCGATGAGTTTGAAAAGAAACTATTGAATATGGAAGAGGATAAGATCGAGCGTTATATCCGTCGAAAAAGGAGAGAAATCGTTCAAGCTAAGATTGGCGAACATTTTGCAGGAATTGTTTATGCGGAATCCTATCACTCTGAACTAGGAAATGAATTGGGAAAGGAACATCCCCATCTCGACTATATTACAATTTTAAATATGGGTGGCAAAAAAATATCATTCCGTACTATTCATGATCATGTAGATGTTTCTGAAATCGCAGGAAGATTTGGTGGTGGAGGACATCAAAAAGCCTCAGGATGTAATTTGATTGAACAGGCTTACAAATTATATGTTTTAGATACTTTCCTCCTTGATCCGATTCAAGAAGATGCAAAACGAAATCGCTATAATTTAAAAGAATCTGCCTTTGGAACAATGTTTAAAAATCGAGATGAAGATATCTTCTTCATTATTCCAAATAAAGAGTATTGGATTATTGAAAAAAATAAGAAGGCGCTAAAAGAAACCTTTGAGAAATTCTTGGACGCACAAACCTATTTAAAAAGAATCTATGAAGCATGGTTAGTACGCGACGAAGAGTTTGTTGAATATTTGATGAAAGAAATAAGAAAAGTAAATCCGTAAAAATGATTTTTGTTTTAATCCGTAAATTGATAATTTGCGGATTTTTTGTATTAAAAAGACGACAATCTCCCAATCCTCCATTAGGAAACCCCAAACCCTACATAACTGTACATAAAATGTAGGGAGGAGTATTTATATTTCTGATAAATTGTTTTTAAGAGGTGATCAAAATGGATTCGCTAAAATCATTGAATGATGCAATAAATTACATTGAACAGCATTTAACGGGTGAGATTGATTTTAAAAAAGTTGCCCAAATTGCACTTTGCTCAGAGTATCATTTTCAGAGAATGTTTTCCTTCCTATCAGGTGTTTCATTATCTGAATATATTCGTAGGAGAAAATTAACATTAGCTGCATTTGATATTGCAAATAGCAATGAAAAAATAATAGATATCGCACTAAAATACGGTTATGCATCACCAGATTCATTTACACGAGCATTTCAAAACTTGCACGGAACAACGCCCAGAGAAGTAAGAACCAATGGCACCCATTTAAAAGCCTATCCAAAGATGACCTTCTATCTATCAATTAAAGGAGGAATAGAGATGAATTATCGAATTATAGAGAAGTCAGCATTTAAAATCGTTGGAATAAAAAAACGAGTTCCCATAGTGTTTAACGGGGTCAATTCTGAAATTGATGCAATGTGGAAAAGTTTAAATATCGATTTAATATCTCAAATAAAAGCATTATCGAACACAGACCCTGTTGGGATTATTAGTGCATCTGTTAATTTCGATGACGGGCGTATGGAAGAAAAAGGTGAACTAGACCACTATATTGGAGCAGCAACTACTAATGAATGTCCTGATCATTTTGAGGAGCTTGCCGTTGCCCCGTTAACATGGGCAGTTTTTGAGTCTATAGGTCCATTCCCTGAGACATTACAAAACATTTGGGGAAGAATTTATTCTGAATGGTTTCCATTATCAAATTACGAAATTGCAAAGGGACCTGAAATTTTGTGGAATGCTGATAAAGATACAACGAATCCAAACTTTAGAAGCGAAATATGGATTCCTATCCAAAAGAAATAAAAAAGAACTCTGAAAATCTACTTGATTTTCGGAGTTCTTCTTGCTTTTATTATTGTAATGTTCTCGGGTAATCGCCATATGTCGCTATTCTTAAAATTAATCCAATTATTAATTGCTATACCGCTGAATCATAAATTACATCGTTAAGATTCCTGATCAAGCAAACTGTAAAGAAAAAACCATTTTTGACTATCCAATAATTCATCTTTTGGCAACTGGAAGCCTCCACCAAGAAACACTGTATTTCCATGGATGGCTATTACCATCGATTCAATTTGACTATCCATTTTTTTATAAACATCTCCAATAGATGGTTCTAAGTTTTCATCTAGTTCACCTGTACTTGAATCCTTTAGTTCGTCTTCGGTAGGTAAATGAGCATCTCTAAAGTCGATAGGATGGCTATTTTCTTCCCGACCTGGCGCCATAAGTAAATATTCGGTATGTTTAATACCATTTGAATTGTTCGTGATTACGCCTTCGTCTTCTACGCGAGCGACAACTTCAATTTCATTGAGAGTATAATGATCCAAATAATCAGGATTTGGATTTGTAACTAAAATGATATCACCAACTTTGGCAGCCTTTGCCTTGTTAAGTGTATAAGCTTTTTTGTTAAAAATAAAACTATCTAAAGCTTGAGGCTGATATTTTTCAACCTCTTTTGCACTACATAAATGCTGTGTTAAATCTTTTAAGCGTATTAGATGGACAGATTGTTTATACATTGGTTTTACAGCATACACCTTATGTAACTCATTATTGTAATAAACAAATTGCCCTTTTCTAACTTGAAATAGGTTCAACGACTTCAACCTCCGATATTTAAAACATTTTTATCTTTAAATCTTCGTTAATAATTTAGTTTGGCAATGATTCAACTAAATATAATGATTCCTTATAAAAAATTCAAGTAATATCCGGGTAAATTTTGAATTTATTGGTTTATTTTTAATAAAATCTTCATAATTGATTGTTTTAAATTTGGTAATGTATGATGAAGGGGAACTGAAATTTACAGGGGGATAAAATTATGGAAATAGGATTAACAACCTTCGTAGAAACTACACCAGATATACATACAGGAAAAGTGAAAACCCATGCAGAGCGTATTCGTGAAGTAGTGGAGGAAATTGTTTTAGCGGATGAGGTAGGGTTGGATGTATATGGTGTTGGGGAACATCACCGAAAAGATTATGCATGCTCTACACCAGCAGTACTTCTTTCAGCAGCAGCATCACGCACTAAAAATATAAGATTAACAAGTGCGGTAACTGTGCTATCGTCTGATGATCCAGTACGAGTATTTCAAGAATTTTCAACAGTAGATGCAATTTCAAATGGACGTGCAGAGATTATGGCAGGCCGTGGCTCCTTTATTGAGTCATTCCCCCTATTTGGCTACGACTTAAAGGATTATGATGAATTATTTGATGAGAAATTAGATTTATTATTAAAACTTAGAGAAAATGATGTGATTACTTGGGAAGGGAAGCATCGAGCATCGATAAATAACAGAGGTGTATATCCAAGACCTGTTCAAAATCCTTTACCTGTTTGGATAGCGAGTGGTGGCACCCCACAATCTGTTGCTCGTGCGGGAGTACTTGGATTGCCACTTGTGCTTGCAATTATTGGAGGTAGTCCTTTACAATTTGCACCACTTGTCCAGCTGTATTATAAAGCAGCGAAACAAGCTGGCCATGATATAACAAAATTAACAGTTGCCTCTCATTCACATGGTTTTGTTGGTGATACAACTGAAGCAGCAATAGATAAATTTTTCCCTTCTACTCAATATGCGATGAATGTTATAGGTAGAGAGCGCGGCTGGGGTCAATATACCCGAGATACATTTGACCATGCACGTAGCTTAGAAGGGGCGCTATATGTGGGAGATGTAAAAACCGTAGCGGAAAAGATAATATTCCTTCGAAAAAATGTGGGGATCACAAGATTTATGTTGCATTGCCCTGTTGGTTCAATGCCTCATGAAGATGTAATGAGATCCATTGAATTACTTGGTAAAGAAGTAGCACCAATTGTTCGTGAAGAGATTGCAAAATGGGAAGCAAATAGCTAATTAAAAATACAAAAAGAACTGTGTCATAGAAGCTAACTATGATGCAGCTCTTTTAAATTAATCTAAAAATGTACGTTTTCAACAAATTTTTACAAAAAATGCATTTTTATTAGGTGAAAAGGATATAACTTATTACTAGATTGATTTTAAATCAAAAATAATTATTAACAAATAACGAAAGGATTTAAAAAATTTTCAAATTTTAATGGAATATATTAGAACTTTTTTTTTCCTACATCGTCATATAAAGTATGTGCAATCTTGCTGTATTGTTTGGAAATAAATGACAATAAAAACAAATCTTATATTACTTAATTGTGGAGGCATTCACTTGAATTCTCAAATTTCATCTTTCATTGAAAATTTTAATCTCTTCATGTTCATTTTATTTGCTTTTATGTACTTGTATCAAATAATTTACATGTTCATTGCCTTTAAAGAAAAAAGAAAGCAAAGACAGGTGAGTCATAATCAGCATAAAAATAGGTTTGCAGTTCTTATTGCGGCTCGAAATGAAGAAGTAGTTATTGGCCAACTTATAAAAAGTATTAAGAAACAAAATTACCCAAAAGAGTTAGTGGACATTTTTGTTGTTGCAGACAACTGTACTGACAAAACAGCCGTGATAGCTGAGCGTGAAGGGGCAATTGTAAGAGAACGATTCAATAAAGAGCAAGTAGGCAAAGGATATGCTCTTGATTTTATGATCAAGTTTATAGAAAGTGAGTATGCTTATAAACAATACGATGGCTATCTTGTATTAGATGCTGATAATTTATTAGATAAAAATTATATTGCCGAAATGAATAAAACCTTTAACGAAGGCTATCGAGTAATTACGAGCTACAGAAATTCTAAAAACTTTGATCACAACTGGATTTCTGCAGGATACGGGCTTTGGTTTTTACATGAAGCAGAATATTTAAATTTACCTCGAATGACATTAAAAAATAGCTGTGCTATATCTGGAACAGGATTTTTAGTGAAAGCAGAGATATTTAAAGAAAATGGTGGTTGGATTCATCATCTTTTAACTGAGGATATAGAATTTTCGGTATCTCAAATTATAAAAGGTGAAAAAATCGGATACTGCAGAGATGCAGTTCTTTATGATGAGCAACCAGTTACTTTTAAACAGTCATGGCATCAACGTTTGCGTTGGGCAAAAGGCTTTTACCAAGTTTTTAGTAACTATGGTAAAAAACTAATTAGTGGAGTTTTATTTAACAAAGGAAATCGTTTTTCTTGTTATGATATGACGATGACAGTCATGCCAGCAATGCTTATTACATGCTTCAGTATCGCGGTGAATAGTTCGTTCTATTTAGCGGGGATTTTTGGCTTTATAGACGGTAAGGAAATCATTTCTGTGACAACATTCGCCATTCTAAAATCGTTTTGTTGGTACTTCGGTATATTATTTATCCTAGGATTAATTACAACAATTACGGAATGGAAGAGAATCCACTCTTCAAATTGGAAAAAGATACTTTATACATTTACTTTCCCTCTGTTTATGGTAACTTATATACCAATTGCAATAGTCGCTTTGTTTAAGAAAGTGGAATGGAAACCAATTGCACATACGGTGGCGAAATCCATTGATGATGTGCTGGATAATGTGAAAAATTAAACAAATAAGTAAAATAAGGGACTACACTTGGAATAATGCGAGTGTAGTTTTTTGTTGGAAAAAATTTACGATTTTATCATAAACCTCTATAGATATGTAATAAAAATTAACATAAAAATCATTTTTTAAACTAATCCATGAAAAAACGAGATATTTTTTATAAATATTTAATAAATATTACGCAATAATGTAAACTATGCTTACAATACATTTTTTGGTATAATCAAAAATGGAAGAAGGATTGAATAAATGATTAGGAGGTAAAATGATATGGAAATAAAGAAGGTTTCAATGATTGGTATGGGTGCAATTGGCTGTTCAGTAGCCCCTGGATTACTTAAAGCGCTAGGCAATGGTTTTCGCGTTATTGCAGATGAAAAGCGAAAATCAAAATTAGAAAGTGGAATAGTCATTAATGATGAGACGTATAAGTTTCCAATTGTTTTACCCGAAGAAAAGGGGGAAGAAGCTGACCTAGTCATTTTAGCGGTAAAATATGGCCACCTTGAACAAGCGATGCTGGATATTGAAAATCAAGTAGGTCCTAATACAATGATCATATCTTTATTAAATGGAATTAGCAGTGAAGGAATAATTGCAAAGCACTACGGTGAAGATAAAATAATTTATTCTTTGACATCAATAAATGCAGTGATGAAGGAAAATGTAGTAAAGGTTTCCCTGGATAGTGGTGAATTTATGTTTGGGGAAAAAGAAAATATAATATCAGAAAGAGTGAAAGCAATTGCCAAATTGTTTGAAGAGGCAAAACTCCCATACTCTATCCCGGAAAATATTGAATATGCTATTTGGAAGAAGTACTTAATTAATACGAGCATTAATCCAATAGCAGCTGTCATGCGTGCAAAAAATGGTTTTTTCCAAGATTTAGATTCGATGAAGCTTGTCAGAAAAAGTATTATAAATGAAGTGCAAAAAGTATCAATTGCAGTTGGCGTTTGCTTGACAGACGAAGACTGTGAAGAGATATTAACAGTTTCAAAAAATTATAACCCTAATGGAAAGTGTTCGATGCTTCAAGATGTGGAAGCTGGAAGAAAAACAGAAAAGGATATGTTCCTAGGCACATTAATCGAATTAGGTGAAAAATATAATGTGGATGTTCCTATAGCGAAATTCCTATATCATATGATTAGTGTCGTTGAAGAGGCGAATGAAAAGGGGATGCAAATCGCATAGCTAAAAGAATAAATTCGTTTCATATTGATTATTTGCAAACAAAAAAATCGCTGAAAAACAAAGCGATTTTTTTATTTTCGCCTTCTTATCCATATACTTCATTAAACAGACATACTTGAAGTAGATACGACCTGAGACGTAGTGAAAAATACATTTAAGGGCTATAGTTTATTTTACAAAGTCACTTTATGATGGTATTAAGGATTAATACAAAGAAGGAGCGAAAAATACTTGAAAAAACGATATATCATTATATTGCTAGCTGTACTTATTTTATTAAGCTTGGCTAATGTCATTTTCGGATTTTTTTCCAACAATGGAAATAAGGAAGTCAATATTTCGGGGAAATCCTTTCAAAATATAGAGATTGATACAGATAATACGACCATTAATTTTATGGAAGCAAATGATAGAGCATATGTTCAGCTTAATAATAGTAATGAACATCTTAAGGTTGAGACGGAAGGGAATACTTTGGATATTGAAGTAAAAAAGAAATGGTGGCATAATTGGTTTTCTTTTGACTTTAACTGGTCAACTCCAGAATTAAATGTGTATCTTCCGAAAGAAATTTATCAAAAGATTAAAATAGAAACAAAAAATGGTGAGGTTAATGTAACAAACTTCAAGGCAGAAGAAGTAAACATTAAAACAAATAATGGGAAAATTGTTGTGAATGGACTAGATAGTACGTATATATATACTGAAACAGATAATGGCAAAGTAGAACTGGAAAATGTAGTAGGTAAGATTATCGGGAAAACAGACAATGGAAGTATTACGGTTGTTAAAGATACATTAAATAGCCCGATGGATTTAGAAGCGGATAATGGAAAAATTACAATCTATACCAAAGATGAACCAGAAAATGTTTCCTTTGAATTAAAAACAGATAATGGCCATATTTCGGTATTTGGCTCTGAATTTTTTGATACGGTGGTAGGAAGCGGAGAAAATCGAATAAAACTTGAGACGGATAATGGGGATATAAATATTCAACGTCAGTAAAAGATTATGAGGCTTAACCGGCAATGCTGGTTAAGCCGTTCTTGTCATTCGTTTTAACAAACAGTTAATGATAATATATTAATAGAGCAACATCTTCTTTGTCGTTTGACGAAAGAATAAAGTGTAAAGGTGATTATTGAATGAGTGATTTAACTGTAATAGACGTGAACAGGTGTTATACAGAGGCAGAACAAAAGGCTTCCCAATACTTCTCCTTACTACAACATCAAATTCAGCATCAATCTTATATCCAATCTTTAACAGAAGACATTCGAATATGGAAAAAGTATCACGTACATACTTCAGTACTTTCTTTTATAAATAAAAATCAAAAAAAACCGAATAGCTCCGATTACCAGCAATATTTGAAATGGCTAGACTATAATGGGAAATTAAAGAGTTATTTAGAGCGTAGCGTATCCTATATATTTTTACGTGATCTAGGAAAAACATTAGATAATTTACAATCACAAAAACGTATTCATCATATCGTCGAAGACCTTATTGAGCAAATAAAAAATCCAGAAACAAAGCAAAATGGATTAACGGATCTATTTAATCTTTCAGGTATGTACCGAAAAGCACAAGAGGAGAAAATAGAAACAATAATGATTTGGTTGTTTGAAAAGCTCCATGAAGTGGAAAAGAATTTGCCAGAAAAAATGGATGGACTAAATGCGAAAAGAAAACTGGTGAAAATAATCGCAGGTGTCTTAATGCATGTCAATGAGGAAACGCAAGATTCTTTATCAGAAGTAGAACGTATTAAGAGAATAGAAGATGCTATACGTTTAGGGTATTCCTATGGGTTAACCTATCCTTTCATCGATGATTTATTAGATTCAAACGTATTAAGTTCAGACGAGAAGAAGCGATATTCAAAATTAATAGAAAGAACTCTTATGACTGGTGAAGTTCCTGATTTTGGAGTGTGGGAAGGCACAAATCAGCGCCTCATGCAATATATTCACTCAGAATTAAAAGAAGCTTTTATGTGCATAAAGCAATATCAACAGGAGCCGTCAAAATTCTTTGAGCAGGCTTATGTATTTTTTCAATCCCAGGAAATCGATCGAGAGAAAAATTTATCAAATCCAAATTATACAAATGAGGAACTATTTATCCCAATTATATTAAAATCTGCTTCATCTAGATTGATAGCGAGAACCATTGTAAACGTTGAAGAAGATGAAGGATTTGATCAACGAACGTTCCTTTATGGGATTTATAATCAACTAGCAGATGATTTTTCCGATTTGTTTCAAGATCAGAAGGACGGGGCTGTAACTCCCTATACTTATTATTTGAAATATTATAAGACTCGTAAGGATTTAATAAACCCCTTCGAATTGTATTGGGTAGTCATAGAGAATTTAATTCATAATGTATATCACTCAGATTCAAAAACACGAGAAGTGATACTAGACCGGGCGATTAATGGACTAAAGAGATTCAAAGAAAAAGTTGGAAATGAAACCTATCATCATGTAATGGATACTTTTAAACTAAGAAATAGACTACTTTATCAGCTGATCGATAAAATGGTAAATAAAGCTGATGATGTTGATTTTTACGATAAACTTCTTCGAGATCGAATGTTAGATGTATTTAGAAAGGATAAGGAAGAGCAACAACAATTTATAAATACGATTGAAAATGTTCGAACAATAATTAATGAAAATTTAAAAATCGACTATAACAATCCTTTAGATAGCGAACCTGTAATAGAGGCTGCAAATTATAGCTTAAAGGTTGGTGGGAAAAGATTACGGCCAATCATGACTTGGTTTATGGGGGTCAATGTTTATAATTTAAATGAAACGGGAATATTGCCACTTTTAAAATCATTGGAGTATATGCATACCGCTTCCCTAATCTTTGATGACCTTCCTACACAGGATAACGCCTCAACTCGTCGCGGAAATCCAACGGTACATGAAATCTATAATACGTCTATTGCAGAACTAGCTGGTCTTTTCTTAACACAGAAGGCTTTTGAAGAGCAGGCTTCAATGGACCAATTTGATGCTAAATCGGTTTTACAATTGATTCAATATGCAGCACGAATGACTGCAGAAATGTGTCAGGGGCAGGCGATGGACTTACAATCGAAGGGTAAGTCATTATCCTTAGAGGAATTAAATACGATTAGTTTTTATAAAACAGGTTTAGGATTTGAAGCTTGCTTAGTTATGCCTGCAATTTTAGCTAATGCAAGTGAAGAAGAAAAAGATTCAATTAAAAAATTTGCACGTCACGCTGGTATTGCATTTCAAATTAAAGATGACTTATTAGACGTCATAGGGGATACAACATTACTAGGTAAGAAGATTGGAAAGGATGTAGAAAACAATAATTCTACATTTGTATCCATACTAGGTGTGGATGGAGCGAAAAAGGAAATGTGGGATCACTATTGCATAGCGATGGAATCTTTAGAAAATATTCCTCGCAACACAGCCTTTTTAAAGCATTTTTTAAACTATATTGTGAATAGAGAAAAATAACAAAAGAGTATTTTCCAAGGGATACCCCTTGGAAAAATACTCTTTATTTTGTGCTTGGTTCTACTTGTGGATTTTGTAATAGCCTTTGTTTTTTCCCAAAATAGTTAACGATTAATACACCTGCAATTGTAATGACTCCCCCAAGTATCGAAAGTATAGATGGTAAATCATTAATCCAGACCCAAGCAACGATGATAGCAATTACAGGTTCTATGTAAAGTATGCTTGAAATCGAGCTCGCACTTGCTAGGGATAATGCGACTGACCATGTTAAATAGGCAATTGAAGTTGGGAAAATACCGATAAAAATTGCAGTAAGGTTTGCTTCTAATGAAGCTGTTTGGATATCATTGAACAGTCCTGGTACAAAATATAAAAAGGGAATTGTACCAATCCATGTAAAGTAAGCTGTTAACTCAATAGCGGAGTATTTTTCAAACAACGGTTTTTGGTAAACAAAGAAAAGGGATGTCGCAATGGCAGCCATTAAGATTAATACAATTCCAGGTGAAAAACCTAAACCATCTCCAGAGCCAATAGAAATAAGTATAATCCCAATAAAACCAAAGCCGAGTCCTATCCAGCCAATTGTTCCAAGCCGTTCCTTTAAAATCCAAATGGCAAATAGTGTTGTGAAAATAGGGCTAGTTCCAATAATTAGCCCTGCGGTACCAGCACTTACTGTTTCTTGACCAAAAGTAACACATAGATGATAACCACTTATACCTACAAGTGAAACAAAGGTGATTCTTAATAAATCTGTTTTTGCAGGTAAACGGAACTTAATACTAGGTAAGAATGCAATAATTAAAAATATAATGGATGCTATCATAAATCGAACTAAGATTAAATGTCCTGCTGAATAGCCTCCTTGAAGGCTAACGCTAATAGCGGCAAAAGTTGAGCCCCAAATTAAGACAGTAATTAATGCTAGAATAATCGCTTTTGAATTCAATGGTAACACCTAACTTTCCTGTGTCAGAAATATCAGTCAATTAATCTTATATCTTAAAATTTCAATAATCAATACTATTTTCAAACAAAAAAAGCACATATGGTAATGTGCTTTTTTAATAGTATTAATAAGAAAGAAGGTGAGACATAAGTAGAAAACTAATTCGAGTTGTAGTTTTTTGCTATTCTAAAAGTGTTGATTCCACTTCTGTGGACGCACATTCAGGGCACGCGCTAGCCTAACTTTTTCGCTGAAATTAGCGTAAAAATGGATATTCCGCTCGTGCTGTTCCCTCAGGAAGGCTTTGCCTTGCATCGGAACGAAGCGGCAGATGCACTCGCCGCCTACGTTACAATCAACATATTTTTCAATTACATTAATTTTTTAATCTTCATCAATGGAGATTGTCTTTTGTCCCACCCTTTACGTATTTTTAGAAAAATTTCTTTTTACCTTGTTCATCTTTTAAAATTTCAACAGCCTCTCTAAAACGAAGGGAATGTACAACTTCACGTTCACGTAAGAATTTCAATGCGTCATTCACATCTGGATCGTCAGAAATGTCAATGATCCATTGATAAGTAGCGCGGGCTTTCTCTTCTGCTGCAATGTCCTCATAAAGGTCTGCTATCGGGTCGCCCTTTGCTTGAATATAAGCTGCAGTCCATGGAACACCAGCTGCATTATGATAAAATAACGCTCGGTCATGGTTAACATAATGATCACCAATACCAGCTGCTTTTAACTGCTCTGGCGTTGCGTCTTTTGTCAGCTTATAAACCATAGTAGCAATCATTTCTAAGTGCGAAAATTCTTCCATAGCAATATCATTTAATAGACCAATAACTTTATCCGGAATCGTATAGCGCTGATTCATATAACGAAGAGCAGCTGCTAATTCACCGTCAGCCCCACCGTATTGTTCAATTAAAAACTTAGCAAGCATAGGGTTACATGTGCTTACTCTTACTGGATATTGAAGTTTTTTTTCGTAATAAAACATTACTTATATACTCCCCTCACTTTTTCGTTAAACTTGCCAAGGCCATGGTGTATCATCTACATTCCAAGGATAGCTGGAAAAGCTCTTGCCAAAATTCATAAGCGGACCAAACTTCTTCTCGAATTCCACTTTAAGTCTCATGCTTTGCTGGGCTGTTTCATTAAATTGTTTTATTGCCTCTAAATCATGTGGGTGAGTATTTAAATAGAGGTTTAATTCGACAAGGACAAAATCAATTGCTTGAAGCTCTTCCAGTAATTGATAGTACTCTTTAGGCATTTGTTTCGTCACGGTTTTTCCACCCCTTTTTTCGGATCAGGATACGGGCTATATAATTGAGGCCATAATGTACCGTGCATAAGTGCTTGTGCAGGTGGAAACTGTTCCATACCAGGTGGCTGGAATTGAATGTAAAGCTGAGGGGGCGTTGAATAACTTTTAACTAGTATTGGTCTACAAGGGTCAAAGGGGCTTACAAAAGGTCTCCAGTACTTAAATTGCGTAAACATATAATCCTCCCTTCTTAATTGCGTCATCAAATGTATATGTCGAACGAAGACAGTATATTCGACATATATGGTTATGGTTGCAAAAATTTTTTTTAAAAATCGATAAATGTAGATTGAAGGTAAAAAAGATATTAAAAAATAATCCATAAAGCGCTATATATAGACATAAAAGAAAAATTACCAACAAGTAATTAGAAAATGAATTGGTATCATAATCAGACGAACTTCATAGTATGTTTATAGACCATGCCATGAAGAATGGAGGGAAGATTATCGATATCTTAAATAAGGTACGGAATTTCCGTGAAGAAGAAAATAGGCTGAAATGGGAAGGGACCTTTGCAGAATATTTAGAGTTAGTTAAGGAAAAACCAGAAATTGCGCAAACTGCTCACTCTCGCGTATACAATATGATTAAAAGTGCGGGAGTAGAAGAAAAAAATGGACAAAAGAACTACAAGTTTTTCAACAAGGAAATGTTCGGTTTAGAATCTGCACTAGAACGCTTAGTAGAGGAGTATTTCCATCCGGCAGCAAGAAGGTTAGATGTACGTAAACGTATTTTACTATTAATGGGTCCAGTGAGTGGTGGTAAATCAACAATTGTAACAATGCTAAAAAGAGGGCTTGAACAGTTTTCAAGGTCAGAAGAAGGCGCGGTTTATGCGATTAAAGGATGCCCAATGCATGAGGATCCACTACATCTCATACCGCATCATCTGCGAGAGGATTTCTATAAGGAATATGGCATTCGTATTGAGGGAAGTTTATCCCCACTAAATACAATGCGTTTAGAGCAAGAATATGGTGGTCGCATTGAGGATGTCATGATTGAAAGAATATTCTTCTCGGAGGATAAGCGTGTTGGTATTGGTACATTTACTCCATCTGATCCAAAATCACAGGATATTGCAGACTTAACAGGAAGCATTGATTTTTCAACAATTGCAGAGTATGGTTCAGAGTCAGATCCACGTGCATATCGATTCGACGGGGAATTAAACAAAGCGAATCGAGGTATGATGGAGTTCCAAGAAATGCTGAAATTGGACGAGAAATTTTTATGGCATCTATTATCATTAACGCAAGAAGGGAACTTTAAGGCGGGTCGCTTTGCCCTAATATCAGCTGATGAACTTATTGTTGCTCACACGAATGAAACAGAATATCGTTCATTTATATCGAATAAAAAGAACGAGGCACTTCATTCTCGTATTATTGTAATCCCGATACCTTACAATTTAAAAGTAAGTGAAGAAGAAAGAATTTACGAGAAAATGATTCGTGAAAGTGATATTGCACATGTTCATATTGCACCCCATGCATTACGAGCTGCAGCAATCTTCTCAATATTAACTAGACTAGAAGTTCCGAAGAAACAGGGGATTGACCTACTGAAGAAAATGCGTTTATACGATGGGGAAAATGTTGAAGGCTTTAATTCTGTGGATGTTGAAGAGCTAAAGAAAGAGTTCCCGAATGAAGGTATGCAAGGCATTGATCCTCGTTATATTATAAATCGAATATCATCAGCTATTATCCGTAAGGAAATACCATCCATCAATGCTTTGGATGTATTACGTGCCTTAAAAGACGGTCTCGATCAACATCCTTCTATTACACAAGAAGATCGAGAAAAATATATGAACTATATTGCAGTTGCAAGAAGAGAATATGATGAAATTGCGAAAAACGAAGTACAAAAAGCATTTGTTTACTCTTATGAAGAGTCGGCTAAACACTTACTGAACAATTACTTAGACAATGTAGAAGCCTTCTGTAATAAAAATAAGCTTCGTGACCCATTAACTGGTGAAGAAATGAATCCAGATGAAAAGTTAATGCGGTCTATTGAGGAGCAAATTGGTATTTCTGAAAATGCGAAAAAAGCCTTCCGTGAAGAAATATTAATCCGTCTTTCAGCCTATGCAAGAAAGGGACAACGTTTTGATTACAATTCTCATGAAAGATTGAGAGAAGCGATTCAGAAGAAGCTATTTGCAGACTTAAAGGATATTGTGAAAATTACAACGTCATCTACTACTCCGGATGAATCGCAATTGAAGAAAATTAATGAAGTGATTGCTACACTTGTTGATGAATATGGTTACAATACAACAAGTGCAAATGAGCTTCTAAGATACGTAGGCAGCCTACTAAATCGATAATAATAATAATAAAGAGTGCCCAAAATTCAGGGCACTCTTTCAATTTTCTTTAATAAAGATTGAATTCTTCACTTCTAGGAAAGTTTATATTAATTACGCTTTAATAACCTCTAAAACAGATGCTTGCTTTAGAACGGATTCTAAACGTTTGATAACTTCATTTTCAACAATGAATACATCATCAGCCTTTGTTACTTGTTTATCAACAATATATACAGGATTTGTAATGTGAGTTGCACCTAATATTGAAACAACTGGTTTTAATGCATATTCAAGGGATAATAAATGTGCAATTGATCCGCCGATGGCTACTGGAATAACAGTTTTGTTTTCGAGCGCTTTTTGAGGTAGTAAGTCTAAAAATGTTTTTAGAATTCCAGAATAAGCCCCTTTGAATACAGGAGTTAATAAAATAATAATATCTGCTTTCTCTACTCGTTTTATATTTTCAATAATGATATGACTTGTGAAGTTTGCAGTAATTAAATCTTGTGCAGGTAATTGATGCACAATAATTTTTTCATAAGATACTTTATTTTCATTAAGAAGTTTCTCTATTTCAAGTTGAACGCCTGTCAGTCGGGAAGTTACACTATAACCACCATTAATAATAATCCCCTTCAATTACATCACCCTTCCTACTTTAATCTAAAACACTCTTCATTTCTAACAAGGCCGGTTGTACATATGCTCAAACTGATCAAATTATAATTTCCTCTTAACCTCTTGCAACGCCAGTATTACTGTAGGCGGTGATTTTCCGTTCTATTCTGTGAGCGATAAATTCAATGATTACTGTAATGCCCCAGTAAATAATCCCTGCTGCAATGAATGATTCTAAAAATTTCAAATTGCTCGAAGCCACAATATTAGCCGTGCCAGTCAGTTCCTTTACTGAAACAAGGAAGGCAATGGATGTAGCGTGTAAGAAAGCTATGAAAATATTCGTTAAGTTTGGTAG
Source organism: Lysinibacillus sp. PLM2 (assembly GCA_023168345.1). Lineage (NCBI taxonomy): Bacteria > Bacillati > Bacillota > Bacilli > Caryophanales > Bacillaceae > Lysinibacillus > Lysinibacillus sp. PLM2. The sequence continues at coordinate 3,319,729 of AP025689.1, read as the reverse complement.
AGTAGCAGCAAATGCTTGTGGCAATACAATACGTCTTAGGGCGTCAAGAGTGGTCATACCGACAGAATATGCAGCATCAATCTGACCCTTTGAAACACTCAAGATTCCCGAACGAATAATTTCAGTTAGATAAGCCCCTGCATTTAACGCAAGAGCAATAATAACGAACACAGCAATAGGAACAAAGTTTAATGAAATTCCAAAACTGGATTCGAATAAAATCGGTAAACCAAAATAGATAATCATAATATGAAGAATAACAGGTGTTCCCCGATAAAATGACACATAAAAATTCACAATAGGTGTCAAAATTTTAACAGGATTCATACGTAGAAACGCAACGACAATGCCAATCAATAGACCGATTAAAATGGGTGTAAAGGCAATAACTAATGTTAGTGGTAAAGCTTTTATAATTTCTGTAAAAGCTGTCCAAATAAATGGAATATCTAGTTGCATCATAACGCCTCCATTACATCGAATATTCGTCCTTTACTAAGTAACGATTTAAATAACGTTCTATCCATCTAAAGCCACGTTCGAATATTAGTACGATTACATAATAAATAATGCTTAAGGAAATATAAATTTCAATTGCATGATTAGTTGCCGTGATTAATGTTTCCCCACGCCCCATCATATCCATGACACCGATTGAGAAGGCGAGGGAAGTGTCCTTTAATGAACTGATTGAAGCATTTGCGATATTTGGGAATGCCACACGGAATGCCTGCGGAAAAACAATTCGATAAAAGTTCTGCCATGGGGACAGCCCAACCGAATAAGCAGCCTCCGTTTGACCATAATCTACAGAAGTAATGGCCCCACGGAAAAGCTCGGCAAAATTAGCAGTATTACTAAGCGTATACGTAATAATTACGAAATAAAATGGGTCCATCCGTGTAATATCAAAACCAAATAGACCTACAACAACAGGCAAACCATAAAACACTAAAAACAATTGAATTAAAATTGGAGTACCACGGATAAATGAAATATAAACCGTTACGATTTCTTTTAAAATGGGAATATGATATAGCTTTGGCATCGCTACTAGGATGCCAAGCAGTAGACCGATTCCAACAGATAAAACCAAAATCTCAAGAGTTATATGCAAATAGGATAATAGCTTTGGAATCGATTCAAAGATTAAAGATGGTTCAAAGAAACTCCCCATAACGATGCCCCTTTCTACGTTAGACTAAGTGAATGTTCATTTATAGTTCGACGGAATAGTCAGCACCCAACCATTTTGTACTTAGCTCTTTAACAGTACCATCCTCAATTAATTCCTTTAATGCCCCATCAACAGCATCAGCTAATTTAGAATCTTCTTTATTGAACATGAAGAAAATATCTGTAAATAGAAGAGGATCACCGACGATTTTTTGCTCTGCATCTGAAGTATTATTGTTAATATCCACTGCGAAAGGGAAACTGAAAATAGCATCAATTCTCCCTGTTTTTAATTGGTTATTCATGTCTGTCGTTTGCGTAATATAAGATATTTCTGTATTGAAGCCATGTTCTTTTACATATTGCTCAACGAAAATAGAAGCATTGCTCGTTGGAGCCACGCCAACCGTTTTCCCATTAATATCATCGATGGATTGAATAGCTTCATTTCCTTCATGAACGACAACATGTAAAGGCATCGCATTATATGGCTGTTTATTGAATAAAAATTTCTCTTCCCGTTCTTCGTTTTTCGCCATATTATGTGCTAAAAGATCAATTTTCTTTGTTTCTAAGCTTAATAATAGGTTGCTAAAGTCCATCGTTTGAAATTCAAATTCATATCCTTCTAGACGCTTGTCGATTTCTTTAAGTAATTCAATATCGTAACCTGTTAAATTACCATTTTCATCATAGAAACAGATATTTATGAATTGTGATCCTGTTCCAATGACCACTTTCTCCGCATTTCCTGTAGAGGCAGATGTTGCTGCTGGTTCACTTGAGCTACCACAAGCAGATAAAAGGAGAGCGGCAATCAATGTAATAGCAAAAGTTAATTTTTTCATTGAGTTTGTACCCCTTTATTCTTAAATTTTTCAAGGGCATTTTGTAAATGTTGAATACCTAACTCTGTTACAGCGGTAAATGTATTGCCTTGTCCTATTTCAACAACTGGTACGTAACGGATGCCGTATTTTACATCTAAGATATCGCGGAACTCATCATGTTCTGTAACATCGATTGTTTGATAATCAATTCCTTCTGCCTCTAAATAGCTTTTTACTTCACCACAATAAGAACATCCTTGTTTTGCCCAAAGGACTATTTTAAGATTTTCCATATTATTTTCCTCCTAAAATTTTAATGAAATTTCTAGCTTTTCAAGATTAACGGGACTTATTAGATTAAATGACTCATTACGAGCTTCTGCATCTAATATTGGTGTATGATAAATGAACTCATCTACCCCAAATGTTGTATAAAGTTCATCAAGCTTCTCTTTAATTTGAGAGGGAGTACCGCTTATTACATTTGGTTCATGCCTTTCAATCGTGTAGCTTTCTCCTGATTCTCTCCCTAATTTTTCCGCTTGTTCCTCGGTGATTAATGTCAGTCTTTTCCCACTTGCCAACTTCACTTTAAATAGTGTTTGTCCTTCGGCGAAGTTTTTAGCTTTTTGTTCATCTGTCGATGCAATGACATTGATCCCTAGAATAAAACGACCTTTAGGTGAGTGTTTACGGTAAGCCTTTACAGCATCTACGAATTCAGTATCATTACTATTGAAAAATTGAGCATAGGCAAAAGAAATACCAAGTTGGGCCGCTTCAGTTGCACTATCTTCACTTGCCCCAAGTAATATGATCTCAGGTTTGGCTTTTGGAAGTGGAGTTGCCTTTAGTTCAGCGAATTCATGATCCTTAGGGATAGTATTGTTTATAAATTGATTTACTAGGGCAAGTCGTTCATAAAAATCATTTTCAGTTGTAGTTTTTTTGTATTGTAAGGCCTTAGTAGAAAGGGGTAGACCACCTGGAGCCTTCCCGATTCCTAAGTCCACTCGATCGCCCGCTAAACTAGCAAGTACGTGAAAGTTTTCAGCTACTTTATAAGGACTGTAGTGCTGAAGCATAACACCACCGGAACCAACTCGAATTCTCTTTGTTTTCGCAAGTAGATAGGAAACAAGTACTTCCGGTGAAGAGCCCGCCACATCCAAAGTGTTATGATGCTCTGAAACTAGAAAACGGTGGTAGCCGAGTTTTTCTGCTTCTTGTGCAAGTTCAACAGTATGTTTTAATGCAGATTCATAAGACTCTTCGTTAATAAGAGGGCTTTGATCTAATAAGGAAATTTGATAGTTCAATCGGTTTACTTCCTTCCAATTTTATTTTAAGTGTTATTCTTGTACGCCAATAAAAATACTAGGTTTTGAATCCGAAATTAAACGGTTTGTTTCTCTTTTGTATAACGATTTTCTACAAATGGGATTCCTAAGTTGCCACGTAAAGTATCTGCAGGATAATCCTCGCGATAACGTCCTTTTGTCTGGAGTATCGGTACAACTTTATCAACAAAGTCATCAAGAGTATTTGGGACTGTTGTTGCAATAATAAATCCATCTGCTCCTTCAGCATCTACCCAACGAATTATTTCATTTGCAATCTTTTCAGGTGTACCGATAAAGGGTGAACGAGGTGTTGCCTCCCTTAATGCCACTTCACGTAGTGTTAAATTTTCTTCTTTCGCGTATTTTTTAATGTTATCAGTTGTACTTCTAAAGCTATTTGCTCCGATATCACCAAGCTCTGGAAAAGGTGCATCTACATCATATTGGGTGAAATCATGGTGATCAAAGTAACGACCTAAATAAGCAAGTGCTTTATCTATTGAAACTAAATTTGCGATTTCCCAATATTTACGTTCAGCTTCTTCTTCTGTATCACCGATAATCGGTGAGATACCAGGGAAGCTTAGAAGCTGATCGGGATTCCGACCTTCTTTGTGGGTAGCCGCTTTAATCTTCTTATAATAATTTTGAGCATCTTCTAATGAATTTGGACCTGAGAATACAGCATCAGCCGTTTTAGCTGCTAACTGAATACCGGCATCGGATGAACCTGCTTGGAAAATAACTGGTTGACCCTGTCTTGAACGAGCAACATTTAAAGGGCCTCGAACAGAGAAGTATTTACCTTTATGATTAAGAACGTGTAATTTTGAAGGATCAAAGAATTGATCCTTTTCAACATCATAGGTAAATGCATCATCTTCCCAAGAATCCCATAAACCTTTTACTACTTCTAAATACTCTTTCGCAATTTCATAACGAGTGGGATGGCTAGGATGCTCTTCGATTGTTTTATTAAAATTAAGTGCTGTGCTCTCTAATGGTGTTGTGACAACATTCCATCCAGCACGACCATCACTAATTAAATCGAGAGAACCTAACTGGCGAGCAACATTGAATGGTTCACTGTACGAGGTTGAGATTGTTCCCACAAGTCCAATGTTCTTTGTTCGTGCTGCAAGTGCAGATAATATAGTAATTGGTTCAAAACGATTCAGAAAATGAGGAATTGATTTTTCATTTATGAATAAACCATCCGCAATAAATACTAAATCGAATTTTCCCTCTTCAGCTTTTTGCGTTTGTTGTGTATAAAACTCAAGGCTTACACTTTGATTTTTTTTAACATCAGGATGACGCCACCCCGAAATATTACCTCCGACACCGTGAACTATTGCACCAAAATGAATTTGCTTAGCCATTAGATATCCTCCTTAAAGTTGAATAATAACGGAAATTACACTAATTAATACAAAACCACCTAGCTTAGTAGGAATTGTTATGAATAGTAACATTTATCAGATAATTGTTGCAATACAGATAATGATAGAAAAAAACTATCAGGCAATAAAGCTACAGAAAATGTAGGTTGAATGATTGATAAAAAACTTCTATTAGTAAAGTAATAATAATTTTTGTCATAACAAAAAAATGCCACACAAATGTGTGACATCTCACTATAATTAGTCATTTCTATGAAGAAATTTTTTGCTTTCGTGGAACGACTCTACAATATAAGTCGCAAAAGGAATGAACTCTTTTCCACTCTCCGTTAGGCTCAAACTCCGACCTTCTCGATTAAATAGTGTTGTACCAAGCGACTCTTCTAAAGATTTAATACGAGCTGAAACAGTAGGCTGTGTTAAGTATAATGCGTTTGCTGCTTTATGAATGCTTTTATACTTAACAACATAAAGAAACGACTCGATATGTTCAATATTCATTTCTACCCCTCGATTCCAATACTGTTAAATTCCGACTTATCCTATAAGGTTTATAATATATGAATTTTCAAAGTAAATCAACACTTCGAAGATGAAGAGCAATTGTATTAACATTTCAATATATTTTTTACATCACTCCATCTTTCCAGAGCACTTTTTCTATTACACTTTTATATTTTTTTGAAATTATGTGAAATATGTCTGAAAACTCTCATATTATAAAAAAAGTGCTTTTCATTTGAGATTTACAAAATTAGGCACTTTTTGACGAGTTGTCCGCTTAATGAAATTAAAAAATAGATGGGTGAGGATATAATGAGCGAAAATCAGAAACAGTTTGTCATCTCGAAGGAAAATTGGTCCCTCCATCGTAAAGGGCACCAGGATCAACAGCGTCACATGGAAAAGGTAAGAGAGGCGATTAAAAACAATCTGCCAGACATTGTTAGTGAAGAGAGTATTATCATGTCGAACGGCCGAGAAGTCATCAAGATTCCAATTCGTTCATTGGATGAATACAAAATCAGATATAACTACGATAAATCCAAGCATGTAGGTCAAGGAAAAGGTGACAGCAAGGTTGGGGATGTTGTTGCTAGGGAGCGAGGTCAAAGTGAAAAGGGTCCAGGTAAGGGGAATAAAGCCGGGGACTCTGCTGGTGAAGATTACTATGAAGCTGAGGTTAGCTTAGAAGAAGTACAAAGTATTTTATTTAATGAGCTTGAGCTTCCAAATTTACAGGAAAAAGAAAAAGAAAATATTACTATTGAGAAAATTGAATTTAATGATATTCGTAAAAAAGGACTTATTGGCAATATTGACAAAAAGCGTACGATCCTTTCGGCAATAAAAAGAAATGCCATGAATGGAGAGGCGAAAATTACTCCAATCCATAATGATGACCTTCGATTTAAAACATGGGATGAAGTGATACGACCTGAATCTAAGGCTGTTGTGTTAGCGATGATGGATACAAGTGGCTCAATGGGGACATTTGAAAAGTACTGTGCTAGAAGCTTCTTCTTTTGGATGACAAGATTCCTAAGGACTAAATATGAGTATGTTGATATTGAATTTATTGCCCATCATACGGAAGCGAAAGTCGTAACAGAAGAAGAATTTTTTACAAAAGGTGAAAGTGGCGGTACTGCCTGCTCCTCAGCATATGCAAAAGCCCTAGAATTGGTTCAAGGAAAGTACAATCCATCTCGCTATAATATATATCCAGTGCATTTCTCAGATGGTGATAATTTCTCAACAGATAACGAAAAATGTTTGAAATTAGTAAAAGAATTGATGAAGGTGTCGAGTATGTTTGGGTATGGTGAAGTAAACGCCCATAATCGTTATTCAACTTTAATGAGTGTTTATAGAAAAATAGATGATCCGAAATTTAGATACTATATATTGAAGGAAAAAAATGATGTGTATGAGGCGTTAAAAAGATTTTTCCAAAATAAAGTGGAAGCTTAAGTGTTAATTAGATGGAAAATTCCCTATAAACTAAAGTTGGAGGGATTCATTACATGGAAAAAGAGCTTCATAAGTCCATTGATAAAATTACAGAAATTGCTACTGGTTTTGGATTAGATTTCTTTCCAATGCGTTATGAAATATGCCCAGCAGAAGTAATTTATACAATTGGAGCTTACGGAATGCCAACGAGATTTACTCATTGGAGTTTCGGAAAACAGTTTCATAAAATGAAGCTGCAATATGATTTTGGTCTTAGTCAAATTTATGAGTTAGTTATTAATTCAAATCCGTGCTATGCATTTTTATTAGATACAAATACATTAACTCAAAATAAGTTAATCATTGCTCATGTGCTAGCTCATTGTGATTTCTTCAAAAATAATGTTCGTTTTTCCAATACGAGAAGAGACATGGTGGAGAGCATGACTTCAACTGCAGAGCGGATCGCCCATTATGAAACCCTATATGGTAAAGATGAAGTTGAGCAATTTTTAGATGCGGTGCTTGCGATTCAAGAGCATATTGATCCATCGTTATTAAGACCGAAGCTTATGTATAATGATTACGATGCAGATGAAGAAATCTTTACGAAACCAAAGTCACCTTACGATGATTTATGGAGACTGGATAATACTGAAAAAGAGGATAGACCCGTATTACCAAGAAAGAAAAAATTTCCTCCAAAACCCGAAAAGGATTTATTGCTATTTATTGAAGAGTACAGCAGGGAGCTTGAGGAGTGGCAACGAGATATATTAACAATGATGCGAGAGGAAATGTTATACTTCTGGCCTCAGCTTGAAACAAAAATTATGAATGAAGGCTGGGCATCCTATTGGCACCAACGAATAATGCGTGAATTAGATTTAACAACAGAAGAAACGATTGAATATGCAAAGCTAAATGCAGGTGTCGTACAGCCATCAAAAACAACGATTAATCCATATTACCTTGGCTTGAAGATATTTGAAGATATCGAAAAGCGTTATGACCATCCAACAGAAGAAATGCTTAAACTCGGTGTTAAACCTGGTTCAGGGCGTGAGAAAATATTTGAGGTTAGAGAGATTGAATCGGACATTTCCTTTATTAGAAACTATTTAACAAAGGAATTAGTAGAACAAGAAGATTTATATTTATTTGAAAAGAAAGGGCTCGAATATCGTATAAGTGATAAGGATTACCAAAATGTACGTGATCAGCTAGTTTCGATGAGAGTAAATGGAGGTTTTCCATATATCGTTGTAGAAAATGGAGATTACTTGAGGAACGGAGAATTGTATTTGAAGCATGGCTACGAGGGAATGGAGTTAGAATCAGATTATTTAGAGCATGTTCTACAATATATTTATAAATTATGGGGTCGACCAGTGCATATGGAAACATATGTTGAAGAAAAACCAATCTTATATTCTTATGATGGTAAAAAGAATTATCGTAGGTTTATGTAAGTACTTTAAAACAACAAAAGCAGCCCGTGAGGCAATACTCACGGGCTCTTTTTAGTTAGTTTATATTATATTGCGCGCATTAGGAAATAGAAAAGATAAACTTTTAAAGGATTGGATAGTTCAACTGACATTGTGGATTCGTATAGTATGGGGGTCTTGTGCTTATTTTTGGTAATTGGAAAGGCTTTTGATTATTTGCATATCTTACGTTTACTTTTTCATTAGAGTAAGGTATCAACAAAAGATTTACACCAGGACATGGTTGGTAAATTTGAATATTAACTCCTCCTAAAACCCATTTAACTATATTCTATTCATACATCTTCTTTAACGTAACAAGTGATTCACCATAAACGCCTAATACACATAAGATGGTTTAGAAATGTTACTAGGAGGATTCCATGGATATTCAGCATGAGAAAGGAATGGAGGAGTCAAAATATCCTCTATATCCGAATTACGGAAAAATCACTCGATTTGAAGAGGTTCCAGTTACAGTTCCCGAACAAAGGCAATATCGTCAACCGGGATTAGAAGGGCTTATGGTACCACGGCCGATTATAGAAAATCCAAACTATAAAGGTTCTGGGAAATTAAAAGGGAAAGTAGCTTTAATAACAGGTGGAGATAGTGGGATTGGCGCTGCGGTTGCGATTGCCTTTGCGAAAGAGGGGGCAGATGTATCCATTGCTTATTTAGATGAGCATGAGGATGCGAATCGTACAAAATGTAGAATTGAAGAGCTCGGTCAGCGCTGCTTATTGTTACCTGGTGATTTAAGAAATAAGGAACATTGCAAGAATATAGTTGAAAAAACAATACAAGCTTTTGGTAAGTTAGATGTTTTATGTAACCATGTAGGGATCCAATTTCAGCAGCTAAGCCTACTTGATATTACGGATGAGCAATTTGATGATACTTTTAAAGTTAATATTTATTCACATTTTTATACAACAAGGGCTGCACTTCCACATTTGAAGGTAGGTAGCTCAATCATCAATACTGCGTCAGTTGTAGCCTATGTAGGAAATAAGGAATTAATTGATTATACGGCAACAAAAGCTGCTAATGTTGGATTTACTCGTGCCTTAGCAAATAATTTAATAAGTAAAGGTATAAGGGTAAATGCGGTAGCACCAGGAAGAATATGGACGCCTCTAATACCGTCAAGCTTTTCAGCTGATGCAGTAGCAATTGCAGATAACCCAATGGAACGTCAAGGGCAGCCCTTTGAACTGGCGCCAACATATGTATACCTAGCGTCTGATGACTCCCGTTTTGTAACAGGGCAAACACTACATGTGAATGGTGGGCAAGTAATGTCAACCTAGTAAAATGACTAGTTTGTGAAAATGGAAAGAGTACAATTCGAGTTGAATTGTACTCTTTTTACGTATAGCACGAATTAATATGGATCTGCATCCTGAGATTTGTTAATCGCATCTTCTACAGCTTTAGATGGATTTTTTGTACCAAGTGGATGTGGATGGAATTCTTGGCCAAATTCTTCTTTATTGTTCATGGATTTAGCTTTTTCAGCAAGTCCCTCTCTTAGACGTCGACCATATTCTTCATCGGCTTCATCAGCGAGAGCCATCATTTTATCTTGAATATCCTTTGGACAAATTGCTAGGTCGTTTACTAAGTTGTTAATAAGCTCATCTTTCTCCCATTGCTCAAAGCCGCGATATGTTTCTCCAGCCTGTTTCGTATTATCATTACGATCAATGGATGCACGAACTAAATTTCCTTCTATATGGGGCGTGTATTCTTTACCAGTTTGCTCTGCTTCTGTTAAACCTCCCATACTAGATGGTTCATAGTTTACGTGTAGATTTTGACCTGGTGCCTTATCGTTATAATAACGAAGCTGTCCACCTTCTTGATTTGTAGCGACGCGTTTTTTCGCAGCATTAATTGGAAGCTGTAAATAGTTTGCACCTACACGATAACGTTGTGTATCCGAATAGGAGAATGTTCTTCCTTGTAGCATTTTATCATCGGAGAAGTCTAACCCATCTACTAAAACGCCTGTACCGAATGCAGATTGTTCAACTTCATTAAAATAATTTTCCGGGTTTTTATTTAATACCATTCGTCCGACAGGAAGCCAAGGGAATTTATCATTTGGCCAAAGCTTTGTGTCATCTAATGGGTCAAAATCTAGCTCTGGATGAGGTCCATCTTCCATGATTTGAACAAACAGCTCCCACTCAGGATAATCTCCTCGTTCAATTGCTTCGTACAAATCTTGTGTTGCATGGTTAAAGTTTTTCCCTTGAATTTCCTCAGCTTCTTTTACTGTTAAATTTTTAATTCCTTGCTTTGGCTCCCAATGGTACTTTACAAGAACGGCTTTACCTTCTTGGTTTACCCATTTATATGTGTTAACCCCAGAACCTTGCATCATTCGATAGTTTGCAGGGATTCCCCATGGAGAATAAACGAGCGTAACCATATGGAATGATTCAGGAGAATTTGCACAGAAGTCAAAGAAACGACGGGCATCCTGAATGTTTGTTACAGGATCTGGTCTAAATGCATGAATCATATCGGGGAATTTCATCGCATCTCGGATGAAGAATATTTTTAAATTGTTACCAACTAAGTCCCAGTTTCCATCTTCTGTATAAAACTTTACTGCAAAGCCACGTGGATCACGTACTGTTTCTGGAGAATGTAAGCCGTGAACAACAGTAGAGAAACGTACAAAAACAGGTGTTTGTTTACCCTTTTCTTGGAATAGTTTTGCACGAGTATATTTTGATGCAGGTTCATCTCCAACTGTACCGTATGCTTCAAAGTACCCATGAGCACCTGCACCACGGGCATGAACGATTCTTTCAGGAACTTTTTCGCGATCAAAGTGACTAATTTTTTCAATAAAATCGTAGTTTTCTAATGTGGCAGGACCTCGGTTTCCAACGGTACGAATATTTTGATTGTTCGTAATAGGATGGCCCTGTCTATTCGTCAGTGTGTTGTCATTTTCAATATTTGTTTCATAATTTCCTTGGCCTGATGGATCATTTGTTGTCATAGGAATCCTCCTTATTTTCAGTTAAACACTTCCCTTAAAATCTTTTCCCATTTGAACGAATCGTAATCATAGGCAAGGAAGTTTAATAAAAAATTGCCACGCGATATGCCTGGCAATTTGAAAGGAATGACTTTTAATCTTCACTATGCAATTTTAAGTTTAAATTGCAATGATAATCGGTAATATCATTGGTTTTTTATTCGTTTGTTCGAAAACAAAGGTACCTACTTCTTTTTTAATAGCGCGTTTCATTCCCATAATATTTGCATCTTTGAAAGGGTCGATTGTTCTCTTTACTACCTCATTAATATTTGTTAAAAGTTCTTCAGAGTTTTTTGCATAGACAAAGCCACGAGAAATGCTATCAGGATCGGATATTCGATTCCCATTTTCTTTACTTATGGAGACAACGATAACGAGCATTCCTTCCTCAGACAATTGTTTACGATCTCGTAAAACAATATCGCCCACTTCATCTGCACCAGCATTATCAACATACGTATCACCAGCAGTTACTTTTCTTGTTTGACGCGCTTCCCCATGCTGAACATCTACAACATCGCCATTACGAATAATAAAAGTGTGTCCTTTTTCAACACCTACTGCTTCGGCAAGCTTCTTATGAAGATGTAGCATACGGTATTCCCCATGTATTGGAATGAAATATTTAGGCTTCATTAATGAAATCATCCATTTTAAATCTTCCTGATAACCGTGGCCAGATACGTGCATGCCAGTTATTGTCGAAGAACCATAGATGACATTTGCACCAAGTTGAAATAAGTTATCGACAATTTTAGAGACATCTTTTTCATTTCCGGGAATTGGTGATGCGGCAAAAATCACAGTATCATTTTGTAGAACTTTGACATCTCGATTACTATTTGTAGAAAGCCTAGAAAGCGCGGCTAACGGTTCCCCTTGACTTCCCGTACATAGGACAACAACTCTTTCAGGTGGAAGCTGTCTCACATCCCGAGCATCAACAAGCATCCAATCAGGAATATCTAGATATCCTCTTTGTCTTGCAACGGAAACTACATTTACCATGCTTCGACCTAGTAAAGCTAACTTTCGGTTTGTTTTTTTGCAAGCTTCGACAATTTGTTGAACTCTGTTTACATTGGAAGCAAAAGTCGAAATAATGACCTTTCCTGTCGCGCTATAAAAGGCTTCTTCAATATGCTTTCCGACTTCTTTCTCTGATGGAGTTGAACCTGGTCTTTCGGCGTTTGTACTTTCAGATATTAAAAGTAATATTCCATCTTCACCGATCTTTGCCATTTTATGAATATCGGAATATTGATCATTTACTGGTGTAAGATCAAATTTAAAATCGCCTGTATGAACGATTTTCCCTTCAGGTGTATCAAATAAGATTCCCAAACAATCAGGAATACTATGACTCGTTCGAAAGAAGTTAACTTGAATATTTCCAAAATCTAATGTTGAATTTGAATTAATTTCAATTAATGTAGATTCTCGTAAAATCTTATGTTCCTTAAGTTTTAACTCAATCAACCCGAGGGTGAAGCGTGTTGCGTAGACTGGAACATTTAATTTTTTCAAAAAATATGGTATACCTCCAATATGATCTTCATGGCCATGGGTTACTACTAATCCTCTAATTTTATGTTTGTTCTCGTGTAAATAAGAAATATCAGGAATGATTAAATCAATACCAAGTAATGATTGATCTGCAAACTTTGCGCCGCAGTCGATAATAACTAAATCATCTCCATATTCAATAACGTACATATTCTTACCAATTTCATTGATGCCGCCTAATGCAAATACAGATAATAAGCTACCTCTTTCCGACAAATTCTCTCCCTCTTTTCAATAGCAACTTTAATAATGGTTAGTATTCAAGCTACAACAATTAATAGTATAGCTATTGTTGAAAAGTCCTATACGAGTTATATAGAAGAGACTAAATTTTGACATAGTAATCTATCATCATATTTATTTTTTCTATTAAATCATCAAACTTAAGTATGAAAATTGAATTTTATGAATATGTTTTAAATAACTAATGTTGTTGTAAATGACAGATAGAGGTGAATGGAATTGAAAATGTTTATGATAGGATATATATTCCTTCTAGCAATTGCGTTTTTTGTACTAGCTTTTTTTCTAGGATCTACATTAATGGTCGGCTCTTATATTTTGATGGCACTATTGATGTTTGCTTGGGGATGTATAGAACTGAAAAAAGAGCGTGATAGAAGAAAAGAAGAAGAATTGGAAGAAACAGAAGACGTTTTAAATGTAATTCCACATACAAAAAAAACGGTTTCTGAAGATTTATTGAATGCATTATTAATAGATGAAAACAATAGTACCTTTTATGTGGCAAAGAGGGAATATATCGACGAGGGTTTTATATATAAAGCATACGATTTCTCAAAGCTTCTTGAGGTTGCGATATTAGAAAACGGTAAAGTGAGATATCTTTTTCCGAAAGACGGCACAATCGGTGGGAATGTTAGCGATGGTGTTCGACATACAAAACATGAAGAAGATATCGACACAGAGGACAAAGAAGAGACCAATCAAGAAGAGATAAAAAAATTAAAATTAAAGATTGTAATTGACGACATTTCAAATCATTCTATTGAATATACGTTTTTAGAGAAAGAAGAAGCTATTGACAAGGATAGTGATGAGTACAAGGATCTTTATAAAGAATGCACAAACTGGTCTCAAATGATTAGCCTTATTATTAATCAATATAAACATGAGAAACGATTAATTGGCCCTTGGTTTTAAAAGTCTGTAACGAAAAAATCATGAACAACTTACTTAGTTCCTCCATATTTATATAAATGGAGGTGCTGTATTGATGATTTCAACAGAAACATTAAATATTCAAGGTCATATTTTTACAGCAGTAACGGTGTACTTACCAAAAACTACACTCCTGACAATTTCTAATGACATTGGATATATTATGTGTGGTGCTTTGGATGTTGGATTACTTAATAGTCGATTAGCGGATCGGGAAATTGTGGCTGGTCGTGCAGTTGGTGTGAAAACAATTGATGAATTGTTGAAAGCGCCACTTGAGTCTGTCACTTATGAAGCAGAGAAATTAGGGATTGTAAAAGGTATGATCGGTGAAGAAGCATTATTAAAAATGATTTAATTTTTATCTTGGGTGGCGAACATGTTAGGTTAACATATTCGCCACTTTTTATTTTAAATAACTGGAAAGTTAGTGACAGAATTAGTAGAATTTTGATATAATTGGGAAAAATATAACATTTGATGATGTGTGTATATTAGTAATACTTACGAATTAAAACTTCAGAACGATTGTTATGATTAGGTGTAACAACTACTAAAGTACCGAGGTATGTCGAAATAATGAATAATATGCAACTAATTAACAGTACATTTACATTAATCTAGTATGATGTTATCAAATGCTGTGTTCTGGGGTGAACATTATTGAGGAAAAGGTCTTTTTTAGTGATTATTTTAATAATTTTAAATAATTTTCTAGTTGGTTGTTCTACAGAAACTGAAAAGTTAACAATCGGTATGATACCTGTTAGTGATGCAGCGGAGATGAAATCAGAATTTGAACCGATAGAACATTATTTAGAAAAACAGCTCGATAAAGAAATCGAGGTATACATAGCTGATAATTATGCTGGTTTAGTAGAGGGTATGAAAGATGGCATTATAGATATTGGATGGTTTGGCGCATTTTCATTCATTGCTGCAGAAAGTCAGATAGAGTTAACCCCATTAGTTGTGCAGGAAAGAAAAGAATCAGGGCTTTACTATCAATCTTACATTATCACAAAGAATGATTCTGGCATCGAAACATTAGAAGATTTAGAAGATAAGTCTTTTGCATTTGTAGACCCAGGATCTACATCAGGCTTTGTTCTACCTTATGCTTTATTAAAAAGTAGAAATATTGATATTGAAAGTTATTTTAGTAACATCATCTATTCAGGAACACATGATCAAGTACCAGAAGATATTTTAAGTGGTAAAGTTGAGGCAGGTGCAATAAGCAGCATTCAATTTGACAAATTAGAAGCTGATGGAAAATTAATAAAAGATGATTTTAAAATAATATGGCATTCAGATCATATTCCGGGCTCTCCTTATGTAGCAAGAACGGATTTGGATAGAGGAGTAAAAGAAGGATTTATTGAATCAATGTTAAATATACATGAAGAAATACCGAATGAATTACATAAATTTGATGCATCTATCGAGAGATATGTTGAAGTAGATAATAACATCTATCATTCAATTAGAAATATTGCCACTATTCTTGGGAAAGATTATATGTACGAATATTTCTTAAAGGGTGAATGATATATTGTGAAGGTGAGTGAACCTTTTGGGAACAAAAAGTGTAAAATTTTGGGCCATTCTTTTTATATTAATCATGTGCTTAACGACCATGACATTATTTGGCTTCATTTCTTCGCAAAATCTAAAACAAAGTATAGATATACAATATAAACAGGAATCTGAAGCTGTATTGAATCAAACTGTCACATCCTTTGAAAATTCATTTTCGACAATCGAAAACTCTCTTATACAATTAGGTAGAACGTTAAACATACAATCTGCCTCTAATAATGAAAATATAAGTCTATTTTTTAATACATACCAAAGTATTTTACCACCTAGTAGCACCCTTGTTTATGGGGTGATTAACGGTAAGGTTTATCGTGGAGATAATAAAGAGGTAGCAAAAAGCTACAATCCTGCTGAAAGAGTATGGTATAAAGTTGCACTGGTAAATAAGGGAGAAGTAAATTGGACTGACCCATACTTAGATTACAGTACTCAAGAAATAGTTATTTCTGCTTCCCTTTATGTAGACGGTCCGAATATGGAAGGCATAATAGCCATTGATCTTAAATTGTCTGAATTAAGCAATATCATTAGCAGTACGAATGTTGGGGAAAACGGTTTAGTTATGCTGCTAAATCAAAATGGTACGATTATTGCAAACAAAGATAACTATTTGATTGGAGAAAATCTCTTTGGACAGCAGAGTAAACAGATGATAGAAAAATCAAGGGCAGAACATGTTCCTTATGTAATTGATAAGATACAATATTTAGTTCATTCAGATAAAATTCAACAAAATGGTATGAGCATTGTTACAGCAGTGAATGATGAAGAGCTTAATCATAAGTTATTTCAAAGTTTAACACCGATATTAATAGCTGGGATCTTTTGTATACTAGTTTTTAGTGTGATAGCCTACATCATGACATTAATTTGGATGAAGCCATTAAAGCGATTAGGAACATTAATGAACCATGTTGAAAATGGGAACTACAACGTAAGGGCAAAAGTGAAAGAGTATCAAGAAGTAGCTCGTCTAGCAAAAGGGTTTAACAGTATGATTCATGCTATTAATAAAAGAGACCGAGACTTAATTATATCGAATAAAGAACTGAAACAAACCGAAGAACAATTACGGACTAAATATGATGAGCTAAAAGAATCGCAAAGAATTTTAAAAGCTAGTGAAGAAAAGGTAAATCTATTAGCTTCTCATGATTCATTGACTGGACTATTAAATAGAAGAAGTTTAATAGAGTCTTTGGACAAATCCTTAAAGCAATATAAAAACGAACAAAAAGCAATTGTATTTATCGACTTAGATAATTTTAAAATGATCAATGATACGTTAGGGCATTCCTTTGGTGATAAATTAATAATCAAAGTAGCAAATTTATTAAAAACGCTCTCTCCATTAAATAAACAAGTAGCACGAATTAGCGGGGATGAGTTTATATTAGTCATTCATGATATTAAAACAGAAAGACAGGCAGAGGATATCGCAAAGGAAATTGTAAAGTTATTTGAAACAAGCTTTGTGATTGATTCAAAAACTGTAAATGTTACAGCTAGTATTGGTATAGCGATCTATCCACACCATGCAAAAACCTCAGAGGAATTATTAAAAACCGCTGATATGGCAATGTATCGTGCAAAAGGTACAGGAAAGAATGGTTTTCGAATATTTGATTTGAGTATTAAGCGAGAAATTGATGAGAAATCTGAAATTGAAGCAGGAATAAGAAAAAGTCTTGAAACAAATGGTTTTGAGTTACACTTTCAACCAATCTATCATACTGTTGAAAGAAAAATAACAAATATTGAGGCTTTACTGCGTGTGAAATCTGATGAACTATCCGAATTTGGCACTTTAAAAATTATTCAAACCGCAGAAGTAACGGGACAAATTATAGAAATTGATAAGTGGGTATTGGAAAATGCATGTTTAGCAATAAAAAAGATTAATAAACATATGTCTAAGCCACTCAAAATTTCTGTGAACATATCACCTATTCATATTATGCAACAAGATTTTGTTCAGAATGTAAGTAGTATTGTGGAAGAAGCAGGCATCCCTCCTGAATGGATTGAAATTGAAATTACAGAAACGTCCTTGATGAAATCCTTTGATGTGAACCTGAAAAAGCTTGAAGAGTTAAAAGCACTGGGCATGTCAATCCATTTAGATGATTTTGGAACAGGTTATTCATCTTTAAGCTATTTAAATAGTTTACCGATTGATCGAGTAAAGATTGATAAAAGTTTTGTCGATGTAATGCTGCAATCAGAAAAGGAACGGAAAATTATCGAGACCATTATGAATCTCGCCCATAATATTGGTTTGCAGGTCGTTGCAGAAGGTGTTGAAAAACAAGAGCAATTTGAGATGCTCGTTCAAAATAATTGTATAATGATCCAAGGGTACTATATTAGCAAACCATTAAATTTTGAAAAAATTGTTATGATGCTAATAGAGCAGGATATATCTTAAAGGACTAAAACGTTACTATAAAATTAGTTATTTCGTTATAATATAATAGATAATGAAAAAATAATGAAAGAAGTGAAGTATATGATAAAAGTTACTTCTGATAGTACTTGTGACCTTTCGCCAGAGATATTAACTAACTATAATATATCGTTAATGCCATTACATGTTGTAATTGATGAGCAGGATTTCCGAGATGGTGTTGATATTACACCCGCTGACATTTTTAAATATGTTGGTGAACAGGGTAAGTCTTGTAAAACAACAGCGGTAAATACTTTTGAATATGATACCTTTTTTAAGGAAATGTCATCAAAATATGAGGCTGTCATACATATTTGCTTAGGCTCAGACTTTTCATCGAGCTACCAAAATGCAAAAATTGCTTCTGAAAACTATAGCAATGTATACGTAATTGATTCTAATAATTTATCAACAGGAAGTGGACATATCGTTTACGAAGCTGCAATATTGGCGAAAGAAGGGTATCCGGTAGAAGTCATTTGTAGTAAATTAGAAGAGTTAATCCCGAAAATAGATGCAAGCTTTGTAATTGATAAGATGGACTATCTTCGTAAAGGTGGACGTTGTTCAGGAATGGAAGCTTTAGGGGCAACGATATTAAAAATAAAACCATCTATTGAAGTAGTTAACGGAAAAATGGCTGTTGGAAAAAAATATCGCGGAAAGTTTGAACGTTGTCTAGATCAATATGTAAAAGATCGTCTTGAAAATAATGAAAATGTAGATTATAGCCGACTATTTATTACGCATTCACATTGTTCGCCAGAGACTGTCGAAAGAGTAAAACAGACAATTCGTCAATATGCAGATTTTGATGAAATTATTGTGACAACTGCTGGCTGTACGATTTCAACACATTGTGGTCCTAATACGTTAGGAATATTATATAAACGTAAAAACTAAAACTAAATTGCAGGAGATGACACATTTGCTGAATGCTGTGGCATCTCCTTTTATATGTAGAAAATTAATGTAATTTATATAAGTTTGACATTTCGAGTAATGGAGCTTGTTGTAATGCCGACAAATAATATCGTTACGATAGAAAGTAATAAAGTGCTTGCCGAAATTAAAAGACCACCTAAAACTATAACGATAGAATCAATCATAAAAATGATAATCCCGACATTGATGCCCGTTCTATGAAATATAAATTGAGCAAGTAAATCAGTACCACCAGTGCTTGTCTTAAATTTGAGCATTATTCCTATTCCTAATCCTACTAATATCCCACCAAATATAGAGCCTAGCAATGGTTCTACTCGTAAGAGATGACGTAATGGTCGAAGTAAATCGATAAAAAATGAGGAAATAATCATGCCATGTAGGCTGTTATAAAAATACTCTCTGTAATAAAACCAAGCGATCATAAAAATAGGTATACTCAAACAAATAATCATAAGACCGGCTTTTAAATTCCACAAATAATTCAAGATCAAACCAATACCTATAATGCCACCATCTAAAATTTCATAAGGAACCAAAAATAAATTAATTCCTAAGGATATTAGAATACTACCAATTATAATAACAAGCCCCTTTGTAAAAAAACGCATACATTGCCTCCAATGGTTTGGACATGTATGTATATTATGAAATCCGTCAAACAAAAATGAATGTTGGTAAGAAGGGAAATAGAGCAAGAAGTTAAATATACAAAAAATTTACAATATGCCCATTGATAAACTAATAATGTTAGCTATAATAAAACTAATACTATTAGTTTTGTGAAGAGGAGGAGCAAGGTTATTAGGATTTAGTTTGTAATTATTACTGTAAAGTTGAACGAACAGATTTATCCTATAATTTTTCAAAAACTTAAAGAGGAGAATCAATAAATGAAAATTTCTAAATATAATCAACTTTATCAACTGACACTATATCCACGTATTTTTCCGATAAATTGTTACCTCTATGAAGAACAACATGAATGTACATTGATAGATACAGGGATACCGGCTAGTTTTAAAGGTATTGTCGACTTAGTAAGAAAACTCAATAAGCCTTTGACAAATATTATACTTACTCACCCTCATGGTGATCATGTGGGATCATTAGATTTACTGAAAGAGCACTTTCCAAAAGCTACTGTTTCGATATCAGAAAGAGACAATCGCCTATTACAAGGTGATATGTCATTAGAAAAGAACGAACCTCAAACGCCTATTAAAGGTGGATTTAACAAAAAGTTAAAAACAACTGCTGATCAACTATTAAAAGAAGGAGATACAATTGGTTCGTTAACAGTAATTGAAACACCGGGACATACGCCAGGTTCGATTTCTTTATTGGATTCACAAAATTTAACCGTTATTGTAGGAGATGCAATGCAAACAAGGGGGAAAATAGCGATAAGCGGACAATTTGTTCCTTTATTTCCATTCCCAGCCTTAGCGACCTGGAGTAAAGAGATTTCATTGGAAAGTGTAAAAAAAATATACGAATTAAAACCAACTCTTCTTGCAGTGGGGCATGGAAAAGTTATAGAAAATCCAAACAAATTTATAAAGGAAGCAATTATTGATGCGGAAAGAAAATTAGTTACTGTGTAGGAGGTTTACTATGCCAAGAGTCGGCTTAGATTTTAATACAATTTTGATGACAGCCGTTGAAATTGCGGATCATGAGGGTGTCGAAGCAATAACATTAGCAACGATTGCTAGGAAACTATCTGTAAAACCGCCGTCCTTATTTAATCATATGAGCGGATTGCCCAGTATAAAAAGAGCAATGTCGTTATATGGCTTATCGCTGTTATATGAAAAAATGAATAACGCGATAAAAGAAAAAGAGAATGACGAGGCTCTGTTTTCTATGGCAACTGCTTACCTCGAATTTACAAGGGAGCATCCTGGACTCTATCAGTTTACAATTCGGGCACCTGAAAAGGATGATCAAGAATTGGAGATTGCTAGTAACAAACTGCTACAATTGATTTCTGAGGTTTTATGTAAGTACAATATCGCTGAAGAAATGATAATCCATAAGATTAGAGGATTAAGGAGTATTTTACATGGATTTGCATCATTGGAGCAAATGGGTGCTTTTGGATTACCGGTTAGAACGGAAGAAAGCTTTGAACATTTAGTAAGTTCTTATATAAATTCATTAAAATTAGGCTAAATATTCTAAACTGCTATACTTTAGTATTCTAGACACCTTAGCAGTAAAATCTACATGATTTACAATAATTGAAATCTATCATTTCTCGGGAAATAATGTCGAAATGAAAATAACTTAGTCGATATTTTATGAAACACAACCCCCTCAATTGGAAAAATATTCTGCTAAAGTGAAGAGAAATATTATATAATTAGTATATTAGAGAAATTTAACCGGAGGAAATATGCGCAAATATCTAGGGGAATTTATGCTGATTATTACAGCAATTATTTGGGGAAGCGGTTTTGTTTTTACAGCAGTATCACTTGATTATTTAACGCCTTATCAACTATTAGCTGCTAGGTTTTCTATTGGTGTTATCATACTGTGCATTGTATTTTACAAAAGACTTAAAAATATACAAAAATCTACAATTATAAAAGGAATTATTTTAGGTATATTTTTATATTTAGCCTTTTTATTACAAACGATTGGGCTTCAATTTACAACTCCTTCAAAAAATGCATTTATAACAGCGGTCAATGTTGTGATTGTTCCTTTTATAGCTTTTTTTGCATATAAAAGAAAGATTGATAAGTTTGAATTATCCGGAGCTTTTTTGGCTATTATCGGTATTGCCTTTCTGTCGCTACAATTCACTACAGAGGTGAATATAGGAGATTTATTAACCCTTGCATGTGCATTTGCCTTTGCATATCAAATTTTTTATACGGCAAAGTATGTTAAAGAGGAAGATCCCATTTTGCTTACAGTTGTTCAAATGGGTGTTGCAGCACTATTGGCTTGGATTGTTGTACTGTTTAGAGGAGAATGGAATTTCTCATTCGAGATTGAAGGTGTTCTTTCAACAGTTTACTTAGCAGTTTTCTCAACAACATTGGCCTATTGTTTACAAACAATTGCTCAAAAATTTACGAACGAAACAAAGACAGCCATCATTTTGTCTACAGAAGCATTCTGGGGAATGGTTTTCTCAATAATACTTTTAAATGAAGTCTTAACATTTAGAATGGCTATTGGTGCAATTATTATATTAATTGCGATCCTTCTTTCAGAAACAAAACTTTCGTTTATAAAAAAGAAACCTATAAAGGAAAAAAATATCATACAAAATTAATAAGATTCAGTTAATCGAATCAAAATAAAACCGAGTATCGAAACATGTAATGTGGATACCCGGTTTTATTATTATTGAGCTTCAGTATAATAAATGTCAGAAATTACATAATATCCGTTGTTATCGATGGTTACATAATACTCGACAGTTTCAAAATAAGTTGTATATTCACCACTTGCATAGTATAAATCATATTCCTCATAAGTAGTAACAATAGCGTATCCGTCAAATATATCGATGCCAATTATTTCTGTATACCAATAATCAAATGTCATATTTGCTTCATAATATCTACTGATTTGATCTTCGAGTTCATAATAAGCATTACTTTCAGAAGAAATCATATCCTGAATCCAGTAAAAATCACCATCATTAATGGACCATTCATAATACTCGAAGAAGGATGTAATAAAGCTTGTTAATGACTCTTCATCAAAATAATTGCCATAGGTGTTCTGATAATCATTGTAAAAATCATCATAATTGTTTGTGCCATAATATTGTTCATACCACTGCCAAAATTCGGAATAATCCTCACTCATATCTTCTTGAGAGTTAGAGTTTGCATAATCCACATAAACATTAACAGCAATAACCTCCTCAGAGGTCATCGGACTGGCAATCCATGTATCAAACTGTTCTGAAACAGAATATAAAGGAATCGCAAAGCCAAAGGTTTCATTTTCGGTATAAATTAGGGAGTTAATGCCAATAACCTTACCAGTGGTCGCATCAAATAAGGGCCCACCACTACTTCCTTGATCGATTTGGGCATCAATTTGATAAAGTTCATCATAAACGAAATTTAAACCTTCAATATGCATTTCTCTATTTGTACCTGTTAGGTACCCAAAAGTAGCAGAGTTTTCAAAACCTTGCGGGCTTCCGATAGCAATTACTTCAATTCCAATATCCGAAGTATTCATTTCCATTGGAAGTGGTTCAGCATTCTCATAATTTTCGCAGTAAATCAATGCGATATCTAAAGTATCTGAAATGCCAATTACTCGACCTGGATATTCTTGACCTGCACTATTACGGACAAGAACATCGGTATATCCTGCGACAACATGGGCATTTGTTACGATATAGCCTCCATCTTTATAGAGAAAACCAGATCCAAGTGAGTCTTCAGTTAATATAGTGAAGACCTTAGGCATTGATTCTTTTATAATCTGGGTTTTTTCCTTTTCCTCAATAACTTCTTTTTCTTTTTCCTCTTTAGTTTCTTTTTGGTTTTTGTCTAAAAGAACATCTTGTATATTTGTGTTATTCCCGAGATTGCCATTAGCACCAAAAAATTGATTATAAAGTAAATAACCACCGGCGAATAAACCGGCTAATAGTAATACTACAACAATGGAAATAACCCATACTTTTCCACTGCTTTTTCTCTCTTGTGATTGACTGGTATTTGAGTTGTTTGTGTGAGTTTGTTGGAATTGTGAGTTACTAGACTGCTGAAAGGATTGGTAGTTAGGCTGTTGAAACTGCCCGTTATCAGGTTGCTGGAATTGATTATTAGATGGCTGTAACGGTATATTTGAAGGCTGTTCTAAAGACGAATCTATTGGTTGTTCATCCTGCGGAACAAGAGGTTTGGTATTTGGGGATGATTTAGGAACTTCGTTAAAGAATGAATGTCCACAGTTCGAACAAAATTTAACTCCAGCTTCATTTGTTAGTCCACAATTAGGACAAAACATAATCCACCTCCTAATTTTTTAATTTTACAATAAAAAAAGAGAGCTTACTTTCAAATTCATTCAATTTAAAAAAGGAAATAAAATTATTACAAATGGCTCGAATACAGGGTAACTAAGCAAATGGGAAACGTAAAGGGGATGTGAAATGACAAGAATGGTGTGGGATATTGTTGAATTAATCATGAATAAGGAATTATTATAATCAATATTACCCAGTTTTATTATATACAGTTCTATATACATAAATGCTAAAGGAGGGCATAGGGTGCTAATAAATTTTTTATTTACAAAAAATTAAAAACTGTCACTTTAAATCAGCATAAAGACGACAATTTAAAGGACAGTTTTTTTATTGATTTTAATATTGATAGTAATAAATATCTGAAATTAGGTAATTCCCATATTCATCTAATATAATTGTATATTCTACATCATACTGATAATATACATAATCACCATTTTCATCGTAGAAATATTCTTCTTCATAAGTAGTTACTAAGGCATAATCATCGTAAATATCAATGCTTGAAATTTCATATATTCCATCATCGAAAATTTCACCTGTACTGCCTTCTACGATGTTTTGTAAATCACTATAAATGTAACTATCAGAGGATACCATATCTTCTATCCAATAAAAATCTGAATCTTCCATTGCCCATTTATAATATTCAAAGTAAGATTCAATAAAGTACGTTAATGATGATTCATCGAATAGATATCCATTGTCATTCCAATAGTCGTCATAAGAATCATCTTCGTAATAATAGTCTTCTGTATAAGAATCATCTTCGTAATAGTAATCTTCTTCATAATAATCGTCATTTGTATAAGAATCTTCGTTAGAGTAATCTCCAAAATATTGATCATAATAATCCCAGAAGCCCGAATAGTCTTCCGTAGTATAATCATCATAACTTGAGTTGGATGCATAATCATCATACACATTGACGGCTATGACATCATTTGGACTCATAGGGTTACTGATCCAATTATCAAATTGTTCTGCAACCGTATGTAATGGGATCGAGAATCCGAATGTTTCATTGTTTGTATAAATTAATGAGTTAATACCGATTACTTTTCCAGTTGATGCATCAAATAAAGGCCCACCACTACTACCTTGATCGATTTGGGCATCGATTTGATAAAGATGATCATACACAAAATTATAACCTTCAATCGCCATTTCACGATCACTACCAGTCAAATAACCAAATGTAGCTGTGTTTTCGAAACCTTGAGGGCTACCGATAGCAATAACTTCAATACCTATTTCAGAAGCTGATAATTCTAATGGTAATGGTTCGGTATCTTTATAAGCCTCTGAATATATTAAAGCAATATCAGAGTAATCTGATAAACCAATCACTTTACCAATCGACTCTTGTCCTGAGCTATTTCTAACAATCACATCTGAATAACCAGCAACGACGTGTGCATTTGTTACGATATATCCACCTTTTTTATAAAGGAAACCAGATCCCATTCCCTCTTCTGTAAGAATGGTAAATACTTTTGGCATTGACTCCTTAATAATTTGAGTCTTCTCTTTTTCTTCACCCTGCACGGATTGGTTTTCATCATCTTCATTAGTTTCTTTTTCGGTATCAACAGGTGAAGCAATTTGTTCAGTTTTTGGATCTCTATCAAAAGTAGTGGACTTTTGATGATTTAAAACAATAAAGCTAATAGCAAGGATAAGTACAATTAATACAGATGCACCAGAAATAATCCAAACCTTCGCATTACTATTTTTCTTAATTGGTTGATAACGTTGTGCCCCTTGTTGTTGAAGTGGGGGAGTAATAGGATTTTGAAAATGATTAGGTTGCTGAGAACCAAACTGTTGTTCATTGACTTCTGATTGGTTATTTGGTTGTTGATCGCTTTTATAAGGACCATTTTCTATATCACCATAGTCAAAACCTTTTGGCATTTCATATCGTTGGATTTTATTCTCTTCATTAAATGAATGTACATCCTGCTCTTGGTTTGTAGAAAAAGATGGATCATTATGAGGAGTTTGGGGTTGTATAATCTGATTCATTGGTTGTCCGCAATTAGAACAGAACTTCGCTTCTTTTTCATTATTTTCCCCACATTTTGTGCAAAACACCATTTCCACCTCCCTAAAAATAACAATTAATTCAATTAATTATTAACATTTTACTATTAGGAGTGTATGGTTGTCATTGGTATTCTTATAGAAAGTTATATTAACTATGGGGAAAATATGTAAATCAAATTAATAATTATAATAGCGAATATAGATTGCAACAAAAATAAAAAATTTTGCATAACAATTTTTAGAAAAAACATGAACATGTGGTTTTGAAAAAATGAAAGTTAGAAAAGTGCAGTGATTAAAGAAGTCCATTTTTTATACACAAAATAAAAATAAATATTAGTCATAATGTCATTTGATTTTGGCATGATAAAACCGTACCAAAAAAAATGGAGGTGCTTTTGATGAATAACAACAACAATAATAATCGCACAGTAGCAGGTACAGATATTGAAGAGGTAAAACGTCAAAATGCTGGGTCTAATGCTGGGGCAAATAGCTTCTCAGGAGGAACAACAGCTTCAGGTACAGATATTCAAAAAGTACGTGAGGAAATAGCTCAAGAAGCAGGTCCATTTGGTAAGCCAGCT
This sequence comes from Lysinibacillus sp. PLM2, assembly GCA_023168345.1. Classification (NCBI taxonomy): domain Bacteria; kingdom Bacillati; phylum Bacillota; class Bacilli; order Caryophanales; family Bacillaceae; genus Lysinibacillus; species Lysinibacillus sp. PLM2. The sequence goes on along the minus strand of AP025689.1, from coordinate 3,293,064 downwards.
GCAAATCAACCTTCGTTTGGTGCACAAGGACAAACAGCTTCAGGTACCAATATTCAAAAAGTACGTGAGGAAATAGCTCAAGAAGCAGGTCCATTTAGCAAACCAGCTGCAAGTTCACCTTCGTTTGGTGCACAAGGACAAACAGCTTCGGGTACCAATATTCAAAAAGTGCGCGAAGAAATAGCCCAAGAAGCAGGTCCATTCGGTAAACCAGCTGCAAAACAATCATTCGGTAACCAAACAGTAGCTGGTACTGATATCGAAGAAGTAAAACGCCAAAACGCACAATCGAATCAAAATCAAAATCAATAAATTTTAAATTTTCGCGCTCCGTAATGGGGCGCTTTTTTTTGATAGAATTTTCTGTAATTTCTAAATATTGTATTGAAGTACGTAATGTTACATATTAAAATTTATTTATTCTACCAATAAATATTATAAAAAATAAAGGGGGAGTGAAATGGTGGATAAAAATATAAACAAAGAAACAGTAGTTCTACATGCAGATGGGGAATGGAAACAGAAAGAGGGAACAGTAGCACCAGCTATTTACTATACAGCTACATTTTCGGCTAATGATCCAACCGAATTTGCAGAAATGGCAGGTACACCACGCCATGGAAATTATTATACTCGCTACGGAAATCCAGTACATGATCGAGTAATATCCATTATGGCAGAACTTGAAGGAACTGAAACAGCCCTTGTCTCTAGTTCTGGTATGGGTGCTATAGCAACTACATTGTTGTCACTTGTTTCTGCGGGCGATCATGTTATTGCACAAACTCGTCATTATATGAGTACTACAAAAATAATGGACGAGATGCTACCAAGGTTTGGAGTGGAGACAACAGTCGTTGAACAAGCGGATGTTAAAAATTTTGAGGAAGCGATTCGACCAAATACAAAATTAATTATGATAGAGACACCAGTGAATCCAACGCTAGTAGTGACTGATATAGAGGCCGTGGTAGAATTCGCAAAAAAACATGGCATTCTAGTTGTAGCTGATAATACTTTTGCTTCACCAATAAATCAACGTCCACATGATTTCGGTGTAGATGTAATCGTACATAGTGCAACAAAATATCTAGGTGGTCATCATGATATTACAGCAGGGGTTATTTGTACGAGCAATGAGTTAGCCGAAAAAATTTGGGACACCCATACATCACTTGGTTCGGTATTATCACCAATGGATGCATGGCTACTACTTAGAGGACTTAGAACGTTACCGGTTAGAATGGAGCGTATTAATGAGAATGCTCTTAGACTTGCGAAATTTTTAGAACAATTACCTCAAATTGAAAATGTATATTATCCTGGTTTAGAAAGCCACCCACAACATGGCATTGCAAAAAAGCAAATGAAGGGCTTTGGAGCAGTTATTGCCTTTGCTATAAAAGGTGACTATGCAGCAACTCAACGATTCGTATCATCATTAAAATTAACAACAAATGCTGTAAGTCTTGGAGGAGTTGAATCATTGGCTGTACATACCGCTTCAATGTGGGAAGGTGCATTAAATGAAGAGCAAATGAAAACAGCAGGAATTCCTGTGAATTTTGTTCGCTTTTCTGTAGGTTTAGAGCATATAGAGGATTTAAAAGCGGATGTACTACAGGCATTGAAATCGATATAAAATTTTGACTTTGGAAGTAAGTTTTATGAAACTAGGAACGGACAAATATTGTTAAAGTAAACAATATTTGCCCGTTTAATTTTGGGAGAAATTATTATTTCAATACATCATGATCAACGTAGCGTTCGCCGTTCATTTCGCTTATTATATTAATGGCTACCTTCGCCCCATCTCCAGCAGTAATAATAGTATGAACGCAGACACCGGCACAAGTACCTGCTGCCCAAATACCCTCGATATTTGTTTTACCCAAAAGATCTACATCGAAAATTGTTTTTACTCTTGGTTCAGTGCCAGGTTTTGTTTTAATGCCTACCTGTTCAGCTAAATCCATTAAAAAGCCGGTAGCCAAAATTACATATTTTGCTTCAAATTCTCCATCTTCAGTTTGTAATTTAAAACCTTGTTCAAGCTTTCTAATATTTGTCACTTTTGTCTCAGCAAGCTCAGCTCCAAATTTTTTCGCTTGATTAAGACCTGTTTCTACTAAACCGGGTCCAGTAATTTCTACTACACCATAATGATTATTTAACATTGCACGTTTTGTTACACCTTGATTACTATCGATGATGATTGTTTTTTTGCCCGCTTTAGCTGTATAAATTGCAGCACTTCCTCCAGCAGGGCCTCCACCAATAATAGCTACATCATACATTGAAACATTCCTCCTTATATCAAAATGAAACAATATAATTCTATCAAAAAAGACACTAAATTCCCAAAAAAAGTGATTAGTGGAACATTTGAACAACCTTAATAAAAGTACTATTATTATTATAAAAGACTGATAGAATCAAGAATTTTTGAGGTGATATAATGGGAAACAGTTTATTATCAATAGATTGGGACTACTTTATTTCCACAGAAAATCAAGGGATTATATCTAATATAGAAAATGAAAGAACAATAGTTGATGAATGGTATAAAAAATATTTTCAATTGAAGTCACAAGGAAAAAATATTCAAAATTTATTTAAGTTATCAAGTGAAGTTGATTCTTTTTGGGATAGAATCAAACAGATTTTTATTTTTAATAAAAAGACGAAAGTTTACGTCTCAGATTCGCATGTTTTGTCCTATGACATTGCTAAAAAATTTCAGTGTACTGATGTATATCTTTTTGATGCTCATTCTGATTTAGGCTATGGAGGTACAATATCCTTAGAGGTGAATTGCGCAAATTGGCTCGGATTTCTTTTGAAAGAACAAGTAGTGAAAAATGCAAACATAATTTATAGTCCTTTTACAAAAGAAAAACCTGAATTTTTTAAGCATTTAAATCAAGTATTTGATATCAAGTACTTAGAAATTCAAGATTTACATACGAAAGTAAACACATCACTTATTCATATTTGTCGTTCCGGAGCATGGACACCACCATGGTTTGATCAAAACTTTGTACGATTTTTAAATGCTTCAGGATTAAAATATCAAGTTGTAAATTGTCCGGTACGACAATGGGAACCAAAAAATTTAAATTTTGCTGATCAAATTCAGTATCTTTTAGCCTAATTTGGTTCGTATAAGCTCATATTCATAGAACAAACTAACTTTAAAGGAGTGTGTTTTATGAACAAAGATTCTATCCCTGAATCAAAAAAAGCTTTTGCGGATTTACCTGCACAAGAAAAACCAGACATGGTTGACTCAGAAAATATTAGCCTTTTTGATTTACACGAGGATATGCAGACGGTAGATGCGATTCCTATTATAGAGCTAAATAAACGAGTGAAAACAGAAGGCGATGAACTATTAGAAGAAGTATGGAGAAAAGAATCTCCAGATGAAAAGAAACATTCTTAGGAAATATTATCTCATTTGCTCTAGTCTATATTTGAACTAGAGCAATTTTAATTTCTATAACGATAAATTTTCTATCAGCCACTTGTTTTTAAGGGACGGAATTTGATATGACAGTAGATATATATGTATACTTATTATCGTATATAATATGTGTTAAACTAACTTCTATACTAAATATAACTAAAGTGAGCTGAGATTTAATGGAGCAACCATTTTTACCGATATTACTAGGTTCAGATATGAACGCATATGGAATGGCAAGAGCCTTCTATGAAGCTTATGGAATTAAACCGCTTGTATTAGGGCGTTCGCATTTAACTGCCACTCAAGATAGTAGTATTTTAAATTTCAAAGCAATCGCCAATTTAAATCAACAAGAAGTATTTGTTCCTGCTCTTGAAAAAATTGCAAAACAATATAGTGATAAACAATTGTTACTACTTGCTTGTGGTGATGATTACGCAAAGCTAATTATTAAAAATAAACCAGCATTACAACAATACTTTACTGTCCCATATATTGATGAAGCATTAATGGACAAGATTTTATTAAAAGAAAACTTTTATAAAATGTGTGAAAAGTACGAGTTCAAATATCCCGGTACCACAACAGTAACAGCAGAAAATTATCAAGATTTCACACCACCATTTGAATATCCAATTATTTTAAAGGCTTCTAACTCTGTAGCTTATTGGGCTTGTAGTTTCCCAGGGAAAAAGAAGGTATTTGTTGCACATGATGAAGAAGAAAAATCTGCAATTTTAAAGGCCATTTATAGCTCTACATATCAGGATACAATGATTGTTCAAGAATTTATCCCAGGTGATGACTCTTACATGCGAGTGATGAATGCATATGTAGGAAAAGATGGCAAAGTAAAATTAATGTGCCTTGGTAACCCGATTTTAGAGGAGCATTCTCCTGAAGGAATTGGAAGCTATGCGGCGATCATTACGACATTCGATGAAAAATTAATGGATAAAGTCCGTTTCTTCTTAGAAGATATTGGTTATACGGGCTTTGCGAACTTTGATATGAAATACGACGCTCGAGATGGCGAATACAAATTATTTGAGATTAACTTGCGTAATGGACGTTCTAGTTATTATGTAACAGCAGCAGGTTATAATTTAATGAAATACGTTGCAGATGACCATATGTTGAACATTAATCAAGAATTAACATATGCTAACAATAAGCATTTATGGATGATCATCCCAAAAGGTGTACTTTTTAAATATGCTTCAAATGAAAAACTGAAACTCGAAGCGAAAAAACTAATTCGAGATGGTAAATGGACAAATTCCCTTTTCTTTAAAAAAGATATGAATTTTAAGCGTTGGATAAAATTAACACTAAATAATTTAAATTATTACCGTAAATATAAGAAATACTTTAATAAAAAAGGTTTGGCAGAATAAATGAAAAGAAAAACATTAGGAATTATTGGTGGTGTCGGTCCGCTTGCGACCATGTTTTTAGGTGAAATGATTGTTCGTTTGACTAAAGCATCAAAGGATCAGGAACATGTACACACAATTATAGACAACGATACAACAATTCCTGATCGAACAGCCTATATCTTGAATAAGTCAGAGGATAATCCTGTACCATATTTAGTGAAAGATGCAAAAAAATTAGCATCTCATGGTGCGGATGTCATTTGTATTCCTTGTAATACGGCTCATACATTTTATGATGAGTTGCAAGCTTCATCTCCAGTACCTGTTATTCATATGATTCGTGAAACAGCAAAAAGAGCTGGTCAATTAGGAGCAAAAAGAGTGGGGATATTAGCTACTGATGGTACTTTAGCGGCTGGTGTCTATCAGCGCGCCTTAATCGAGGAAGATATACAACCAATTATTCCTGATTCATTTACACAAAAAGAAGTAATGTCTGTGATTTATGATTTTGTTAAAGCTGGTTTAGATGTTGATTCTAAGAAATGGAATCAAATAGAACATGCAATGCTTCAGTTAAATTGCGATAAAGTGATATTAGGTTGTACAGAATTGTCTATCGTTAATAAAGAGTTGAAATTAAGCAATTTTTATATTGATTCCTTATTCGTACTTGCAGAACAAGCAATACTGACTTGTGGATATGAAATAAACGAAAAAGGACAACTGAATACTATTCGAGTATAAAGAACTGAAAAGGTTAATTCGAAAGATCCATACTTTCGAGTTAACCTTTTTAATTGTGATTAGCCTTCGTGTATTTTATGCCGAATATGGTAAACTAAACACGAAGAAGTAAAGGTGGGAAAAACATGTCAGTTATTAATTTATTAGATGAAACAATACAAAGTAAGTGGAAATTTGAAACGACAATGAAGGTACAGGATGAAATGATTCCTGCAATGATTGAAGGAAAAGATATAGTTGCAGAATCTCCGACAGGCTCAGGGAAAACATTAGCCTATGTGCTACCAATTTTAAATAAAGTGGACGGGCGAAAAAAACAGACGCAAGCGTTAATAGTCGCACCATCACAAGAATTGGCAATGCAAATTGTAGAGGTAATTCGTGAATGGATTAGTGGAACAGATATCACAGTTCAACAGCTTATTGGTGGTGCGAATTCTGCGCGTCAAATTGAAAAATTAAAGAAAAAACCAACAATTGTTGTTGGAACACCTGGTCGATTAAACGAATTAGCTAAAGCCAATAAATTAAAACTAAAAGAAATTGAAACTATTGTACTTGATGAATGTGATCAGTTATTAAGTCGCGATTATCGAGTAGTGGTAAAGTCTTTTATTGAAGGTGCGGCTTACGGGCGACAGGTAGTTGTTGTATCTGCAACAATTACAGATGAAATTAAACTTGTTGCAAGTCGCTTGATGTTTGAACCAGTTCATATTCAAATAAAACCTGAAGATATGGTGAAAGTCGGTAAGGTGATTCATTCATTTATTAAAGTAGACGAACGTGATAAAACAGAAATGCTAAGAAGACTCGCAAATATAGAGGGCTTAAGAGGGTTAGCATTTAGTAATAATGTGGACCAAGTGATTATGAAAGAATCAAAATTAAAATATCATGATGCGAAGGTCGTTACATTACATGCAGATATGAAAAAAGAAGAAAGAAAAAAAGCGTTAGATGCCTTTCGTAAGGGAGAAGCAAGGATTCTAATTGCAACGGATTTAGCTGCACGAGGACTTGATATTGAAGGATTGACTCATGTTATTCATGTAGATGTGCCACATACTATAGAACAATATTTGCATCGTTCAGGTCGTACAGGACGTGCAGGAGCTGATGGTGAGGTTTTAACTTTACTCTCTTATAAAGATGAGAAAATTTATAAAAAGTTAACTAGAGAATTAAATGTAAAACCAGTTCAAAAGATGTGGTACAAAGGAAAACTGGAGGAAGGTAATTCAAAAACGATTGAAAAGAGAGGGTAAAGGCATGAATTTTAACGAAAAACTAGAACAATATGCAGAGCTGGCTGTAAAAGTAGGAGTTAATATTCAAAAAGGTCAATACCTATTAATTAATACATCAACTGAAGCATTAGAATTTACACGTATTGTTGTAAAAAAAGCCTATGAAGCTGGCGCAGGAAGAGTTCAAGTTAATTTATCAGATCCATATTTCACTCGTTCTTTTTATGAAATGGGTGGGGAAGAAGAATTTAACCACTTTCCCAAATGGATCACTGCCCAACGTGATGAAGTAATCGATCGGAAAGGCGCACTATTATGGATTGATGCAGATGATCCTGATATGCTCGCAGGTGTACCAGTATCAAGAATTTCTGCTTATCAAAAAGCATCTGGTAAAGCTTTAGTTCGTTATCGTAAAGCTATTATGAATGATGATATTGCTTGGTCTATCATTGCAGTACCGTCAAAACCATGGGCAAAAAAAGTATTTCCCAACCTTCCTGAGGATGAACAAGTTTCTGCACTTTGGGAAGCCATTTTCAATACCGTTCGAATAGGGGATAAAAGCGCAGTTGAGAAATGGCGTGAACATATTAAAAATTTAGAAGAACGCGCCACAAAGTTGAATGAATTAAAGTTCTCTAAACTACATTATAAAGCTCCGGGAACAGATTTAACCATTGAATTACCTACAAAACATATTTGGTCATGTGGAAGCAGTAAAACACCAGAAGGGATTACGTTTATAGCGAATATGCCTACAGAAGAAGTATTTACTTTGCCACACAAATATGGGGTAAATGGGTTTGTTAGTAATACAAAGCCATTAGCTTATCAGGGTAATATTATTGATAAATTTAAGTTAACCTTTGAAGAAGGGAAAATTATCAAAGCAGAAGCTAAAATTGGGAATGATTTATTGCAGGAGCTTATCCATAATGATGAAAACTCATGCTATTTAGGTGAAGTAGCTTTAGTCCCTCATGAATCGCCGATTTCAACTTCAGGCATTTTATATTACAATACATTATTTGATGAAAATGCATCCAACCATTTAGCGATTGGAGAGGCATATCCAACCTGCTATGAAGGTGGTCGCGACATAGACGAAAGTCAATTTGATGAGTTAGGTATAAATAAATCTATTACCCACGAAGATTTTATGATTGGTAGTAGTGAAATGGATATCGATGGTATATTATCCGATGGAACGATTTTACCAATCTTTAGAAAAGGAAACTGGGCATTTTAAATTCAAAAGAGCATGTTGAACTGTCTAACATAAAACATTAGACAGTTTTTTCTTTTTTACTGGAAAAATCCAATAATAATTGGTAATATTTTTACAATAGATTTTAGCGAACATTTGTACGTGATTTGTAGTTTTTTTATAGTGAAAAATGATAGAATATTAATATAAAACAATAGGAGGTCATACGATGAAAATCTTTCATACCGCAGATTGGCATTTAGGGAAGCTTGTTCAAGGTGTTTATATGACTGAAGAGCAAGAATATGTATTAAATCAATTTATACAGGCCATTGACGACGAACAGCCAGATGTCGTAATTATTGCAGGGGATTTATATGATCGTGCTGTTCCTCCTGTAGAAGCAGTAAATTTACTCGATTCCGTACTTGCAGAGATTGTACTAAAAAGGAAAATTCCTGTACTTAGCATCGCAGGGAATCATGATAGTCCAACCCGAGTTGGATTCGGTCATCAAATACTTAAGGGGAGCGGACTGTATATCGCCGGTGAACTAACTGAATATATAGAGCCAATTATTCTTCATGATAAGTTTGGAGAAGTTCATTTCTATTTAGTTCCCTATACTGAACCATCGACTGTAAAAAATATATACGAAGATGACACTATATCTAATTTTAATGAAGCGATGCAAAAAGTGATTGAGCGGATAGAACAAAATATGGACAAATCTAAACGTCAGGTATTTATTGGACATGCTTTTGTGACACCTCATGGAGAAATGGAAGAAAATACGAGTGATTCAGAAAGACCATTATCAATCGGTGGCTCAGAATATGTCAGTGCAGAGCATTTCAAACCATTTCATTATACAGCATTAGGACATTTGCATAAGGCGCATTACGTATTAAACGAAACTATTCGATATTCAGGCTCTCCTTTAAAATATTCTTCATCCGAAGCAAATCATGAAAAGGGTTTTCTAGTTGTAGAATTAGATGAAAAGGGACAAGTACTCGTTTCAAAAAGAACATTCCAACCACGAAGAGATCTACGAATAGTAGAAGGCACCCTTCAAGATATATTAAAACATGAAGTAAGCGAAGATTATGTTTTTGTACGTTTACTTGATATTACGCCAGTAGTGGGGGCTATGGAACAAATACGAACGGTATACCCGAATGCGATGCACGTTGAGCGTAAAACGATACAACAAAATATAATAACCGGAGAAAATGTAACGGTACAAAGAGCACAGCTAGATGATTTAAGTTTGTTTAAAGCCTTCTACAATGAAATTGTAGGAACGGAGCCATCTGAAAGTACGGAAAAGCTATTCCGTGAAGTACTAGCTGAAATGTTAACGGATGAACGTGAAAGTAAAGAGATGGTGATCAGTAAATGAAGCCTATAAAATTAACGATGCGTGCTTTTGGACCTTACAAAAGAGAAGAAATTATTGATTTTACGAGATTGCATGATAATCGACTATTCGTCATTTCTGGAACAACAGGCGCAGGAAAAACAACAATTTTTGATGGTATTTGTTTTGCTTTATATGGACAAGGTAGTGGATCAGATCGAAAAGATACTAAAATGCTAAGAAGTGACTTTGCAGAAGACGATGTCCATACGGCTGTTGAGCTAGTGTTTGAAATACACAATAAGACTTATCGTGTACTACGCCAATTACCTCATGTGAAAAAAGGGAGAAAAGCTGCAACAGGCGAAAAATATGAGCTATTTGAAATTCAAGAAAATGGTTTGGAAGTAGCGGCTGTTGAAAGACAAAAAGTAACGGATATTAACCAAAAGATTGTTGAAATTATCGGCTTAACCTATGACCAATTTAGCCAAATTGTAATGCTTCCACAGGGGGAATTTCGAAAGCTATTAACATCCCAAACTGAAAATAAAGAGGAAATCCTTAGGAAAATATTTAAAACAAATCGTTATGGTGAAATGGCGCAAAAACTAGAAACGAAAAAACAGCAAGCGGAACAACAATTAAATAAAGCACAGGTCTTAAAGAATAGTTATATAGAGCAGATATCAGGAGCATTGCCGAGACGAGATTCTTACCTTTTTTCTGTTCTAGATAAGCAATCGAATATCTATCAAATACAAGATGCCTTGAAGGAAGAGCTTTCCTATTATCAAGATAAAGTTGTTGAGGATTATAGATTATACGAGAAAGCATTTGAAATGCATAAACAGAAGTATGAATTATTCGTTGCTAATAAAACATTAAATGATCGTATCGAGACCTATGAAAAAAGTGTAGTAAGGTTATCAGAGCTTCAGCAGCAAAATCCATTATTTGAAAGAATGAAACTTGAATATGACGCTTCAATAAGGGCGAGCCAAATTGAGCCAATCTATCAACAGCTTTTAATATTTGAAAATGAAAGGGATGCTCAAACACAGAAGTTAGAACAAGTAACAAGACAATTAGAGCTTGCTAAAGAAAAGCTATCACAGTCAAAAATAAAATATGAGAATGAACAAAAAAATCATAGTAAACGAGAGGCAGCATTAAAAAAAGTTCTAGATTTAGAAAAACTAATTCCTGCCTTTGAAGAAATTGAGAAACTACAAAAGCTTGTTGCATCGATTGAAGAGGAAACGACTCAAAATAAAGAGAAAGTAACACAACTAGAATATCAACTTCAACTAAAAAAAGATTTGCGTAGGGAACTTAATTTTGCTATTGAACAGCTAGAGTTAAACACAGAGAAGATTCAAGATATTGTTGGTGAGCAAAATCGACTTAAAGAAGTTATTCAACTATTAAATCAATATAGTGAAATCCAAAATAAATTAACATTACTTAATGAGCAATATGAAGAAGTGTTAAATAATTTTGAAAGTGCAAAGGAACATTATGAAATCGAAGAACTGAAATGGTTAAATAATCAAGCAGCTATTTTAGCCGCAAAATTATTACCTGGAGAGCCCTGTCCAGTTTGCGGAAGTGTAGAACATCAAGTAGTAAATCGTGACCATGGTGAAATTTTAGACGAAAAAGTACTAAAACAGTTAAAAGATTCATTGTCAAAGGTTGAACAAAATAAGTTTGAATATCAAGCAACCATCCATGCAACAAATACACAATTAGAAAATATAAAAAGTACATTAGAAAGCAATAATGTAAAAATTGAAGACCAAGCATTATTATTTGAAAAATATACTGAAATAAGCCTAAAACTCGAGAAGATACAAAAGGAAAATGAACTTCTTTCAACTAAACGAAAGCAGTTAAAAGTTATTTTACAAGAGGAACAGACGCTTGAATCACAATTTAAAATGTGGGAACAGCAGTATAACGAAAAAATTAACCAACACATACAACAAAAAACAATATTAGAACAAAAGCAATTATCGATTCCTGTTGAATTGAAGACGCTTAGTGAACTCCAAGGGGCATTACAATTGGCTCTAAAGGATAAAAAGTCTCTTGAGCAACAGTGGGAAATTGCTCAAAAGCAATACCAATCTTCCCTAACAGAGGTCGCTACTACTGAAGAAAACTTAAAGCTCACTTCACTGCGAGTAGAGGAAGCTATCAAAAATCTAAAAAAACACGAAGCACAATTTAGGGACGCTTTAAAAAGTGCTAGATTTGAAAGTATCGATGACTTTATTCGATCAAAACGTACTGACTTAGAACAGAAACATTTATATGATCAATACTTAAATTTTACGAAGGTACTTCATTCATTAACTGAACAAGTAAAAATAGAAAAAGAACAATTAGATGGTAAGGAAAAAATAGATTTAAAAGAAGCGCAAGAGGAACTAGACGGATTAAAAAGGGATTATGAAAGAGCACATCAAATACTAAATGAATCAAAAAATATTGAACAAATTTGTTTAGATTATCTAAACAAGCTTCAACACATCGGACAAGAAATTGTTGACCTTGAAGAAACTTCGAATCAAATCGTTAATTTATATAATGTATTACGCGGTCAAAACAACAAAAAAGTTTCATTTGAACGGTATGTTCAGATGGGCTATTTAGAGCAAATAACTGAAGCTGCCAACATACGATTAAAAAACCTATCAAATGGTCAGTTTTATCTCCAGTGCTCAGATAGACAGGAATCTCACGGACGTCAAAGTGGATTAAGCTTGGATGTTTATGATACGTATACTGGGCAATCTAGGGACGTAAAATCATTATCAGGTGGAGAAAAGTTTAATGCTTCATTATGTCTTGCTTTAGGGTTAGCAGATGTTATACAAAGCTATCAGGGAAATGTAAGAATAGATACGATGTTTATAGATGAGGGGTTTGGCTCTCTTGATGAAGAATCGTTGATAAAAGCCATCGATACATTAATCGATTTACAAAAATCAGGGAGAATGATCGGTGTAATTTCTCACGTTGCCGAATTAAAAGCAGCTATGCCAGCAATTCTTCAAGTAGAGAAATTAAAAGAAGGTTATAGTAAAACGTCAATTATCTTAAAATGAGTAAAACGAGTCCAACTTTGCTGGACTCGTTTTATTGAACATAAGTATTTTGACGAAAAACGCGAACTGCTTGGATTAAATTCCAAACAACAATTGCAGAGGATATGATGAAATAAATAAACATCCAAATCATAAAGTTTGTAAAGTAAGATGGGTTATAAACAGCACCGTTAACAGCTCCGTTAAATGTAAATAAGCTCATTAATGCGAATATTGATATAGCAGCCCCTAAAACGGTTGGAATTAGATGAGAAATAGAAGCACGTTTAGCATGATATTTTACTTCCTTCTCTTTTGTAACAAAGAACAAAATGATTGGAAGTAAAAAAGGTGCAAATAGAATACTTACATAACTAAGGGCAGATAAGGTCTTTGGATTAAACATATAACTCCTCCAATCAGAAAAGCTTAAATTTATTAATGAGTATTTCATAATACATTTATTGGTTAATTTGTTAAGTTCTATTCCGAATATTATTTAAATGATTAAAACGAAGCAGACTCGCCTAATCTCTTTACTCCATGTGTGGTATATTATATAGAGAGATTGTAAATAGGAAGGAACATTAACATGATTGTTAGAACACAAGAAGAATTAGAAGCGTTAAAAAAAATAGGTCGAATTTGCGCTGAGATAAGAGATGCATTAAAAGAAGCTACAAAGCCTGGTATCACAACAAAGGAACTAGATGAAATTGCAGGCCGCATGTTTGAAGAAGCAGGAGCAATTTCAGGACCAAAAGGCGAATATGACTTCCCTGGCTATACGTGTATCAGTGTTAATCATGAAGTGGCACACGGTATTCCTGGTAGTAAAGTGATAAAAGAGGGCGACATCGTTAATATTGATGTCTCCGGATCAAAAGATGGCTATTTTGCTGATACAGGAATTTCCTTTGTGGTAGGAGAAGGATACGAAGAAAAAGAGAAGCTATGTAAAGTAGCTAAATCCGCCTTTGACCGTGCAATGACAAAGGTTAAAGCTGGTTCAAAATTAAATCAAATTGGTAAAGCGGTTGAACGAGAAGCGAAGGAAAATGGCTTACATGTTATTATGAACTTAACAGGTCATGGTATAGGTAAATCCCTTCACGAATCACCAGATCACGTTTTAAATTATTTCGATGCATGGGATAATACAATTATGAAGGAAGGCATGGTATTAGCTGTTGAGCCCTTCATTTCTGAAAAAGCTGAACATATAGTAGAGTCAGGTGATGGTTGGACGTTTATCACTCCAGATAAGTCACTTGTTGCTCAAATCGAACATACAGTTATTGTAACAAAAGATAAACCAATCCTTATTACGAAAATTGATTAAAAAAAATCCTGTCCCCTAAATTATTTCGAGGGGGCAGGATTTTTTTTAATAAATATGATACCGGCGATCAAAACACCACTTAAAAACAACGCAGCAGTTGATACTAAAAGTTCATCAAAACCATTTGAAATCGCAATTCCTACATAACACCAAATAAATACAAGTGGAGAAACAATATCATGATGATGATAGCGGAGATGCATCATGATAGCGACTCCTAACGTCATTAGTAATACAGCCCATAAAGCTTTGCTTAAACCAAAACCATTCCATTCTATATGTACTAATAGATAACAAAAATATAAAATGAATAAAAAGAGAGTCCAACTAAAATACATTGCAACAGGATAGCGTAATTGAATTGCCTCTTTCTTTAATGGGTAGGTCAAATAAAGTGAAAATAGCAAAATAAGCTGTAGTCCCATTAGGATTAATGAAATTATGAATTGTTCATTGTGCCAAATAATAATAGACGAAATTTGAAAAAGTACAATAAAGACAGTTAAATACACTTGCACAGATGAAATTGCACTTTGATTTCCTTTATAAAATTGGAAAAACTTAAATATCCAGATTATAAGAAAAACGAATAGAACAATCCAAAATAAATAGACGTAATTAGAAGGTGCGAATAAAACAGGTAAACGATTAAGAATTTCTACAGTAGAAACACCATTCCATTGTAGCCAGAATGCATTAATCGTAAATAATAAACCTACAATGATGGATAGCGATAAGATGATTAACCGAACCATAGTTGTTCACCCCTTTCTATAGAAATTATATACATATAAATATTATTCAACAACAAATTCCAATAACATACAAATTTTTGTAAAATAAAATCATACTATATGCAGAGGTGAGAGTGTTGGGAAGAATTGAAGAACTGGATTTATCAAAGTCTTTGGAGAAAAAAGAGTATAAAAAAGAGTTAAAGCAATTACAGTATGAAATGCTAAGTATTCAGCAATTTCTATTTAAAAATAAAATAGGACTCATTTTAGCTTTTGAAGGAATGGACGCTGCTGGTAAAGGTGGAGCCATAAAAAGATTAACACAAAGACTAGATCCCAGAGGGCTTATCGTTCATCCTATTTCTGCACCACAACAACATGAAAAAAGATATCATTATTTACAACGATTTTGGAGAAAGCTTCCCCAACACGGTCAAATAGGGATATTCGATCGCTCTTGGTACGGTAGAGTATTAGTCGAAAGAATTGAGGGGTTTGCAACAACCGACGAATGGAAAAGAGCCTATGAAGAAATTAATTCATTTGAAAAAACATTAACAGATGAAAGTTATATACTTCTTAAATTTTGGATTCATATTGATAAGGATGAGCAGTTAAAAAGATTTCATGATCGTTTAAATGATCCATACAAACAATGGAAGCTAACTGAAGAAGATTGGCGTAATCGCGATAAATTTGAAGACTATATTGAATGTGCAAACGAAATGTTCGCAAAAACCCATTATAAACATGCACCATGGGTTCTGATACCAGGAAATAATAAGCAATATGCACGCATAAAAGTATTAAGGGAAACTATTACATTCGTTAAGGAAGAGTTAAATCGTCGGGGTCTATCAATTGAGGAGAATATCATTAACCTAGATGGTGATCAAAACGAAGGGCAAAAATAATGACTCTGTGTTAATGCAGTTAATTTTGAAGAGTAATGGGGCAGGTAAACCTATAACATAATGAAAGACACGGATTGGGTGATACGATGGTGAGGAAATTTCTTAATTTACTTCAGAGAAAAGGTGATCAAGTGGTTAGAATCGAAGGCGATCGATGCTATTTAAGGACATTCATAGAGTCCGATGCGAGGAGTCTTTCTGAATTATTAACAAACAATAAGTATTATTGGGCTCAGTATGAACCATTACATGATGATTATTTTTATACAGAGGATGCACAATTACGTAAAATATTAGAAAGTATGCAGTTAATGCGAGTAAACAGAGAATACTCCTTTGGAATTTACACAAAAGGACGAAATCAATTAATTGGACATATTTCTCTATATGCAATTAAAAGATTACCATATTCAAGTGCATTTATAGGTTATTCTATTGACGAGCGTTTTACGAAAAAAGGAATAGCAACTGAAGCTGTAAATCACCTTATACATTTTGCATTTAATGAATTAAACTTACACCGCATTGAGGCTTATGTATCACCTAAAAATATTGGATCTATTAAAGTGTTAGAACGTGCAAAATTCGTAAAAGAAGGGCTATTAAGAAAGCTACTATATATTAATGGGGTATGGGAAGATCACTACATGTACTCTATTTTACAAGAGGATTATAATTTTTAAAAAAAATTCTGGTACAAAAGTAAATTTCGAACAAGTAGACACAAGAAAGTATAGTAAAATATTTGCTCATCACTTAATTTGAAAGTCGATCGTTGGAGAGGAAAGCGAAGCCTGCAACGGAAACGAACGGCACTATATCAAAAAAAGTACAATCCATCTTTTAAATGGATTGTACTTTTCGCTTTATGTCAGCCTCTTGGTTTTATTTACTTATCCAATTCTTTTAAATACTCGTCGCCATTTGTGACTAGGTCGAGTTTACCTGTGTTTGGATCCATTACTAAACCATGGACAGGGATTCCGTTTGGCATTAATGGATGGTTTCGAATTAAGTCTACGCTTTTTTGAATACTAGTAGATACATCTCCAAAACCTCTTAGCCATTCTACTAAATCGATGCCAGAATACTTCACGATGTTAATAATATCTTTGTTAACACCTCGATCAATCATTTTATCAATCATTTTATGAGGGTCTACAGCACTCATACCACAATCATGATGGCCAATTACATAAACTTCCTCTGCTTTAAGTTCATAAAGAGCAACTAATATACTTCTAATAACAGCACCAAAAGGATGATTGACGATCGCTCCAGCACTTTTCACAATCTTTACATCGCCATTTCGCATATTCATCGCCTTAGGTAATAGTTCTACAAGTCGAGTGTCCATGCATGTTAAAATAACAATCTTTTTATCAGGAAACTTTGATGTTATATATGGCTCATATTGCTTGAATTTAACAAATGATTCATTAAAATTTAGAATTTCATTTAGTGAAGACATTAGCATTACACCCCATAAAAATTTTTTATCCCTCATAATCGGCTGAAACCTGTATTCTACTAATGTAGGTTTCGTTTTATATAATATACCAGTTCAACATAAAAAAAGTCGACAAAACTCGATTGTGAATTTTGTCGACTTTATTAATTATAATCTTTCAGTTGGTTTTGGATCAATTACTACTGAAGAATGTGAATCAAGTCCAACACGTAAATAGTGAATGAACATACACATGCTAATCATTAAAACTGTGAAGAATCCAAGTACAGTTGAAATAAATAAGCCCACTGTTCAAACCCCTTTCTAATAAGCAAGTAGTCTATGAACAGTATACTATATATTTCTTTGAAAAAGATAGGGAAATCAGAAAAAACTCTTTCCAATATTCAGCATGGGAGAATAGGAATGGACAAAATTAATGAAACATTCCATTTTTCGGTCACAATTTAAAAAAATAGTTACTATTAATTGTATTATTAAGTCGAAAAATAATAGATTAACATTTATACTTTTCAATAAATTATAAAAAAAAATCAAATCATGTCGAAATAAAATATAACGAGTAATTGGAGGTAGTCAGATGGATATTTCTTCATTAATTGGAATTATACTCGCAGCTGTTGCATTAATCGTCGGTATGATATTTAAAGGTGTAACCCCCGATGCATTATTAAACCCTGCTGCAATATTTATAATCATTTTAGGTACTGTAGCAGCAGTAACAATTGCTTTTCCTATGAAAGAGTTAAAACGAGTTCCAAAGTTATTTGCAATATTATTTAAAGAAAAGAAGCTTACTAGTGATTTAGAAATCATTAAAATGTTTTCTGGATGGGCAGATTTAGCTCGTCGTGAAGGTTTATTAGCACTTGAAAGTAAAGCGGCTGAAATCGAAGACCCATTTCTTAAAAATGGATTAACGTTAGCGATTGATGGTCAAAACGCAGATTACATAAGAGATGTATTAACTGAAGAAGTGGAGGCAATGGAGGAACGTCATGCTAGTGGTTCTGCCATCTTCACTCAAGCTGGTACATATGCTCCAACTTTAGGTGTGCTTGGAGCAGTAATAGGTTTAATTGCGGCATTAAAAGATATGAGTGACATAGACAAACTAGGTCATGCAATTTCTGCAGCATTTATAGCAACATTATTAGGGATTTTCACTGGTTATGTATTATGGCATCCATTTGCAAACAAACTGAAGCGAAAATCAGCTGAGGAAGTACGCCAAAAACGAATGATGATTGAAGGCGTATTATCTGTTCTTGAAGGTGAAGCACCTCGTGTGATTGAACAAAAATTAGCATCCTATTTAACAAGGGAAGAACGTTTGAAAATTACGGGTGAAAGCGGGGCGAGCGGCCTTGGCAAAGAAGTCTAAGCGTCATAAGAAACACGAGGAGCATATACCAGAGTCATGGCTCGTACCTTATGCGGATATTTTAACATTATTATTGGCATTATTTATCGTTCTTTTTGCTATGAGTACAGTTGACCAAGAAAAGATGAAGGAAATGTCCCAAGTATTTTCTCAAATTTTTGATGGTGGAACAGGGTTTATGGATGAAAATGCAGTTATTGAACAAGCTGAAATTATCAGTGAGCTAACAGAAGAGCAGAAAGCTTATTTACAAGATCAAGAAGCTTTAAAAGAAATTCAAAACAATGTTAATAATTTTATCGCTGTAAATGAGCTTGAAAAAACCTTTGCTACTTCCATGACTGACGAAGGATTGCTGATCACCATTCGTGACAGTATGTTATTTGATCCAGGGAAAGCTGATGTAAAGCCGGAGTATATACAAGTTGCAACGGAACTATCTAAGTTATTAAGTATGGATCCTCCTCGTTACATTGTTGTGACAGGTCATACGGATAATGTTCCCCAAAATAGTCCTGAATTTAGATCGAACTGGGATTTATCTGTTATGCGTGCAGTTAATCTATTGAAAATTATAGTAGAAAAAAATCCTGAGCTTGATCCAAAGTACTTTAGTGCGAAAGGATATGGGGAATTTAATCCAATTGCATCAAATGATACTGCAGAGGGTCGCGCTCAAAATAGACGCGTAGAAGTGTTGATTCAACAATTAGTAAATGAAGATGGAACAACAAACGAAGTAAAATAATGAAAAGACGAAATCTCTTTTAGGGATTTTGTCTTTTTTATTTGATTTATTAAAACATTTGTTTATAATTATAAACAAATGTTTATAATCGAGGTGAGCGCATTGAATGATAAGGAAAAACAAGTAATTGATATGATAAAGACGAATCCATACTTGTCACAGCAGGAAATGGCAACTCAGTTAAACATCTCACGTCCAGCATTAGCAAATATAATTTCTGGCCTAATGAAAAAAGGTGAAATAGTTGGGCGAGCATATATTTTACCTAAAAAAGACGCCATAGTCGTTATAGGTGGAGCCAATGTCGATAGAAAATTTCACTTAAGTAATGAAGTTCGCTACGGTACATCAAATATTGCATCTTCCCTTAGTAGTGTTGGAGGTGTAGCACGAAATATTGCTGAAAACTTAGGTAGGCTAGGTAACTCTGTAAAGTTAATTACAGTAATGGGAAATGACCAGGACGCTTATCAAATCGAGCAAGAGAGTAGTTCGTACATTAACTTTGACTTAGTAGAAAAACTAGAAAATGAAACAACTGGATCCTATACAGCAATACTAAGTAATGATGGTGAATTAATACTAGGATTAGCCAACATGGCGATTTACGATTCATTGATACCAGCTGTACTAGAAAAGCATGAGTCAACTTTAATAAATTCTAAATGTATGGTCGTGGATTTAAATTGTCCAAAGGAGACGGTCCAATATTTAAAGAATATTGCTGAAGTTCGCAATGTACCATTAGCCATCGTTCCAGTATCATCTCCGAAAATGAAAAACATGCCGTCAGATTTAAAAGGAGTTACATACTTTATCTGCAATTTGGAAGAAGTTGAAATGTATTTAAATGGTAGAATTGAAAGTCTGATTGATTGTGAGATTGCTGTAAAAAAGCTACTAGAACTAGGTGCTGAAAATGTCGTGTTAACGATGGGTGATAAGGGAGTTTATATTGGAAATTCATCGGGAAGAAAGCATCTTGAAGCAGTGAAAGTAAATGAAGTAATCGATGTAACTGGTGCAGGAGATGCTTTTGTAGGAGCGACATTACATGGAGTTTTAAACGGTGAGTCCTTTGAAGATGCAGTCCAACTTGGCCTATACAATGCATCCAAAACATTAGAATCTGATAGAACAGTGCGAAATGATTTAACAGCAGAAGAATTATATAATTGGAGGAATTTATAATGGAGAAATATTTATCCTATTCACAAGAAGTATTAGATGCAAAAGAAAAAGGTTACCCAATTGTCGCATTAGAATCGACGATTATTTCTCATGGAATGCCGTACCCACAAAATGTTCAAACTGCAAGAGAAGTTGAGGATATTGTTCGTGCAAATGGAGCGGTACCGGCTACTATTGCAATTATTGATGGAAAGATTAAAATCGGACTAACTGATGAAGAGCTAGAAATGTTCGGTAACGCAAAAAATGTTGCGAAAGCTTCACGAAGAGATCTTGGTTATTTAATTGCATCAAAAAAACTTGGTGCAACAACTGTAGCAGCAACGATGATTGCTGCAGAGCTAGCGGGAATTGAATTGTTTGTAACAGGTGGAATTGGTGGTGTGCACCGTGGGGCTGAAGAAACAATGGATATTTCCGCAGATTTAGAAGAGCTCGCACAAACGAATGTGGCAGTGGTATGCGCCGGAGCAAAATCTATTTTAGATCTAGGATTAACTCTAGAATATTTAGAAACAAAGGGTGTACCTGTAGTTGGATATGAAACGGACACTCTACCTGCATTCTATACAAGAGAAAGTGAATTCAATGTTAACTTCCGAGTAGACTCCCCTGAGGAAGTAGCCGAAATGATGCGTGCAAAATGGAATTTAGGATTAAGAGGTGGGGCAGTTGTAGCAAATCCTATTCCAAAAGAAGCAGCAATGGAAGCTTCATTTATTAATGGAATTATCGAAAAAGCATTAAAAGAAGCTGAAGAATTAGGAGTTAAAGGAAAAGATGTAACACCTTTTTTACTTGGAAAAGTAAAAGAATTAACAGAAGGTAAATCTTTAACAGCGAATATTGCATTAGTTAAACACAATGCAAAAATAGGAACACAAATTGCTGTTGCACTTGAGAAAACTAAAAAATAGGTAAATAAAAAAGAAGTTCTATTAGGGTGTAAAATACTTGATGTTGGCAAAAGCTATTACCGAAAAAGTATTGTAACCTAAAACAGAACTTCTTTTTATCTACGTGAACAAATAAATTATCTTCTTAGAGAACCTAGTTCAGTAACGATTGCTTGCATTTCACTTGGACTAAATGTCTCACGTTTCATAACCATGTTGTAAAGATATAGTAAGTCGTCATAATGTTCATCGTTAAAATGTTCTGATTTCATTGCATCTACATTAACCATTCTAAGTTTTTCTTTAATTGAATCAACAATATAAACAACATTTTCTCTTGATGGGTTAGATAAATCCATTTATTAATCCGCCTTTCAATGTTTACTCAATAATCATTTCATTTGATTTAAAAGATGTCAACCGAAATCGTAAAAAACAAAGGCATTGACCACTTACTTTAAAAACACGGAAATTTTATTTAAAATGGTAATGTAATCAATAACAACCAAAGTCGTGACAATTTTAAATTAATTAGGAGGTAATAAAATGAGCGAAAGTAAGCTTTTAAAATCGATGGTAATTGGTGCACTTGTAGGAGCAGCTGTTAGTATGTTTGACCGTAAAACACGAGAACATACTATAAACAACATGAAGAAAGCAAAGGATACTGTACAATATTATGTGACGCATCGTGATCAACTACAACAAATGATTGAGGAAAAAATAGCCCAAGTACAAAAGCTATATGAAACAACGCAAGACAATGTATCTTTTATAAAGGATAAATTAGATGAAGTGAGAGAGATTCCAGTGGCAGTACAGGATATCATGGATGAAACAAAAACAACATTTACTAAACCGATTAACTAATTAAGTACTTTAGTGAAAGGAAGTGGGCTTAGTTTTGAGTAAAGATAGGAAACAAGCTGAAAACAAAAGTCCGAACTTTATCCAATCCATCATATTTCCTGATGAATCGAAAGTAAATATTTTAACCTTTAAAGGGATGGTTCAGTATTTAATCCTTCGAATGTACGCTGTTGATGTTTCAGGACTTGGTGCGCAGCTAGCCTACTTCTTTTTACTATCATTTTTCCCACTGTTAATTTTTTTAGTTGCTTTGCTACCATTTCTTAATCTAAATCAACAACATGTATTTGATTTTATGGAGTCGATGGTTCCGACAGAGGTTTTCTTGTTAACGCAAGGAACGCTTGTTGAAATCTTAACGAGTCAAAACAATGGAGGTATTCTATCAATAAGTATTATCGGGACAATATGGTCTGCTTCAAGAGGTGTAGACGCGCTTATAAAGGCATTGAATGAAGCTTATAATACAAAGCCAAAGCATAGCTTAGTCGTTCGAGCGTGGTCTGTTGTATTTACAATTGCTCTTGTTGTGATTATTTTAATCGTATTAACTTTACCGATTTTTGGATTACGATACGGATATACTTTATTTGGTTACTTTGGTTTTGAACAATCCTTTATTTCGATTTGGCAATATGTACAATGGGGATTACCACCTTTATTGATTTTCATTGTTCTAACACTTCTTTATTGGGTAGTGCCTAACACTGATCCAAGGTTAAAATTACGAAGTGTCATTCCTGGAACAATTTTTTCTACAGTATCTTGGGTTGTTTTAATTTATGCTTTTACGTTTTACATTAATAACTTCGGAAATATTTTTTCTACTTATGGAAGTATTGCAAGTGTTATTGTATTAATGCTATGGCTTTACTTTACAGGTATGATTTTAATTTATGGTGGACTAATCAATGCAACGATACAGAGAAGAAGGTTAGCAAAAATCGAGAAGAAGAAACAGCTTAAAAATTAAAAGCTTTCGCTCCTAACCTAATTAGGGCGAAAGCTATTTTTATTTCTAAAGATTTTTGTTCAATAAACGTAAACCATTTAAAATTACTAAAATCGTACTTCCTTCATGACCTATTACACCAAAAGGCAAGTCAACAGCCTGTAAAAAGTTAGAAATAATTAATAAGGCAATGACGGATATTGAAAAAATAATGTTTTGCTTTACAATTCTTTGCATTTTTCTGGATAATCGAACTGCGTAAGCAATTTTCGATAAATCATTTTTTATTAAGACCATGTCAGAAGTTTCTAAAGCGACATCTGTACCGCCGCCCATCGCAATACCAACCGTTGAAGTAGCAAGTGCAGGAGCATCATTAATGCCATCCCCAACCATCCCAACATATTTATAATCTTTTAAATATTTTTTTACATGATCCACTTTTGTTTCAGGTAAACAGTTAGCAATATACTCTGTAACACCTGCTTCAGTTGCAATTGTTCTTGCTGTTTTTTCATTATCTCCTGTAAGCATTGCAACTTTAATACCTAGCTCTTTTAACTGTTTAATTGCCATTTTCGCTTCATCTCGAACGGTATCCTTCAGCGCAACAAGTAACGCAATGCCTTCTTCATCTCTCATAAAGATGACAGTTTTACCTTCTTCAGATAATGCTGAAAGCGCTTGGTTGCTAAAATCTTTTGCAGCTTCACTTCCAACAAAATCCGGTTTTCCAACAAGATAGGATTTGTTGTTTATCTTTGCTTTTATCCCCCATCCAGGCACATCTTCAATATCAATGCCTCGATTAGTTTGAATATTTCGTTCGTTAGCATACTTTGTAATAGCTTGCGCTAATGGATGATTCGATTGAGATTCAATCGATGCAAGAACAGATAGAGCTTCATGTTCTGATAAACCTTCCCTAGCTATAACATCTGTAACCACTGGTGTACCAACGGTTAATGTACCAGTTTTATCAACAGCTAGTAACTTTATAACACTTAAATGCTCTAGATGTACGCCACCTTTTAATAAAATGCCGTTTTTTGCACCGTTAGAAATGGCCGCAAGTGTAGCGGGCATAATTGATGCTACAAGGGCACATGGAGAAGCGACAACTAACAATACCATTGCGCGATAAAAGGTTGTATTCCAATCCCAACCTAATAAAAAGTGTGGTAAAAACATCATTAGTCCAACTGCAATTAAAACAAATTTAACATAATTACCTTCAAAACGTTCAATAAATTGCTGGGAAGGAGATTTTTCACTTTGCGCTGATTGCACTAGTGCAATGATTTTTTGAAACAATGTTTCCGAACTTGGTTTTTCCATATTGATAGTGATGGTTCCGTTTAAATTCACAGTACCTGCATAAACATAATCGTCAATTCCTTTTGTGACAGGCATAGATTCACCGTTAATTGCTGATTCATCAATTGAAGAAGAGCCCTTTATAATCTGACCATCTGCTGGTATACGTTCACCAGGCTTAATAAGTAAATGATCTCCTACAGATAGTGAGGTAACAGGTACCTTCATAGGCTCAAATGAACCACGAACAAGCCAAGCTTCCTCTGGCTGTAATTTCATTAGTGCAGAAATTTCTCTTTTACTTTTATTCATCGCATAGGTTTCAAGAGCACCACTTACAGCGAAAATGAAAATAAGAATAGCCCCTTCTGTCCAATAACCGATAATAGCTGAACCAATTGCAGCTAATACCATTAACAATTCCACATTTAGACTTTTATGTTGAATGGTATCCTCAATACCTTCTCTTGCTTTCGCATATCCACCGATGATAAAAGCGGTCAAATAAGCTAGTATCGCAGCGGTAGTTAAACCTCCAGCTTCCATACGCCAAGCAAAAAGTATAATAATCCCCGAAATAAGGGCGGCAATTAGTTCTTTGTGATTTTTTAAATTCTCAATTAGATTATCATTTTCTCGATTAGAAATATCCATGATATTCTCCTTTTGATAATGAAAATCACTTTCGTATAATGATTATTTAACTAATAATGATTCTCATTTGTTATAAGTTATAAATTAAATTAATTACTAATTTATAATGATTATAATATAGCTTACCTTATTTGTAAACGTGATTGAACTACATTTTTAGAAATGCGATTAAATGAGGAAATGTGAACAGTAAGTTACTGAGCAGAGTGAAGGGAAAGGAATGAAAAATGGTTTTATGATGAGTAGCAAGTAATTATGAAAGACACTATCATATAAATAAAAAGACTCAAACGATTGCTTAACAATCATTTGAGTCAAATACTTTTTAAATTAAAATACTCGTTCAGCGTATTGTGCTAATTTTTCTAAAGAGGATTTTTCAACATCAGCATGTAAAGAGTTACCATGAGAATCCATTGTAACTACTGCTGTAAAGTCTTCAACTGTTAAATGCCACATAGCTTCGGGAATTCCGAATTCCTGTAAATCAACACCATCAACTGATTTAATACAATCAGCATAGTATTGTGCAGCTCCACCGATTGCATTTAAGTAAACTCCACCATGCTCTTTTAGAGCAGCGAGAGTTTTAGGTCCCATGCCGCCTTTTCCGACTACAGCACGGATACCGAATTTTTTCATAATATCCCCTTGATATGGCTCCTCACGGATAGACGTTGTTGGTCCAGCTGCTTTTACCGTCCAGTTATCATTTTCGTCTTTTGCCATAACAGGACCACAGTGGTAAATAATATGTCCATTTAAATCAACTGGAGCATCGTGACTCATTAAATGGTGGTGGATTGCGTCACGACCTGTGTACATACGACCACTAATTTTAACTACGTCACCAACTTTAAGTTCACGGATTTGCTCTTCAGTGATCGGTGCACGTAACTCTACTACTTTATTATCTGATTTTACTTCAGTTTTTGGCTCATCTTTAAAAGTGATTCTTTCCCCATCTTGATAATGCCATTTCGTAATTTCACCAGTCGCAGGGTCGATATTTACTGCCATACGACGGTATGCCCAGCAGTTGTACGCTACAGATACATAGAATGAGGCTGGGATACGGTGCATAACACCAATTTTACATCCAAGTAAAGTTGCTTCTCCACCGAAGCCCATTGTACCTATTCCGAAAGTATTTGCTTTTTCTACAATATATTCTTCTAATTTTGCTAAGTCAGGATTTGGATTTACATCATCTAGATGACGGAATAATTGTTCCTTCGCAAGGTCGTAACCTGAAGAACGGTCTCCACCGATACCAACTCCGATGAAGCCTGCAGAACATCCTTGTCCTTGTGATTGCCATACTGAGTGTAGAATACATTTTCGAATTCCATCAAGATCACGGCCAGCACGACCAAGACCTTCTAATTCACAAGGTAAGCTGTACTGAATGTTTTTGTTTTCACAACCGCCACCTTTAAGGATTAGTTTCATTTCAATATAGTCTTTTTCCCATTGCTCAAATTTAACAACAGGCACACCTTCACCAAGGTTATCCCCGCTGTTTTTACCAGTTAATGAGTCAACTGAGTTAGGACGTAATTTAGCGTCTTTAGTAGCTTGTACAATTGCATTTTTAATTGCAGTTTTAATTTCTAATTGATTAACGCCAACAGGAGTTTTTACTTTAAATGTAGGAAGGCCTGTATCTTGGCAAATTGGAGATACGTTGTCTTCAGCCATTACAATATTATTTGTAATCGTGTCTAAACTCATTGCAGCACGAGTGCCAGCATTTTCAGCTTCTTTAGCCTTTTTAATAGCACGACGTACATCAGTAGGTAAGTTTGTAGATGTTTCACTTACTAATTCGTAAATACTCTTCTCAAGAGCTTGTAAATAAGATGTTGCCACTTGTGACATTGAATATATACCCCCCAAAAATTCTAAAAAATTAATTTCCAAGAACATTATACCTTTTTGAACCAACGAAAAAAAGAGTAGTAGATTAAGTTGGAAGGTTAAATAAATATAGAGGCCTGTTCAAAAAATTATTTAAACAGGCCTCTAATTATTCTTTAAAATATATTAATAAAGGTAATTCATTAATCAACTAATTTATCACGATGATTGAATTGGTCCATCTTCTCTTCCACGTCATCGATGATTTGAATAAGTCGGTCAATGTCTTCAACACTTGTAGTTTCAGGATCGATTCCATCTAAAACTTCCATAAAAATTTGAAGTCTTTCTTTTAAATAATTTAACTGTTGGTCTTTATCTGTAATGGGGTTTGACATGATTTCACCTCTTGTAATTTTTACAATGACAATTATAGCATGTTCCAAGAGTATGAAAGACTATTCATTTGGAAAAAAGAATATATTTGTAAAATTTTTTGAGGGAAAATGAATCGTATTATGTTAACATAATTACGTAAAAATAAAGTGTTGTCGGAGGACTCACAGTATGACAGAGAGATACGAAAAAGTGAGATTTTGGATATTGATAGCAATTGTATCAATTTCAGGTTTTTCTCAAGGAATGTTATTACCGCTTATATCGATTATATTTGAGACGGATGGAGTATCTTCGACGTTAAATGGTCTTAATGCAACAGGCTTATATATAGGAACATTATTAATATCACCTTTTATTGAACAGCCTTTAAGAAAATTTGGTTATAAACCAATCATTGTATTCGGTGGTGCGTTAGTTTTTATCTCTTTATTACTGTTTCCATTATGGAAGCATGTGTTGTTTTGGTTTATTTTAAGATTGTTAATTGGTATTGGTGACCATTGTCTTCATTTTTCTACACAAACATGGTTAACTAGTTCTACACCTCATGGAAGCTTAGGAAAGAGCATGTCCATATATGGATTATCCTTTGGTGTTGGTTTTGCTGTTGGTCCATTAATGGTCCCTTTGGTGAATGTATCCGAAGCATTTCCATTTATAATTTCTTCTATTTTTTGTTTAATTGCTTGGTCATTAATATTTTTCATACGTAATGAACATCCAGACACCCTTCAGGGAGATGCAAGAGAGGCAAATAGTATTACTAGATATAAATTATCATTTAAATATGCTTGGATTGCCTTTTTGCCACCTCTCGTATACGGGGTGTTAGAAACATCCATTAATGCATTATTCCCTGTATATGCTTTGCGAATGGATTACGATGTATCGATGGTGTCTATTATTTTATCTGCCTTTTCAATAGGTGGGATTGTGACACAGATCCCTTTAGGAATATTGGGAGATTCGATTGGTAGAAGAAAAGTGCTATTATATGCTCTATTTATCGGATCCATTAGTTTCGGTATTGGGAGCTTATTAGAGTTTTCAGAAGTACTAGTTGCGTTAATTTTCTTAATTAGTGGCATGTTCTTAGGCTCTACTTTTTCGTTAGGAATTACATATATGGCGGATTTAACGCCAAAGCAATTATTACCAACCGGAAATTTACTTTGTGGAATTTTCTTTAGTCTTGGGAGCTTAATGGGGCCTTTTGTCGGAGGTATGTTCTTACAAGTCGTTGGAAATATTAGCTTCTTGCTATTTATTGCAGTAATACTGTTAGTTGTTTATATAATTGTATTATTATTTGGAAAAAGATTTAATCCTGTAAATTAGTGGGTAGGGAAGGAAGGAAGTCCCTACCTTTTTATTCTTCTAAAAACTTTACCATACGATTACTAATAAGACATAAAAAAACTTTGCGGGAAGAATACTCCTCACGCAAAGTTTTTTAAATGATATTAAGAAAGTCGATTTCTATAATCTTCATAGCCAAACTGACGGATTACTTTAACGCCTTCGTCTTCGTTATATAGGCAGATGCTTGGTAGGTTTACACCGTTGAACATATGGTTTTTAACCATTGTGTAGTGTGCCATATCTGTAAAGACAATTTTATCCCCAGCTTTTAAAGGGGCATCAAAGGAATAATCTCCAATAACGTCTCCAGCTAAACAAGTCATCCCACCTAAACGATAAGTATGGGCTTTGTCATTTGGTGTACTTGCACCGATGATTTGTGGACGGTATGGCATTTCTAATACATCTGGCATATGGCATGTTGCAGAAGAATCTAAAATGGCAATTTCCATTCCGTTTTTCACAACATCAAGAACAGTTGTTACTAAGTATCCAGTGTTTAAAGCAATTGCTTCTCCTGGCTCTAAAATAACATGTACATCATATTTCTCTTTAATGTAGTTAATAATATTTACTAATTTATCTACATCATAATCAGGACGAGTAATATGGTGACCACCACCAAAGTTTACCCATTTCATTTGATGTAAATAAGGACCGTATTTTTCCTCAAAGTGTGGAATGATACGTTCTAACACATCTGAGTTTTGTTCACACATTGCATGGAAATGGATTCCTTCAACGCCATCTAATTCATCTGGACGGAATTGGTCAAATGGAATACCAAGGCGAGAATTTAATGCACATGGATCATAAAGCTCAGTTTCAACTTCTGAGTAACCAGGATTTACACGTAATCCAATTGATACGTGCTTATCTAAGCTTTGTACTTTTTCTTTGTACTTGTTTAATTGGTCAAAGGAATTAAACACAATATGATCGACGTATTTTAAATACTCATCAATCTCATGCTCAGCATATGCAGGTGCATAGGCATGTACTTCTTTACCGAACTCCTCGTAACCTAGACGAGCTTCAAATAAAGAGCTAGATGTAATCCCTTTTAAAAACTCACGGACCATTGGGAATGTCGAAAACATCGAAAATCCTTTTAAAGCAAGTAAGATATCACAACCAGTTCGATCCTGAACTGATTTTAAAATCTCTAAATTACGTTTAAGCAAGCGCTCGTCTACTATATAACTAGGAGACGGTACTTGGTTCCAATCTATTTGTTTCATTTATTTAGCCTCTTCTTTTTCAAGTTCAAGGTCAATTAATTCAGGATTAAAGCTTTCCTGCCATGGAAGACCCCATTTGTTTAATGCTTCCATGAATGGATCTGGATCGAATTCTTCTACATTGTAAACTCCAGGTTTTTGCCAAGTTCCGTTCATTACTAGCATTGCACCAATCATAGCTGGTACACCTGTTGTATAAGAAATTGCTTGCGATCCAACTTCACGGTAACATTCTTCGTGATCACATACATTGTAGACGTAATAAGTTTTCTCTTCACCATCTTTAACTCCACGGAAAATACAACCAATGTTTGTTTTACCTTTAGTACGTGGTCCTAGTGAAGCTGGGTCTGGTAATACCGCTTTTAAAAATTGAAGTGGTTGAATCATTTTACCTTCAAATTCAATTGGTTCAATAGATGTCATACCTACGTTCTCAAGAACATTTAAGTGTGTAATATATTTTTGAGAGAATGTCATCCAGAAACGAATTTGTTTAATCCCTTTAATGTTTTTCGCTAAAGATTCTAACTCTTCATGGTAAAGAAGGTACATATCTTTAGGTCCGATTTCTGGGAAGTTATAAACTTCTTTAAATTCTAATGGTTCTGTTTCTACCCATTTACCTTCTTTCCAGTAACGACCATTTGCTGTAATTTCTCGAATGTTAATTTCTGGGTTGAAGTTTGTAGCGAAAGGATATCCATGATCACCAGCATTCGCATCTAAAATATCGATATAATGAATTTCATCGAAGTAATGTTTTAATGCATATGCGCTGAATACACCCGTTACGCCTGGGTCGAATCCGCTACCGAGTAGTGCAGTTAGACCTGCTTTTTCGAATTTTTCTTTATATGCCCATTGCCATTTATATTCGAATTTAGCTGTTTCAGGTGGCTCATAGTTTGCTGTATCAACGTAATGCACACCTGTTGCTAAACATGCATCCATAATAGTTAAGTCTTGATATGGTAAAGCTACGTTAATTACCACATCTGGTTTAAATCCATTGATTAATTCAATAAGTTCGTCCACATTATCCGCATCCACTTGAGCAGTGTGGATAATAGTTTTACCGCCGTCTAATTTTTCTTTTAAAGCGTCACATTTTGACTTCGTTCGACTAGCGATCATGATCTCCTCGAACACTTCTGAATTTTGTACACATTTGTGCACCACAACACTAGCTACACCGCCAGCTCCAATAATCAATGCTTTACCCAATTCCTTATTACCTCCTTAAGAGAAAAGTTAATAGTTTCTGTGAGATTAACCACAATCTGCACAATAAAACAGATTATACAGAATTATTTTTTTCGTAGCAATTACTTTTCTACAAAATATTTGATGAAAATAGAAAAATTTAACCGATACCAATATAAACATTTTCTTTTCTATATTAGAGTAAACAAAAAGTATGAAAATATTTATCATTCCTACATTTTAAAAAGCATTTTGATATATTGATCAGTGTTTACCTAATGATAAAATAAAGATTACTGTTATATAGAAGGATCGGAAGCTGTATGAAATCAATTATAATACAATTTAATAAAATAGATGTCGTTTCAGGATCGGTCATTATGGCATTGGGAATCTTTTCATTAGGGGCAATGCAACAAATTCCACTTATTGGTCAGTATAGTAAAACGATTACGCTGTTTTTATTCTTGCTTTGGTTTCTCATGATTATTTCTTTTGTTACGACATTTATAAATCATAGTTATAGGAAGCTCCTTATTTCTATTCCGGTTAAAAGTTTTGCAATAGGTACGTGGATTGCAGGAACATCCGTTATCTGTGTATTGATGGTACATGAATATCAGCAACTACAAATAATAATAGAATGTATAAGCATATTTAATTTATTTGCGTGGTTTGCTTATATTCTATTTTGTATTAGTCAATTTAAAAGAATTGTGGTACATAATTTGGGTAGAGATGTTCACGGCGTTATTTTGCTTTCTACGGTGAGTACTCAATCGATGGTATGTTTATTGATAAATGTATTTCATGGGGAAGTTAGTAACAAAATGGTTATCTTTTTTATAGTGGCTGGGTTTGCCTTTTATTTATTTTCAATGATTTTAATACTAATGCGATTCATACAAAAA
This sequence comes from Lysinibacillus sp. PLM2, assembly GCA_023168345.1. Lineage (NCBI taxonomy): Bacteria > Bacillati > Bacillota > Bacilli > Caryophanales > Bacillaceae > Lysinibacillus > Lysinibacillus sp. PLM2. The sequence goes on along the minus strand of AP025689.1, from coordinate 3,261,096 downwards.
TGGGGTTCTATACATGAATTGAAAAATACAGACTGTATAATACACGGTGCATTATCTATTACTGGCTTAGCCATGACGCAGTCACAAGTGTTTTCTAGTGAGTTTTTGAATTGCTTCTGGTTTTTTGTACTTGCCTTATTTATCCTAATAGAAACTTTTGAAGTAGTAAGGGCAGTAGCAAGAGTGAAACTATTTGGATTAAAGAAAGCTTTATTTACATATGATGTTTCACAATGGTCAAGAAACTTCACTTTCGGGATGCTTTATTATTTTACCTACAATCTTGTTACGCTATATGAAGGGAAAATGCCATGGACATTTCAACTTCAATTTCTCGAATTATTTGCTTGGGTTGTTCTAATTTTATTATTAATGGAAGTTATTTTGTTTTTCCAATCAAAAATTAACGCACTTTTGCTTAAATGAGGCAAAGTGCGTTTTTTCTATTGGAATGTTAGATTAATGGATTCATTATCTTTTAAGTTTAATTCCTTTATTTAAGTTTTGAATAAAAACGATAAAAAAAACAAAAATTGTTCTAGAATAAGTAGAACAGTTTTGTTATACTTTGTATAGAACAGATTTGTTATATATATAATAGAACAGACGGATTCGAATTAGAACAATACAGTATGTTCAAATAGATGAACTATCTGCTTTCTACTTTAATTCAGAAAAAGACTTAAGGATTCAATGAAAAGAGTTGAGGTGAAACATTGATGATCCGTATAGAACCAGAATCGGAGGTTCCTATTTATACACAATTAACAAATCAAATTATTCAAGGGATCGTTAGAGGGGAAATTAAACCAGGTGATTCCCTTCCTTCTGTTAGATCCTTTGCGGCAGATTTAGGTGTTAATATGCACACAGTGAACAAGAGCTATCATGAGCTTGAGAAAAAAGGAGTAATACGAATTGTCCCTAAATCAGGGGCAGTAATAGCAACACATGAAAAATTTGATGAAGCTATTTATCAAAGAATTATGGAAGATATTAAACCACAAATCGCCGAAGCATTAGTATTTGGAATAGACGAAGAGAAAATACAAATGATGGTGAAATCTATTATTGAGGATTTTAAAAGTAAATAATTTTAAGTTGAAAAACTAAGTAAACAGGCTTAGTTAAGATTATATAGAGGAGAGGAAAAATCAATGGCATTAGTTGTATTTTTTGTAATCATTTTATCTTTGGTCATTGTTCAGACGCTCATACCTTTCTTAGTCAAAAGAACAGTTGTGTTTGGCGTTTCGGTACCAGAGCAAAATATTGAGGAACCAAAGCTTGCACAATTTAAAAAGCAGTATGCAATTGGGACTTTCACTGTTTCTGCTATTTCATTAGTGCTCTATGCGGCTTGGGCTTTAATAAACGATGTATCAGATGAACAAATTGTAATAGTTGGAACAAGTATTCAATTTGCGATAATTATCTTTAGTATTGCATTATATTTTTATTTTCATGGTAAGACGAAGCAATTAAAGCAAGCAGAAAAATGGACAGAGAATTTAAAACAAGTAACGGTTACAGATTTAACTATTCGTAATCAAGATGAAATGCTTCCATGGTATGCTTATATACTACCTATGATTGCTACGATTGGACTCATAATTTATACATTTATGAATTATGATTTATTACCAAATGAAATCCCTACTCATTGGGGACCAAATGGTGAGCCTGATGCATTTACTGAAAAGACACCATTTTCTGCAATTCAATCATCTTTATTTTTATTAATTATGCAAATGATGTTTACTGGGATTCATATTGCAACGAAAAATTCAGGTATAAAATTAAGTGCAACAAATGCAATAGCATCTAAAAGGAGACAATTAGGTATGCGTAAATACTCTAGTTGGTTACTATTTATAGTGCTTTTAGTTATTACAATCATGATGAGTTTTTTCCAATTAACAACCATTCACCCAACCCTATTTGAAGGGTCATTATTAAAATTGATTATTCCATTTGGTGCATTAGCTATTATTTTAATAGGAACGATCATTTTCGCCTTAAAGGTTGGTCGATTAGATAAAGAAGATAGTGCAGTGATAGAAGGGAATATTACGGATATAGATGATGATCAATATTGGAAGGGTGGCTTATGGTACTTCAACAAAAACGATCCGTCTATCTTTGTTGAAAAAAGATTTGGCGTAGGGTGGACGATTAATTTTGCGAATCCTTTAGGATATCTTTTTATTATTCTACCAATCGTCATCATTTTATTTGTAACGTTCTTTCTAAACTAAAAAAATCCTTAATAAAAAATACTGCCTACGGTTATTAAAATCGTGGCAGTATTTTTAAATTATGAAATTGTTGAAACATCGCCAACTTGAACTGAATCTTCTTTTTGTTGTTTTTTCAATTTTTTTAAATCATAACGGATCCACAATGAAATACATAGTGAAATTCCAATTAAGAATGAGAATAAATAAAACACAGGAACGTAACTATTTGTTGCATTACGAATTGACGTTACAATAATTGGACCAAATATTCCACCTAACGACCAAGTTGTAAGTAAGTAACCGTGAATGACGCCAAGTTGTTTTGTTCCAAATAAGTCACTTGCAAAGGCAGGTAAATTTGAAAATCCGCCGCCATAACAGCTAACTACAAGGAATATGAATAATTGGAATATAATAACGTTTGTCGTAAATGGTAATGTAACGAATGTAATTAATTGAATGATAAAGAAAATAACAAAGACATTATGACGTCCTATATAATCAGAAGCGGCAGCCCATAATAGACGTCCTCCTCCATTAAATAAGCCCATTAAACCAACCATTGTAGCAGCTCCAGCAACAGATAATCCAACAATCTCTTGAGCCATTGGAGATGCGACTGATATCATCATGATCCCTGCTGTTACATTTACTAAATGCATTGACCAAAGCATCCAGAAATGTTTTGTCTTAACAGCTTCTCTAGCTGATAGTTGAGCAATCGGTTTTGCACCTGAGGATGTTGCATATTTTTCAACAGAAACATTACCAGCAGGTGGTGCAATGTAAAGAGCACCTAGTAACATTAATACAAAGTAACTAATCCCGAGAATATAGTAAGTATTTGAAATGCCTACAGTTCCCATTAAATATGTAGCAACAGGAGCTGTAATTAAAGCGCCAGAACCGAAGCCAAGAACCGCCATTCCAGTTGCTAATCCACGTCGATCTGGGAACCATTTTACTAGTGTTGAAACGGGTGCTATATAACCAATTCCCATACCTAATCCACTTAATACGCCATAAGTTAACCAATAAAGAACAACAGAGTCCGATACGATTGCAATCCCTGCACCTGCTTGTCCAATTCCGAACAGAACAGCTGCAACAATTGCTGATTTTCTTGGACCCATTTTTTCTACTAAACTACCAAACAATGCTGCTGCAAATCCAGCTAGCCCCATCATAATCGTAAATGCGATCGTTACGTTAGTGGTACTCCAACCCATTTCGTCAGTTATCGGATTTTTATATACGCTGTATGCATATGCACCACCTATTGATAAATGTATAGCAATAGCTGAAAGTGCAATTAACCATCTATTTTTATTCATAATTTCTCTTTCAACCCCTATATTTCTAGTCTGTGAATTTTCGCGAATAATTCTTAGATAAAAAGATACCACTAAACAAAATAATATTGCAATAAGAATTTTTAAAAAAATACTTTCTTTAAATAGAATTTTTTTATTTTAAAAGAGAAATTATTGTTGTTTCCTGTTTTATAACAGGGGGTATGAAAAGGGGTTCTAGTCTTATGAATAAAGGGTTTTTAATGTATCAATTAGAAATAAAACAGAGTAGATAAAGATGTAACGAGAAAATTTTTGTATGAAGTAAAATATAATGTTTTGAAAGAGAATATTTTATATTAATATATCTTAAAAAAGGAACGAGAAGGGTTGAATGTTATTTTAATAGCTATAAAAAGGTGTGAATAAATATTCGTAATATTGAGTGCGGATAAAATGTGTAGAGAATTTTCAAACAAGGGACAACTTGAAACCTTTGTTCAATCATAGAGAACAAGGGATATTTACAATTTAAACGCAATAAGACTAAATTAAGCCATAGAAAAACTGCACCGCCAATTGTTTTGTCTAACAATGGCGGAGCAGTTCAAAGTGGATTGTACTTATCTTCTTATGCTCAAGTTAATTAAATTTATTAGTCTTTAAAGTCATTTTCGCAACGATTTCTACCCTTGCAGTTTGTGGGAACATATCAACTGGTTGGATATATTCTACATGATAGACCTTTGTAAGATCAGCCAAGTCTTTTGCAAAGGTAGATGGGTTACATGAAGTATACACAAAACGTTTAGGTTTGATTTTCAGAACAGTTTTGATGAAACTTGGTGCAAGTCCAGTGCGCGGAGGATCTACCGTAATGACGTCAGGAACAAATCCTTCTCGTCGCCACTTTTCAAGCCATTCTTCAGCAGTACCTGTATAGTAACGAACATGTTTAAAACCATGGTTTCTCGCATTTTTCTTCGCATCGACAATACTTTCTGGGACTACATCCATTCCGCGAACTTCCTTTGCATCACGTGCAAGCCATAACCCAATTGTACCTACACCACAATATGCATCTACTACGGTTTCTTTTCCTGTTAACATTGCAGCCTTTTTAATTTCATCATATAAATGGACGGTTTGTTCAGGATTTAATTGAAAGAAAGCTCTTGATGAAAGGTCAAATGCTAACTCACCTAATTTCTCATGAATCGTTTCTTTACCATATAATATAATTGTTTCGTCTCCGAAAATAAGAGAAGTTTTTTCACGATTAATATTTTGTGTAATCGATACGATACTTGGATCTATTTTTAACATACGTTCGATTAATTCTTCTTTATGTGGAAGCTCTTTTCTTGTTGTTACTAAACAAACTTGAGTTTCACCTGTTTCAATAGCAGTACGAACAACAATTGTACGAACAAGTCCGTTTAATGATTTACCATCGTATATAGAGATATTTAATTTTTGTAGAATTTTTCGTGTACCCACGGTAATCTTTGACGTTAATGGATGTTGGACTGCACAATCATTTATATTTAACAGTTTATTTGTACCTTCTGAAAATAGCCCCGCGTAAACTCGCTTTCCGTCTTTACGCACCTGGAAAGAACTTTTATTACGATAATGCCAGGGATTTTCCATTCCGATAGTTGGTCTTACATCTAATGTGGATGCAATCGGTTTAACATATTTTTCCAGAGATTGCAAGACCATGTCACGTTTTTCTTTCAATTGTCCCCCGTAAGTTAAATGCTGAAGCTGACAACCTCCACATTCTGCATAAACTGGACAGCTTGGTTCTTGTCGATATTCAGATACCTTTCGAACATTCAATAAGTTAGCTTCTGCGAAATTACGCTGCACTTTGGATACCTTTACTGTCACTTCTTCACCAGGTAATGCACCCTTCACAAATACAACATTTCGTTTATAAAAACCAACACCTTCTCCATTAATGCCAAGTCGTTTTATTGTTAACGGAAATTTTTGCCCTACTTCCATCAATACTTTATTATCGCTCAAAAGCGTTCACGTCCTTTAATTTACTCATCTTATCATTATAACGAAGAGTATTATGAAAGCAAGTAATGTAAAGTGGGAAGGGGTATTTATTATTTTAATTAATAGCTATTACTTCGAATTAGTGATAATATGATATTTAATTTAATAATGTCTAGCAAGGTAGGTTTCCCTGTCTATTGCTAGAAGTCCTTCGGGGTCGGGTGAAATTCCCAATCGACGGTGATGAAGTAATTCTAAGCCCGTGAGCTCATACGAGCAGGATTTGGTGCGAATCCAAAGCCGACAGTTAAAGTCTGGATGGGAGAAGGATGTAAATGTAAAATCCATTAAATTCATTTTTAATGGGCTAGTTTGTTATTGACTTTTTTACATTACAAATCTAATCCCGCTACTTTCTTGGTAAGCGGGATTTTTTATTGGCATATTATTCCTTTTGGTGCTATTCATCATGAAGGTTTATTTGTGCTACCGATTTTTTCAAAACTCTCCCACCCCCTTTAACTAGCAGTTTGAAGGGGGATTTTTTGTTGCGAAAAAAACATGGAGGTGATTTATGTTTACAGGGATTATTGAAGAGTTAGGAAAAGTAACAGCCTTAAGGAAAGATGATGTAAGTATGGAAATAACATTCCACTGCAACAAAATTTTATCTGATGCCAATTTGGGCGATAGCATTTCTGTAAATGGCGTTTGTTTAACAATTACAAATTTCACTAAAAATGAAATGACGGTCGATGTTATGCCTGAAACAGTTAAAGCAACCAACATTCACAAACTTAAAATTGGGGACTATGTGAATTTGGAAAGAGCTATGGCAGCAAATGGTAGATTTGGTGGACATATTGTTGCTGGTCATGTTGACGGTGTTGGAATTATAAGGAGTATTAAACCTGTTGCAAATGCAGTCTATATTGAAATCGAAGCATCAAAAGATCTTACTGAGAACTGCATTCCTAAAGGTTCTATTACGATTGACGGGACTAGTTTAACTCTTTTTAAGGTTTCCGAACAAAGCCTCACTATATCATTAATTCCCCACACGTATACCGAAACAATATTGGGCAAGAAAAAAGTAGGGGATCAAGTAAATATTGAGACAGATCTGTTAGGGAAGTATGTATTACATCATTTAGGAAATATAGATAAAAAATCAAATATCACAATCGATTTTTTAAGAAAAAATGGATTCTGAGAATGGGTGATCTCATTATGTTAAATACAATTGAAGAAGCAATTGAAGATTTGAGAAAAGGTAAGGCCATCATTGTTGTAGATGATGAGAATCGTGAAAATGAAGGCGATTTTTTAGTGTTAGCAGAGTTTGCAACACCTGAAAATATTAATTTTATGGCTAAATACGGTAGAGGCTTAATTTGTATGCCGATTACAGTGGAACTCGCAGAAAATTTGGAACTGAATCCTATGGTAGAGAAAAATACTGACAATCATCAAACGGCTTTTACCGTTAGTGTGGATCATGTGGATACGACAACTGGTATTAGTGCATATGAACGTTCACATACCATTGTCTCTATGATTAAACAAGATGCACAAAAAGAACATTTTAGAAGACCTGGCCATGTATTCCCATTAGTTGCGAAAAATAATGGTGTTCTAGAACGTCGAGGACATACTGAAGCTGCGGTAGACTTAGCAAGAGCCTGTGGTAGTTTTCCGGCAGGAGTTATTTGTGAAATTATGGGCGATGATGGATACATGTTACGTTTGGATGATTTAATACTATTTGCAAAACAGCACGAATTGAAGCTTATTTCAATTGAGGATTTAGTTCAATATCGAATTGAAAATGAAAACTCGGTTACTGAATTAGTACAAAAGGAGAAGATGTAAAAATGGGAAAAGTATTTGAAGCGCAATTAATTGGTACAGATTTGAAAATTGGAATTGTAGTAGGTAGGTTTAATGAATTCATCACAAGTAAATTATTAGATGGCGCTATAGATGGGCTAAAAAGGCATGGTGTGCATGAAGATAATATTGATATTGCATGGGTGCCAGGAGCATTCGAAGTGCCATTCATTTCAAAACAAATGGTTGAAACAAATCAATATGATGCTGTTATTGGTTTAGGAACCGTTATACGAGGGGCTACTTCACACTATGATTATGTATGTAGCGAATCCGCAAAAGGAATTGCAAAGGTTTCATTAGATACAAATGTACCAGTAATTTTTGGTATTGTAACTACTGAAAATATTGAACAGGCAATTGAACGAGCTGGTACGAAGGCAGGAAATAAAGGATATGATTCAGCCGTTTCTGCTATCGAAATGGCTAATCTGAATCAAATGTTTAAAAAATAAAAAAATTAAAGGGATCTTCAGAATTGTAGAAGATCCCTTTATATGTTTTAAATTAGCTTAATTATCTCTTTTTAAAGTAAAGTCGGTTACTAACTCTTCAAGTGTACCAAATCGGTAGCCTTGTTTTTTTGCCTCTTGGATGAACTTTGGCATTGCATCCGCATTATGTTTCGCTACCGTATGCATTAGAATGATTCCACCAGGATGTAATTGCTTCATTAGTTCATCGTAAGCATATTCCCAACCTTTTTGAGAATTTTTATCCCAGTCTACAAATGCAATAGACCAGAAAATATGTCGATATCCATGACGATTTCCAATTTCTAATACTTTTTCGCTAAATACCCCTTCAGGAGGACGAACAAAATGAGTACGATCCACGCCCGTAAGCTCTTTTAATAATTTATCGAACTTTTTCCACTCATCAACCATTTTCTCCTCAGGTAAGTTGGCCATATTCGGATGACCGTATGAATGATTTCCAATCGTATGTCCTTCATCAATCATACGTTTAACAAGGTCCGTTGCACTTTTTAAATAATGCCCTGTTAAGAAAAATGTTGCTTTTACATTTTCCTCTTTTAAAGTATCTAATATACTTTCTGTATACCCATTTTCAAAACCGTTATCAAAGGTTAGGTAGATAACTTTTTCATCGGGTCTTCCTTTATAAATGGAGTCATATTCCTTTAATACCGTCTCTAACTCATGACCCGCGTCCGCGGGTTTTCCGTCTTTAGATTTAGTAAATCCCCAATTATAAGTTTTCGCATATGCAGTATTTGATGGAGCGAATGTAAAAGCCAAAGCAACTACAATGGCGACTAACATACTACCTAAAATGTGATGTTTCCACATGAAAGTAAAGCCTCCTTTGTCTAATTTAGAATGTGCTAATAGGCTTTCATTATGCAAAATGAATAATAAACATTATTGAAATATAAAAAATATGAAAATGTTTCCCAAATGAAACAACATAAAAAACAATGTATACTAGCATTAGAAGGAGCGAGTCTAATGCAAGCCATATCAAAAATTGCCCGTCAAAAAAACAATCCTGAACGGTATAATATATATTTAAATGATCAATATGCATTTGCAGTTGATGAGTCAACACTAATAAAGTTTGGCTTAACAAAAGGAAAAGTACTCGACCAATTTGAAATTGATGAAATTACATATGAGGATGAAATCGCTAAAGCCTTTAATCGAGCACTTAATTTTCTAAGTTTTCAAATGCGAAGTGAATATGAAGTGAAAAAGAAATTGCTTGATATTGGTTTTGGAGAGGCAGTAACCATTGAGGCGATACGAAAATTGGAAAAACTCGGATTTCTTAATGATGAAACCTATTCAAAAGCACTGCTTGAGACGAAAAAGAAAACCGCAAAAAAAGGTCCTAAAGCTATAAAGCAGGATTTGATAAAAAAAGGTATTGATAAAAAAACACAAGAAAAAGTACTAAATACATTTACATATGAAGATCAATTAGAAATAGCGAAGGATTTGGCTCGAAAGACCGTCAAATCAAATGCTATTAAAACACCTTCGCAAGTAAAACAAAAAATACAGGAACTGTTAATGCGAAAAGGGTATTCCTTCGATATAATAAATCAAATACTTGACCAAATTGACTTGCAGCGAGAAGATGAAGATTGGCAACAAATGATCGAGCAACAAGGTGAAAAGTTGTGGAAAAAATACTCCGCAAAATTTACTGGCAATGAACTGCGTATGAAAATAAAACAAGCTTTATATCAAAAGGGTTTTCCGATAGATGTGATTGAAGGATTTATCGAAGAAAAGGAGAGCGAATAAAATGGAAAAGAGCTATGCACAAATGTCCGAGCACGAGCTAAGAGAGGAAATTGCAAAGCTTAAGGAAAAAGCAAGAAAAGCCGAACAGCTGGGTATTCTAAATGAATTTGCTGTATATGAAAGAAAAGCAATAATGGCGGCTAGCTATTTAATGGATCCGAAAAGCATTGAAAAAGGCGAAATTTACCGTATTGATGGTGCGCCAGGTGAATTTTTCAAGGTGGAATATTTAAAAGGTCGTTTTGCGTGGGGATATCGACTTGGTGGAGAACAATTTGAAGAAGCGTTACCGATTGCATTATTACAACCGACGAAAGTGGGGAAATAAAATGGATGTAAACGGAATCATCGAAGAATTAACACAGGAATTAGTCAATAAAAACCCAAATCTAACAGTCAGTAAAGCAAAAACATGGATTGAACTATTATGGTCAGATTTTGAAACGACTTATGCAAAAGCTGGGTATCCATACCGTGGATTTGAGTATACACAACGAATTATTCGTCAATGGATTGAAAGCTATGGTGATAAAATTCACGAGTTTGCAGGTCGAAATCCAAAATATGCGAAGTTTTTGGAAGAGAGCGATGAGCAATCTCATTAAGAAACTAAATTAAGAGTTGCCGTATTAAAGGCAACTCTTAAAATTTTGTTAGCTTGAGCCTATTTGTAGTTTTCTTTGAAGTTTATCTTCACTATATATCCAGCCTGTATAGGAATTCACAATGTTTAACTCTTCATCAACATGCGCGACTGCAACAAAAGGATAACGATCATTACTGCGATAGCGCAAATCAATTAGTCGTACTTCTGTTAATCCGTTTGGTAGTTCGGAAATCTCCCAATTATAAAGAGGAGAAAAAGAAAGGAAAGCCGCTAAATTTGAGTCTGATAAGGCTTTATCCACTAGTGGGGTTTTAGGAATTGGGTGAATTTCAATTTTATCGTGAATATTCACTGTACGCCCATAAGCCCTACCAACGTAATAATGGGTTTTAGATTTTGCAGCAACTCTCCAGTTAAAGAAACGCATTGTAGGAGCAACAATAACAAAATCCTCATCCTGTATCGTGTTTCGAACTGCTTGTTTTACCGCAGCCTGCACAGCAAATCTTGAGAAATAGTAAAAGATGATAATAACATATATCAGCCCAAATGTAATAACTGGATTTGCTCCAAATACCCAAAGTACAATGCCGAGGCAATGTATACCGAATATTAACGGATCGAATGTATTAATGACACCGAGAGCTACCCACTTCTTTGAAAAAGGTCGCAATGCCTGTGTTCCATATGCATTGAATATATCAACAAATACATGTAAAAATACTGCTAAAAAAGTCCAAAGCCATATATGAAAGGCATTCGCATCTGGTACGATCAGTGATAATAGACCTGTAATTGCTAGAGGCCATAAAATAACTGCCGGTATTGAATGGGTAATACCACGATGATGCCGAATATATACAGCGTTATTTCTTAGTTTTAATACAGTGTCAATATCTGGTGCTTGTGAACCAAGAAGAGTACCTGCCATCACAGCGCCAAAGGTCATTGAATTATTCGCAACTACTGGGTCTACTAATGCTAATCCACCCAATGCAACGCCCATTACTAAATGTGTGCCTGAGTCCAATTGTATCAACTCCTTAAATCGGAGGTAGGTTGGAATTACTTTTATTAATATGGATAAATTTTCTTAAATTAATTATACCCTATTTTCAACAAAATCAATCGAAACTAAGGAGGATGTCGTGAAATATCCATATATCAATGAATTTTCCTCAACTCTTGTTGACTGGTACTATAAAGAAAAACGTGATTTACCATGGAGACATACAACTGATCCCTATAAAATCTGGGTTTCAGAAGTTATGTTACAACAAACACGAGTTGATACAGTAATACCTTATTACCACCGTTTTATTAATAAATACCCTACACTAGAATCATTAGCCTATGCCCCGCAAGAAGAACTACTAAAAATGTGGGAAGGTCTAGGCTATTATTCTAGAGCCCGTAATTTACAAATAGGCGTACGCGAAGTGGTTGAAAAATATAATAGCAAAGTACCTAATAATCGTCACGATATTACAAAATTAAAAGGCGTCGGTCCATATACAGCTGGTGCCATATTAAGTATTGCTTACAATGAGCCTGAACATGCGGTCGATGGAAATGTTATGCGTGTTTTAAGTAGAGTGCTACATATAAAAGAAGACATCGCTCTTTCTAAAACGAAAAAGGTTTTTGAAGAAGCTGTAACACAATTGATTTTTAAAAAGGATCCTGGTTCCTTCAATCAAGCGTTAATGGATTTAGGTGCACAAATATGTACACCAACTTCTCCCAAATGTTTACTTTGTCCGGTCAGAGAATATTGTCTAGCTTTTCAAGAAGGAAAACCAGAGGAGCTTCCGATTAAAACAAAAAAACAAAAAAACAAAAAAATTAAATATGACATATACATTGCTATAGATGAAGATGGTAAATATCTTTTGCAAAAACGACCAAACGAAGGATTGCTTGCAAACATGTGGGAATTCCCTATGGTTGAAATAGAAAAAGAAAACATATTAAAAACATATGAAATTTTTCAAAAAAGTTATAATTTGAATATCACGGATTTTATAAATGAACAATTATTGAAATTTAAGCATGTATTTTCCCATTTAACTTGGGAAATGGATTGTCACTTAGTACAAGTTCAAAAGACATCAAAGCTTCCAAAAGAAGCTAATTTCTATACAATTGATGAAATAACAAAGCTACCTATGTCTGTGCCGATGATAAGGATTTTGAATATTCTGAAATGAATTATTTTCACTTGCCACGAATAATCTCCAACGCAACAGTCAACAATATTTATCACGGAGGTGAATTTGAAATGGCAAAACAAAATAACAGAAACAACAACAATAACAACAACAATAACAACAACAACCAAAACGAAGAGTTTGCGGTAGATCAAGATTTTGCACAAGCGCAAAATCAAAAACAAAAGCAACAAAACAACCAACGTAATAACAACCGACAAAACAACAACAACAATAACAACTAATTGTTTAGTCAAATCAAATTTCAAGTAATAAAATTAGGTATAGACGCTCGTCTATACCTTAATTTTTTATTTTTAAAAAATTCCGCTATCGGATATTTCTTCTTTTTTTGTATTCTTCTAACTACAAGTTTTCTCAATCCATTGCTATAATATAATTGGGATATTATTTATATAATTTGAGCAACTGAAAAAGGTGGGCTTTTTTATGGCAATACCGTTAGAAGGAGAAACGATACAAATACATAGCTATAAACATAATGGACAAATTCATCGTGTTTGGCAGGAGACGATGGTGTTAAAAGGAACGAGAAATATATTCATCGGTGCAAATGAAAGGACCCTTGTTACAGAATCTGATGGACGAACATGGTTAACGAGAGAACCTTCCATTTGCTATTTCCACGCTGAACATTGGTTCAATATTATTTGTATGTTACGTGAAGATGGAGTTTACTACTACTGTAATATGAGTTCACCCTATATATTTGATAATAATGCGATAAAATATATTGATTACGACCTCGATATTAAAGTATTTCCCGATATGACATATACATTACTGGACGAAGATGAGTATGATCAACATAAAAAGGAAATGAGTTATCCAGAAGTAATAGATAAAATATTGAAACGTAATGTGAATAAATTAGTAAGCTGGATAAAACAAAGAAGAGGACCTTTTGCGCCTGACTTTATCGAAGTTTGGACGAATCGCTATTTATTTAACAAAGAAATGCAATCATCAAATGAATAACTTAGAATGGGGTGTCCAGGCTGTTGAGTTTCTGGACACCCTTTCGAATGCGCGTAAAAGCCAGATTGTTTAATTAAAATTCTCTTCTGCCCATTCTTGTTAGTAATGGTTATTCAATCAGAACATTTGACTTACAAAACATGAATCATTAAAAGATTCGATTTCTATGGTATATTTTTAGTTACCTACACAAAATATAAAATTTGTGCGGTGAAACAAAGGAAGTGAACAGGTAGTTTGGGCAGTATAAGACGCTATATGCGATTTGTAAAACCATATCGATGGGAAATTTTATTAACAATTGGAATCGGTATATTAAAATTTGCAATCCCTTTATTTATTCCATTCCTAACTAAAATCGTCATTGACGATATTATTTTAGAGGATTCATTATCCTATGAAGAGAAAATGACTCAATTGTTTTATTGGTTAGGTGGAACAATTATTGTGTTTTTCATCGTTCGTCCGCCAATTGAATATTATCGTCAATACTTCGCACAGCATGTTGGGAACAAAGTATTGTTTGATATTAGAAAAGAATTGTTCGGTCATTTGCAAAAATTAAGCTTAAAATATTACGCCAATACTCGTGCTGGAGAAGTCATTTCAAGAGTAATAAATGACGTTGAACAGACGAAAAACTTTATAATGATTGGATTAATGAACTTATGGTTAGATATGGCGACAATCTTGATTGTTATCGCAATTATGTTAACGATGGACGTTCAGCTAACAATCATAGCTATCATTTCATTACCGTTATTTGCAATAAGTGTAAAATACTTTTTCAGTAAGCTAAGAGATTTAACACGCAAACGATCACAAGCGTTAGCAGGTGTTCAAAGCTATTTGCATGAACGGGTTAGCGGTATAAGTATTATTAAAAGCTTTGCGCTCGAAAAACATGAGCAAAAAATCTTTGATAAAGAAAATGGCGAATTTTTAGATCGTTCCTTAGATCATACCGTTTGGAATGCAAAATCCTTTGCAGTAGTTAATACAATTACAGATATTGCTCCTCTTTTAGTTATTGGTTTTGCAGGTTTTGTAGCTATTAATGAAAATCTATCTGTAGGAACAATGGCTGCTTTTATGGGATATATTGAACGGCTCTATAGTCCGTTGCGAAGATTGATTAATTCATCTACAACCCTAACTCAGTCTATCGCCTCTATGGATCGTATGTTTGAGCTTATGGATGAAGAATATGATGTGCAAAATAAGCCAAATGCAAAGCCGATATCTTCTGTTAAAGGTCAAGTAGATTTTGATCAAGTGACATTTAAATATGAAGAAGAAGGTAATACAATCTTAAATAACATTAGTTTTCATATTAAACCGGGAGAAACAGCCGCTTTTGTTGGGATGAGTGGTGGAGGAAAATCAACCATTGTAAGTCTACTTCCACGTTTTTATGATGTCACAAGCGGTGCGGTGAAAATTGATGGAATGAACGTATCTAATGTAAATATCCATTCCTTACGGGAACAGATCGGAATCGTACTTCAAGATAACATTTTATTTAGTGATACAGTTAAGCAAAATATATTAATGGGTAGACCTGATGCCACAGATGAAGAAGTGATTGAGGCAGCGAAGGCAGCAAATGCCCATGACTTCATCATGTCACTGCCAAATGGTTATGATACAAAAGTCGGGGAACGAGGTGTTAAACTATCTGGTGGACAAAAACAAAGAGTTGCAATTGCTCGTGTTTTCTTGAAAAATCCACCTATATTAGTATTGGATGAAGCGACTTCTGCCCTTGACTTAGAAAGTGAAGCACTTATTCAGGAATCCATTGAACGTTTAGCCCATAATCGTACAACAATCATCATTGCCCATCGTCTTTCTACAATTACCCATGCAGATAAAATCTTTGTTATTGATCATGGTGAATTAGTAGAAGAAGGAACCCATGAAACATTAATGCAAAAACAAGGTATTTATCATGACCTATTCCAAATACAGAAACTTAATTAAATGTAATTACTATATCGGGAAAAGAGAAATCTAATTAGTTATTTATTGACTATTAGATTTCTTTTTTTATTTAAGTTTAGGTGGAAATTACTAACATGAGTGGAAAACTACTCAACTGATACGAATAAGGTAGAAAAGATAAATAGATAAATTTTTCAATAGGGATAGATAGTTAAAA
The DNA here is from genome assembly GCA_023168345.1 of Lysinibacillus sp. PLM2. NCBI lineage: Bacteria > Bacillati > Bacillota > Bacilli > Caryophanales > Bacillaceae > Lysinibacillus > Lysinibacillus sp. PLM2. The sequence goes on along the minus strand of AP025689.1, from coordinate 3,245,411 downwards.
GATTTGACTCTTATATAGCAAAAAAAGCTATAGGGGTTTGTTCGACTAAAATAAAATTTTGTCGAGAGAATTTACATAATAATAGGAATAATTTACAAATTTTAAACATAAAAATTAGAAGTTAATAGAGACAGGCAGCTGTAAATGATGTTGGAAATAGTTTTATTAATATATAAACAATTCTAGGAGGTATTTAATGGAACGAAAAGTACTGTTAGAAGTAAAGGACCTAGAAACAACTTTTTTTACAAGCGAAGGAAAAGTACCAGCTGTTGATAAAATAAATTTCCAAGTATTTGATGGAGAAATTCTTGGTATTGTTGGTGAATCGGGTTGTGGGAAAAGTGTCACATCCTTATCGATTATGGGATTAGTTCCATCTCCGCCAGGAAAGATTACTTCTGGAGAAATCTATTTTAACAAAGTGGATTTAACAAAGCTTTCCGAGAGAAAAATGCGTAAAGTTCGTGGGAATGATATTGCGATGATTTTCCAAGAACCAATGACATCACTAAATCCACTTTATACAATCGGCAATCAATTGATTGAAGCAATTTTACTGCATAACAAAAGATGGTCAAAAAAAGAGGCGAAATCCAAGGCAATTGAAATGATGAAGCTTGTCGGTCTACCTCGCCCAGAAGAATTGATGAAGGATTACCCACATCAATTATCTGGTGGTATGAGACAAAGAGTAATGATTGCGATGGCTTTAGTATGTAATCCGAAATTATTAATTGCTGATGAGCCGACTACCGCTTTAGATGTAACAATACAAGCTCAAATATTGAAATTAATAAAGGAATTAAATGATAGGTTGCAGATGGCTGTTTTATTAATTACACATGATTTAGGGGTTGTGGCAAAAACCTGTCATCGAGTTATTGTTATGTACGCGGGTCAAATTGTTGAAGAAGCAACTGTGCATGAAATCTTTAAAAATCCACAGCATCCTTATACATTGGGCTTAATCAAGTCCGTACCAGATATGCGATATAAAAAAGACACGCTGTACTCAATCCCGGGGAATGTCCCAAAGCCAGGATCAATAGAAGTAGGATGTCGCTTTGCCTCTCGTTGCGAATTTGCAATGGAACGCTGTGCGAATGAAAATCCAGCCCTTTATGAAGTGAGTGCTGAAAGTAATCATAGAGCAAGATGCTTTTTACTTGAAGAGAAAGGAGGATTTTCAAATGTCGAAAGTATTGTTGGAAGTAGCTAACTTAAAAAAGTACTTTCCTATTCATACAGGGGTGCTTTCTGTAAATAAATCTTATGTTAAGGCTGTCGATGACTTATCTTTCAAGGTTCGTGAAGGAGAGACGTTAGGTATTGTAGGTGAATCTGGTTGTGGGAAATCTACAACTGGTAGAACAATTATGAGGCTAATAGAGCCCACGGAAGGTTCAATAAAATTCGATGGAGTAGAGCTCTCCACTCTATCAAAAAAAGAAATGCGAAATACTCGTAGGGATATCCAAATGGTGTTTCAGGATCCTTATGCATCATTAAATCCTCGTCATTCTGTTGAAAAAATTCTTGAAGAGCCATTGATTGTTCACGGTTTAGGTTCTTCTTCGGAAAGAAAACAGAAAGTGCATGAGCTACTGGGGATTGTTGGATTAAGTGTTCACCATGCAAAACGTTATCCCCATCAGTTTAGTGGTGGGCAAAGACAACGCATTGGTATTGCCCGTGCACTTATGACGAATCCAAAGTTAATAATTGCTGATGAACCAGTATCTGCTTTAGATGTTTCGATTCAATCCCAAGTATTAAATTTAATGCAAAAGCTACAAGAGGATTTGAAATTAACATATATTTTTATATCACATGACCTTGGGGTTGTTAGACATATCTCTGACAAAGTAGGAGTGATGTATTTAGGTAGAATGGTAGAGCTTGCAGATAGTGAATCCCTTTATAAAGAACCGTTACACCCATATACACAGGCACTACTTTCTGCTGTACCGATACCAGATCCTGAGTTTAATAGAGAACAGATACTCCTAAAAGGTGATATTCCAAGTCCTTCAAATCCACCAACAGGTTGCTCTTTTCATTCAAGATGTCCATATGTAATGGATAAGTGTAAAGTTGAAATCCCTAAATTTGTAGACGTTCAAAGTGGTCACTCTGTTGCGTGTCATTTATATAATGAACCGCAGCAATGACATATAAGAAGTTGAAAATCCGAAGGGGGAAAATGATGAAAAACAAAATTTCGACTTTGTGGCTATTGCTAGTACTATGTCTTGTGTTTTTACTTGTAGCATGTAACGGAAGTGAATCGACTGAGCCTGAAGACACTACAGAACAAACAAATGAAGAAACTGAGGAAACAAATGAATCAGTACCGCAAGTATTAGTATTTGGTCGAGGGGGAGATTCTGTTTCACTTGACCCAGCAATCGTAACAGACGGCGAATCATTTAAAGTAACAGAAAATATTTTTGAAACTTTACTTGATTTTGGTGAGCAAGATACAACTGTCCATCCTGGACTAGCTAAAGAATGGGAAGTTAGTGAAGACGGATTAACTTATACATTTAAATTAGAGGAAGGCGTTAAATTCCACGACGGTACTGATTTTAATGCTGAAGCAGTTGTGAAAAATATTGAACGATGGAAGGGTGGGGCGGAAGAAAAATTCTATTACTTCCATTCAATGTTTAAAGCAAATGGTGAAGATATTATTGAAGAAGTAATAGCAGAAGATGATTATACTGTTGTCTTTAAATTGAGTCGACCTCAAGCACCATTCCTTAAAAACCTTGCAATGAGTCCATTTGGAATTGCTTCACCAACTGCGTTTGAAGCTGCGGGTGACGCATTCGGTGATAACCCAGTAGGAACTGGACCGTTTAAATTTGTAGAATGGAAACGTAATGACTCGATTACGGTAGCGAAAAATGAAGATTACTGGCAAGAGGGTCTACCGAAATTGGATACAATTATTTTCCGTGCAATACCTGAAAATTCAGCTCGTTTAAATGCACTACTTGCAGGTGAGATTGATCTAGCTGATGGCATTAATCCATCAGATGTTTCAATTATTGAAGGGGATGCAAATCTACAATTAATAGAACGTCCATCCATGAATATAGGTTATTTAGGGTTAACAAATACTCGTCCGCCATTTGATAATGTATTAGTTCGTCAAGCAGTTAACCATGCAATCGATAAACAAACAATTGTCGATGCATTCTATGAAGGTCTTGCAGAGGTGGCTGTAAACCCAATGCCATCTTCAATTAGTGGATATAATGAGGAAATTACTGGATATGAATATAATCCTGAAAAAGCGAAAGAATTATTAGCTGAAGCTGGATATGATGGTACACCGATTGAACTTTGGGCAATGCCTGTTCCACGTCCATATATGCCAGACGGACAAAAAATTGCTGAAGCTATTCAAAAGAACCTAGAAGATGTAGGGATTCCTTCCTCAATTCAAAGTGTTGACTGGGCGACCTATTTAGATCGAGCTAACAAGGGTGAATTTGATGCATTCCTATTAGGTTGGACTGGTGATAATGGAGACGCAGATAACTTCTTGTACACATTATTAGACAAAGACAATATTGGAAGTAATAACTACGCTTACTATTCAAATGATGAAGTGCATGATCTTTTAATCTCTGCTCAATCAGAAGTTGATGAAGAGGTGCGTAATGAATTGTATAAACAAGCGCAAGAAATTATTTTTGAAGAAGCGCCTTGGGTACCATTAGCACACTCTATTCCATTATTAGCTGGGAAGAAAGGTGTGACTGATTATTATCCACACCCTACAGGATCTGAAAGCTTAAAGAATGTTTCAATTCAATAACAGAAAAGCTATCAAAACCCAAAATATTAAAAGCTAACACATATCTATAGAGGGAAGGTTTCTTGCCTTCCCTCACCTTCATTCCAAAGAATTGAGAGGTGGAGAAAATGCTTCCTTACATAGGGAGAAGATGCCTTCAATTAATACCAGTATTACTTGGCATGACATTCATTGTTTTTTTAATCATTAGAGCAATTCCAGGAGATCCAGCAAGGGTTATTTTAGGTCAACAGGCTTCCGAGGAGTTAATTGTAGCACTCCGTCAGCAATTAGGGCTTGATAATCCATGGTATATACAATACTTCGAATATTTAAAAGGTTTGTTGACTGGAGATTTAGGTGAGTCTCTTCGTACGAAACAACCTATTGTTACAGAAATTTGGCCATATTTAGCTGCAACAATTGAATTGGCTTTGTTTGCGATGATTCTTGCCGTTGTTATCGGTATGAATGCGGGGATTATTTCAGCATGGTTTCAAAATTCATGGTTTGATTATTTAGCAATGATTATTGCATTGATAGGGGTATCGATGCCTATTTTCTGGTTAGGGTTAATGGAGCAATGGGCTTTCAGTATAAATCTAGGATGGTTACCGACTTCAGGGCGTGAGGATGTACGAGCCCCTGTAGAAGCAATCACCCATTTTTATCTGATTGATACACTCATCCAAGGTAGATTTGATCAGTTTTTAACAACCCTTAAATATTTAATTTTACCAGGAATTGCATTAGCGACAATTCCAATGGCTATTATCGCTCGTATGACCCGTTCTTCGATGTTAGAAGTGATGCGTTCGGATTATATTCGAACTGCAAGGGCTAAAGGACAAAAAATGGTGAAAGTCGTCTATAGGCATGCACTGAAAAATGCACTTATTCCAATCTTAACAGTAATCGGTCTGCAAACAGGGTTATTGTTAGGTGGCGCCATTCTAACAGAAACAATATTTAGTTGGCCGGGGATAGGAAGGTATATATACGAAGCAATTGGATTCCGTGATTACCCTGTAATTCAATCTGGAATTTTAGTTGTTGCATTTATGTTTGTAATGATTAACCTCATTGTCGATATCCTATACTCTGCAATCGATTCTCGCATTCGATATAACTAGGGGGTGGATGTTTGAATGGTCTCGAAATCTATTGAACTTACAACAAAAAAAGAGAAGGTAAAAGGGCCTTGGCAGGAAGCGTGGCAGACCTTTTTCAAAAATAAGGTCGCAATTGTTGGAACATGCATTGTAATATTTTTTGTTCTGCTTGGTTTAATAGGTCCTTTTTTTGTACCTCAAGGCATTAATGAACAGAATTTTAGTTTAAAGCTTCTACCACCTTCGAGTGAGTATTGGTTTGGTACGGATGATTTTGGTAGAGATATTTTTTCACGCATCGTTCATGGTGCCCGAATCTCTTTGGCAGTTGGTTTTTTTGCCGTTATACTTTCTGTAATAGTAGGGAGTTTTCTTGGGATTATTGCAGGGTTTTATGGACGTTGGATTGATACGGTTATTTCAAGGATATTCGATATTATGCTTGCCTTCCCAAGTATTCTATTAGCAATTGCAGTAGTATCTATGTTGGGACCATCACTTCAAAATGCATTAATCGCGATTGCGATTGTTAATGTACCGAATTTTGGACGTCTTATACGGTCAAGGGTGCTAAGTGTAAAGGAAGAAGAGTATATTGTTGCTGCTAGGGCGATTGGTATGAAAGATTCAAGAATATTATGGCGACATATACTCCCCAATTCCTTTTCACCTGTTATTGTTCAAGGGACCCTTGCTATTGCAACGGCGATTATTGAAGCGGCAGCATTAGGTTTCTTAGGATTAGGGGCAGAAGCACCAAATCCTGAATGGGGAAAAATGCTATCAGATGCACGGTTATTCCTCATGACAGCACCGTGGACGATGATTTTTCCTGGACTAGCTATTATGCTGACTGTTCTTGGATTTAATTTAATGGGCGATGGTTTAAGAGACGCGTTAGACCCAAAAATGAAAAACTAGAATAGTAAGATAAAAGGATGCTTTCATCAATTTGTATTGATGGAAGCATCCTATTTTTAATAGAAATCTTCTTCTAAATCAGGGTTTTTTTCTTGTGCATGATAGTTACGGAATGAAACGATAAGTGTATCCAAATGAGTTAAGTTTTCTTCATAATCTAATATTCTTGAAAAAATATAAAATAAATGGAATGAAGAGAATTCTTCCTCTTCTAGTTCAGTTTTTCCTAACGTAATTTGTTTGATAATTTCGTTAATAACCTCCGAGCGATTTAAGCGCCCCTCATCTACCTTTAATTGAGAATGCTCTGGCCTCAGCTTTCCAGTATATTTCAGTAATAACTGCTCGTGGAAGGTTAGTAAATAATCAAGTCTTTCTTGAATTACCAAACGAAATGAATCTGGTAAATTGCTCATTTCATTTTCGTGTTTATGAATACGTTGCAAAAGCTCAACACTTTTCTTTGTTGTCGTGATCATTTGTCGATAAATAACGAGTTTACGTGCTTGAGTTCTTCTTTTGCTTTTACGATAATGTCTTTCCTCTTTGTAAAAACCATACATATTCTCAACATCGGAAAGCCTTTTTTCAAATTTTGAAAGTGCATTTTTCGTTGATAAATGTTCAGCTGCATTTCGGATAGCAAGTCGTGTCCAACGAATGATATCATCCTGTAATGAGTCAATCATCGTAAATAGTTTAATTTCATAACGGGGTGGAAGGAATATTAAATTCACTACGAATGCTGCAAATACACCAATCATAACAGTAACAAATCGTATCGCACCAAATTCTAAAAAGCTGTCCCCTTCATAAACCATAATCGCAACAAGAGTGACGAGTGCTAAGGATAAGGAGCTTTCAAGATTAAATTTACGCATTAAAGCTATCACAATAATAGTAGCGATACCTATAGCTACGATGTGATGACCAAACAGTAAACCGAAAATAACAGCAATTCCCGCACCGATTAAATTTCCTTGTATTTGTTCCACAATAGATAAATAGGAACGATAGATTGATGGTTGAATTGCAAAGATTGCAGCAATACCTGCAAAAACTGGTGATGGTAGATTAGTTAATTCTGCTAAAAATAATGCAAATACAATCGCCACACCCGTTTTCAATACTCGGGCACCTAGTTGCATAGAATGTGCAGCCCTCTCTTTCTATTGTTTTGAAAGTTGAGAAAAAGCATAGTCACAAGCTTCAATTGTTTCAATAATGTCTTCTTCTTTATGCTCTGTTGTTAGGAACCATGCTTCGTATTTTGAAGGAGCTAGATTGATTCCTTTTTCAAGCATAAGTTTAAAGAAGCGACCAAATTTTTCGCCATCAGAATTTTTTGCTTGTTCGTAGTTCTCTACTTTTTCATTTGTGAAATATACAGTTAAAGCGCCTTTAACACGGTTTACCGTAATTGTAACACCATGTTTTTGTGCTGTTTCAGTAATGCCTTTTTCAAGCATCGCACCAAGACGGTCCATTTCCTCATATACGCCAGGTTGTTTTAATACTTCTAAACATGCGATACCAGCTAACATTGACGCTGGATTACCTGCCATTGTTCCAGCTTGGTAGGCTGGTCCAAGTGGTGCAACGGTATCCATAATTTCTTTACGACCACCATATGCTCCAATTGGTAGGCCCCCACCAATAATTTTACCAAATGCAGTTAAGTCTGGCTTTAACCCGAGTAAATCATGTGCAGCACCGTAATGGAAACGGAATGCTGTAATTACTTCATCGTGTATTGTTAAAGCACCGTTTTTCTTTGCAAGCTCATGAACGAATTCAAGGAAACCGGGGTTCGGCATAACCATTCCGAAATTACCTACAATTGGTTCAATTAAAATAGCGGCAATTTCTGTTCCCCATTGATCCATAGCTAGTTGGAATTCTTCTTTGTTATTAAAAGGAACTGTTATAACTTCAGTTGCAACGTTTACAGGAACACCTGCTGAATCGGGCGAACCAAGAGTTGCAGGTCCTGAACCAGCAGCAACTAATACTTGGTCAAAGTGTCCATGATAGCATCCAGCGAATTTAATGATTTTTGTACGACCTGTAAATGCACGGGCAACGCGGACAGTGGTCATAACCGCCTCTGTACCTGAATTAGTAAAACGTACTTTATCAAGTGAAGGGATTGCTTCTTTTAACATTTTGGCGAATGTAACTTCATGTTGAGTAGGTGTTCCAAAAAGGACTCCAGTCTGTGCTGCATGGGAAATTGCTTGTGCAATGTGTGGGTGAGCGAAACCGGTAATGATTGGTCCATAACCAGCTAAATAGTCAATGTACCTGTTTCCATCAACATCATAGAAATAGGCTCCTTGTCCTCTTTCCATAACAACAGGAGCTCCACCACCAACAGCTTTATAAGAACGTGATGGACTATTTACACCACCTACGATATGTTCGAGCGCTTCTTTATATACTTTTTCAGATTTTGTATGATCCATGAGAAATCCTCCCAATATTGATATTTCAATATCATTGTAGCCTTAATTACATAAAAGTGGCAAAGAAATTGAAACTATTAGGAGAGTTCTGTACGATAATCGAAAGGGGAGGAATCAATATGCAAACTTTATTAAATGAAAAAGCGCCAGATTATACATTGTTAAATGAAAAAGGTGAACAGGTGACATTAAGCGATTTTCGTGGGAAAAAGGTTGTTCTATATTTTTATCCAAAAGATATGACACCGGGTTGTACTACAGAAGCTTGTGATTTCAGAGATCGCCATGAATCTTTTGAAAAATTAAATGCTGTAATTTTAGGAGTAAGTGGTGATTCATCAGAGCGCCATACAAAATTTATTGAAAAATATGGTTTACCCTTCTCGTTACTTGTCGATGCCGACCATCAAGTAGCTGAAGATTATGGGGTTTGGGTATTGAAGAAAATGTACGGTCGTGAATATATGGGCATCGAGCGTTCTACATTTTTAATCGATGAACAAGGCATAATCGTAAAAGAATGGCGAAAAGTTAAAGTGAAAAATCATATAGATGAAGTACTAGAAACGATTAAGGAGGGGAGAGGTAAATGAAAATCTATTTTACATTTGAACCAAGACCGGATTTACGAGAGCCTCTTGTGGAAGAGTTTCCAAACATAGATTTTGTGTTTCATAGTAAGCTGAAGGAAGAAGAATTAAGCGGAGTAGACGTTTTAGTTACTTATGGAGAAGATCTAAATGAAAAGAGGATTGAAAAGGCAGCTAATCTAAAATGGATTTTTGTCGTTTCTGCTGGCGTGGAGAAAATGCCGCACGAAGCAATACACGACAGAGGAATTTTAGTTTCCAATGTGCGCGGCATTCATAAAAAGCCAATGGCAGAGTCAATTTTAGCTCATATATTAGCTATAAAACGAGTACTTCCATTTATCTATGAAAACCAGCAAAAAGGAGAATGGAATAAAGATACGCGTCCTACGGAATTAAATGGAAGTACTGCTTTAATCCTAGGGCCAGGTGCTATTGGTGCAGAAATCGGAAGACTATTACAGGCCTTTGAAGTATATACTATAGGATGTAATCGTAGTGGAGACGATGTACCTTATATGAATGAAACATATAAAATGAAAGATCTCATGTCGGTATTACCAAGAGCAGAAATTGTAATCTCTATCTTGCCAAGTACTCCTGAAACCAAACATTTACTAACTTATGAGCATTTTAAAAAAATGCGTAGGGACACAATATTTTTAAATTTTGGACGTGGAGATCTTGTATCAACAGATGTACTAATAAAAGTCCTGGAAGAGCAATTGATATCACATGCTGTATTAGATGTATTTGAACAGGAACCATTACCAAGCTCGAGCAAGCTTTGGGAATTAAGCAATGTAACCATTTCACCTCATTTTTCAAGTCATTCTTCACGCTATTTAGAAAGAAGTTTTGATATTTTTAAGCCAAGCTTAAGAAAATGGTTAAATGGTGATGAGGATTTGGAAAATAAAATGGATATACTTCGTGGATATTAAGGATCAAACTAAATTTTTTAGTAAAGCTTAAGATTTTTAAAAAACAATGAATATTTATTGAAAATGAGAGTAAATTATTTGTAAAAAGCACGGAAATATTGACAATCAACGGTTTTAGGAAGTACACTAATTATAACAATTATTAGATAAGAATTTTTTAGAAAAGAGGTGCATGGCGATGTCTGAAATGCATTTAAAGGATGCTCTAGACACGTTAAAGACAACCGGTGTTAGAATTACTCCCCAACGTCATGCTATTTTAGAATATTTAATAGAATCAATGAATCACCCAACAGCGGATGAAATATATAAATCGCTTGAAGGTAAATTCCCTAATATGAGTGTTGCAACGGTTTATAACAATTTGCGTGTATTCCGTGAAGCTGGATTAGTAAAAGAACTAACATATGGGGATACAGCAAGCCGTTTTGATTTTGTGACGAACGATCATTATCACATGATTTGTCAATGTTGCGGTAAAATCGTTGATTTCCATTATCCAGGATTGAATGAAGTGGAGCAATTCGCATCTCATGTAACTGGTTTCCAAGTGAATTCACATCGTCTTGAAGTGTATGGCACTTGTCCAGATTGTGTTGATAATGTAGATAGAAAAGCAAATTAACCTAGCAGCACAAGCGCGCTAGGTTTTTTTGATTGTTAAGGACTTATAAGAAAATTCCTTTTGAAAGTTCCCAAAAGCGATGAAATAACTGAAGAAAGGTAACAGAAGATACCAATGCCTTAATAGTTAATTTATCATTTCACTTTTAGAGTTATATTGATTTTAATAAGGCGTTCATCATTAAAAGCGCGATGTATGTCTATCTTTATAAGTGTAAAAAACGCACTATGTATAGTACAGAAACTAATGGATTTTACTTTTAATTAAAAAAAAACTAATCCCTCTAGTTAGTGAAAGGATTAGTTTTATTTTTATCTATTCTTTTTAGTATTATAAGCTTGGTCAAACTCTTTGCCAATTAATGTTGGGTCTAGTGTTAATGGCTCATTACAATACATACACATATCAACGCGACCAAGTATTTTTGTATGTTTTCCGCAATTAGGACATACAACTTGAACAGCTCTTGTGGATAGTAATCCAATCCAAGCATAAACCGCAGTACTACCAATGATACAAATTAAGCCTAATACCATAAAAATAATAACAAGTGCTTGATTTTCACGGAAAAATATAGCACCGTACATAATTACAAACCCAATGAAAATAAGCGAAAGTGCAAAGGTACGAATTTTATTTATTTTACTTGTATATTTCTTCATAATTGCCTGCCTCCCAATTCTCCATTCTACTATAACATAGAACGTTATCGTAGTAATGTGAAACATTTGAGAAGGAATCTCGTTAATTATGTCGAATTGATAACTTACTTTTTTATTTATATAGGAGGACTATTAATGGAACATATACTACGTCCCATCTATCAAGAACGTGCAAGTCAACCAGATACTTTAGGGGTAATAATTGTTAAAAAAGTTGAGGATGCAGAAAATATAACAGATACTTTTGATACAGTTCTATTTATAATCGTACGAGAAGCAGAAGTGCCTGTTTTTACAAAACATTATTTGCACGAAAATCAAAAAATGGTTATGCATGTTGTGAAGGAAGAAACATTAAATAAATGGTTATTTATCGGTTCAAAAAAACAAGTGGTAGATTGGATTTTCCATGGGAAAATTCTCTTTGATCGTAACGAATACCTAGTAAAATTAAGATCTAAGCTTCAGGAACAACCCTTTTATGGTCGCAAGATAAAAACAGGTATACAGTTTGCTAAATTAATTCGTCGAACGCTTGAGGGGAAGGAATTATTTAATAGAGAAAATTATTTAGATGCATATAGTAACGTTATTGAGTCATTACATCACTTAGCCAGTCTATCTGTCATTGATAAAGGTTTATATCCTGAAGTAACAGTATGGTCCCAAGTAAAAAAAATTGAACCGCAAATTTATAAGTTATATGAAGAACTTGTTTTTAGTAAAGAAAGCTTAGAAAAGAAATTAGAACTTTTATTTTTAGCAATTGAATTTATGATAAATTCAAGAACGCATGAGGGTGCTCAGCATATATTAGAGACGATGTTGAAAAAAGATGTATGGACTGTTCAAGAATTACATACGAATAATGAATTGAAATATTACTCAGGCGATTTAGAAGTTTTTGTTGAATACTTAATAGATAAAGGGTTTATTCGAGTCGAGCAAGTTGAATCGAAAAATGAATTGATACAACATCGATTATATAGAGTAGATCAAGAACTTGTTAAATCTAAATATGAATTATAAAGGTCCATGCATTACTTGAAATAAAATAATAAATTTGTTTTTAAAAAGTGTTGACTTCTATATCATTTGTATAGTAAGATAATCAACGTCGCTAAGATAAGTCGACAAAACATCCAAAACATTTTATTTTTCGAAAATAACTTTTTAACAAAAAAGTATTGACGAGTTAATAGATAAATGTTATATTAGAGAAGTCGCTGAAAAACAGACAGCGAGATATGAACCTTGAAAACTGAACAACAAAACGTTAATGAATTAAACGTTTCTACATTAACCCTCGTTAATGAGAAACAAAATTTTGGACATCAAACATGATGCCAGCAAAAATTTGAGCTATATCAAATTTTCTTTTATGGAGAGTTTGATCCTGGCTCAGGACGAACGCTGGCGGCGTGCCTAATACATGCAAGTCGAGCGGACGGATGGGAGCTTGCTCCCTGAAGTTAGCGGCGGACGGGTGAGTAACACGTGGGCAACCTGCCCTATAGTTGGGGATAACTCCGGGAAACCGGGGCTAATACCGAATGATACATTTCATCTCCTGTTGAAATGTTGAAAGATGGTTCTGCTATCGCTATAGGATGGGCCCGCGGCGCATTAGCTAGTTGGTGAGGTAACGGCTCACCAAGGCGACGATGCGTAGCCGACCTGAGAGGGTGATCGGCCACACTGGGACTGAGACACGGCCCAGACTCCTACGGGAGGCAGCAGTAGGGAATCTTCCACAATGGGCGAAAGCCTGATGGAGCAACGCCGCGTGAGTGAAGAAGGTTTTCGGATCGTAAAACTCTGTTGTAAGGGAAGAACAAGTACAGTAGTAACTGGCTGTACCTTGACGGTACCTTATTAGAAAGCCACGGCTAACTACGTGCCAGCAGCCGCGGTAATACGTAGGTGGCAAGCGTTGTCCGGAATTATTGGGCGTAAAGCGCGCGCAGGCGGTCCTTTAAGTCTGATGTGAAAGCCCTCGGCTCAACCGAGGAGGGTCATTGGAAACTGGAGGACTTGAGTGCAGAAGAGGAAAGTGGAATTCCAAGTGTAGCGGTGAAATGCGTAGAGATTTGGAGGAACACCAGTGGCGAAGGCGACTTTCTGGTCTGTAACTGACGCTGAGGCGCGAAAGCGTGGGGAGCAAACAGGATTAGATACCCTGGTAGTCCACGCCGTAAACGATGAGTGCTAAGTGTTAGGGGGTTTCCGCCCCTTAGTGCTGCAGCTAACGCATTAAGCACTCCGCCTGGGGAGTACGGTCGCAAGACTGAAACTCAAAGGAATTGACGGGGGCCCGCACAAGCGGTGGAGCATGTGGTTTAATTCGAAGCAACGCGAAGAACCTTACCAGGTCTTGACATCCCACTGACCGCTATGGAGACATAGCTTTCCCTTCGGGGACAGTGGTGACAGGTGGTGCATGGTTGTCGTCAGCTCGTGTCGTGAGATGTTGGGTTAAGTCCCGCAACGAGCGCAACCCTTGTCCTTAGTTGCCATCATTTAGTTGGGCACTCTAAGGAGACTGCCGATGACAAATCGGAGGAAGGTGGGGATGACGTCAAATCATCATGCCCCTTATGACCTGGGCTACACACGTGCTACAATGGACGGTACAAACGGTTGCGAAGTCGCGAGATGGAGCTAATCTGATAAAACCGTTCTCAGTTCGGATTGTAGGCTGCAACTCGCCTACATGAAGCTGGAATCGCTAGTAATCGCGGATCAGCATGCCGCGGTGAATACGTTCCCGGGCCTTGTACACACCGCCCGTCACACCACGAGAGTTTGTAACACCCGAAGTCGGTGAGGTAACCTTTTGGGGCCAGCCGCCGAAGGTGGGACAGATGATTGGGGTGAAGTCGTAACAAGGTAGCCGTATCGGAAGGTGCGGCTGGATCACCTCCTTTCTAAGGATATATAACGGAAATAAGCTCTATGAGCTTATACATTAACGTTTTGTGTTCAGTTTTGAAGGTTTATAACATTGTTATAACTTCTAAGAGGGCCTATAGCTCAGCTGGTTAGAGCGCACGCCTGATAAGCGTGAGGTCGATGGTTCAAGTCCATTTAGGCCCACCATAAAACTTTATACCTCTTATGGGGCCTTAGCTCAGCTGGGAGAGCGCCTGCCTTGCACGCAGGAGGTCAGCGGTTCGATCCCGCTAGGCTCCACCATAAATTGTTCTTTGAAAACTGGATAAAACGACATTGATATAATAAGCAATTAGTTCAAGAATTTTATTGTAAGTCTAAATCTTCTCTTTAAGAGAAGTAATAACTTTTAGGTTAAGTTATTAAGGGCGCACGGTGAATGCCTTGGCACTAGGAGTCGATGAAGGACGGCACTAACACCGATATGCCTCGGGGAGCTGTAAGTAAGCTTTGATCCGGGATTTCCGAATGGGGGAACCCACTATGCGTAATGGCATAGTATCTTCACGTGAATTCATAGCGTGTTGAAGACAGACCCAGGGAACTGAAACATCTAAGTACCTGGAGGAAGAGAAAGAAAATTCGATTCCCTGAGTAGCGGCGAGCGAAACGGGAAGAGCCCAAACCAAGAGGCTTGCCTCTTGGGGTTGTAGGACACTCTACATGGAGTTACAAAAGAATGAATTAGACGAAGCGATCTGGAAAGGTCCGCTATAAAAGGTAAAAGCCCTGTAGTCAAAAGTTCATTCACTCTTGAGTGTATCCTGAGTACGGCGGAACACGTGAAATTCCGTCGGAATCCGGGAGGACCATCTCCCAAGGCTAAATACTACCTAGTGACCGATAGTGAACCAGTACCGTGAGGGAAAGGTGAAAAGCACCCCGGGAGGGGAGTGAAATAGAACCTGAAACCGTGTGCCTACAAGTAGTTAGAGCCCGTTAATGGGTGATAGCGTGCCTTTTGTAGAATGAACCGGCGAGTTACGATTACGTGCAAGGTTAAGCCGAGAAGGCGGAGCCGCAGCGAAAGCGAGTCTGAATAGGGCGAATGAGTACGTGGTCGTAGACCCGAAACCAGGTGATCTACCCATGTCCAGGGTGAAGGTGAGGTAACACTTACTGGAGGCCCGAACCCACGCACGTTGAAAAGTGCGGGGATGAGGTGTGGGTAGCGGAGAAATTCCAATCGAACTTGGAGATAGCTGGTTCTCTCCGAAATAGCTTTAGGGCTAGCCTCGTGAATTAGAATACTGGAGGTAGAGCACTGTTTGGACTAGGGGGCATCTCGCTTTACCGAATTCAGACAAACTCCGAATGCCAGATATTTATACACGGGAGTCAGACTGCGAGTGATAAGATCCGTAGTCAAAAGGGAAACAGCCCAGACCACCAGCTAAGGTCCCAAAGTAATCGTTAAGTGGAAAAGGATGTGGCGTTGCTTAGACAACCAGGATGTTGGCTTAGAAGCAGCCATCATTTAAAGAGTGCGTAATAGCTCACTGGTCGAGTGACGCTGCGCCGAAAATGTATCGGGGCTAAACGATTCACCGAAGCTGTGGATTGACATCTACGATGTCAGTGGTAGGAGAGCGTTCTAAGTGCGTTGAAGTCAGACCGGAAGGACTGGTGGAGCGCTTAGAAGTGAGAATGCCGGTATGAGTAGCGAAAGATGGGTGAGAATCCCATCCACCGTATGACTAAGGTTTCCTGAGGAAGGCTCGTCCGCTCAGGGTTAGTCGGGACCTAAGTCGAGGCCGATAGGCGTAGACGATGGACAACAGGTTGATATTCCTGTACCACCTCCCCGCCGTTTG
Source organism: Lysinibacillus sp. PLM2 (assembly GCA_023168345.1). Lineage (NCBI taxonomy): Bacteria > Bacillati > Bacillota > Bacilli > Caryophanales > Bacillaceae > Lysinibacillus > Lysinibacillus sp. PLM2. Next base: position 3,229,515 of record AP025689.1, on the reverse strand, counting down.
AGTAATGGGGGGACGCAGTAGGATAGGGAAAGCGTGCCGTTGGTTGTGCACGCCCAAGCAGTAAGGCGTGGAAGTAGGAAAATCCGCTTCCTAATACGTTAAGCTGTGATGGGGAGCGATTCATCGCGAAGTTCCTGATTTCACACTGCCAAGAAAAGCCTCTAGCGAGGCGGGAGGTGCCCGTACCGCAAACCGACACAGGTAGTCGAGGAGAGAATCCTAAGGTGTGCGAGAGAACTCTCGTTAAGGAACTCGGCAAAATGACCCCGTAACTTCGGGAGAAGGGGTGCTCTCGAGAGAGAGCCGCAGTGAATAGGCCCAGGCGACTGTTTAGCAAAAACACAGGTCTCTGCAAAACCGTAAGGTGAAGTATAGGGGCTGACGCCTGCCCGGTGCTGGAAGGTTAAGAGGAGGGGTTAGCGCAAGCGAAGCTCTGAATTGAAGCCCCAGTAAACGGCGGCCGTAACTATAACGGTCCTAAGGTAGCGAAATTCCTTGTCGGGTAAGTTCCGACCCGCACGAAAGGCGTAACGATCTGGGCACTGTCTCAACGAGAGACTCGGTGAAATTATAGTACCTGTGAAGATGCAGGTTACCCGCGACAGGACGGAAAGACCCCGTGGAGCTTTACTGTAGCTTGATATTGAATTTTGGTACAACTTGTACAGGATAGGTAGGAGCCAGAGAAGTCGGAGCGCCAGCTTCGATGGAGGCGTCGGTGGGATACTACCCTGGTTGTACTGAAATTCTAACCCGTACCCCTTATCGGGGTAGGAGACAGTGTCAGGTGGACAGTTTGACTGGGGCGGTCGCCTCCTAAAAGGTAACGGAGGCGCCCAAAGGTTCCCTCAGAATGGTTGGAAATCATTCGTAGAGTGTAAAGGCACAAGGGAGCTTGACTGCGAGACCTACAAGTCGAGCAGGGTCGAAAGACGGGCTTAGTGATCCGGTGGTTCCGCATGGAAGGGCCATCGCTCAACGGATAAAAGCTACCCCGGGGATAACAGGCTTATCTCCCCCAAGAGTCCACATCGACGGGGAGGTTTGGCACCTCGATGTCGGCTCATCGCATCCTGGGGCTGTAGTCGGTCCCAAGGGTTGGGCTGTTCGCCCATTAAAGCGGTACGCGAGCTGGGTTCAGAACGTCGTGAGACAGTTCGGTCCCTATCCGTCGTGGGCGTAGGAAATTTGAGAGGAGCTGTCCTTAGTACGAGAGGACCGGGATGGACACACCGCTGGTGTACCAGTTGTCTTGCCAAAGGCATCGCTGGGTAGCTATGTGTGGACGGGATAAGTGCTGAAAGCATCTAAGCATGAAGCCCCCTCAAGATGAGATTTCCCATTCATTTGAAGTAAGATCCCTCAAAGACGATGAGGTAGATAGGTTCGAGGTGGAAGTGTGGTGACACATGGAGCTGACGAATACTAATCGATCGAGGACTTAACCAAAACAAACTTGAACGAATTCAATGTCTTTATCCAGTTTTGAGAGAACAAGGATTTGCTTAAAATGTTAAAAAAGTAATTTAAAATCAAAAAAATGATTGAAAATACTTTAAAACATGGTATAATAATACTTGTCTTTCGGTTAAGAGTCTAGTGATGATGGCAAAGAGGTCACACCCGTTCCCATACCGAACACGGAAGTTAAGCTCTTTAGCGCCGATGGTAGTTGGGGGATTCCCCCTGTGAGAGTAGGACGTTGCTAGGCTTCTAGTATGATTATTCCGAAGTAGCTCAGTGGTAGAGCAACCGGCTGTTAACCGGTTGGTCGTAGGTTCGAGTCCTACCTTCGGAGCCATATTTCTTGGAGAGTTGTCCGAGAGGCCGAAGGAGCACGATTGGAAATCGTGTAGGCGGGTAACACTGTCTCAAGGGTTCAAATCCCTTACTCTCCGCCATGAAATTTTTTATTGGCCCGTTGGTCAAGTGGTTAAGACACCGCCCTTTCACGGCGGTAACACGGGTTCGAATCCCGTACGGGTCACCATTATTTTAATAAGTAAAACTAGTTGGAGGATTAGCTCAGCTGGGAGAGCACCTGCCTTACAAGCAGGGGGTCGGCGGTTCGAGCCCGTCATCCTCCACCATATCTAAATCAATAATATTATCGCGGGGTGGAGCAGTCCGGTAGCTCGTCGGGCTCATAACCCGAAGGTCACAGGTTCAAATCCTGTCCCCGCAACCAAATGGTCCCGTGGTGTAGCGGTTAACATGCCTGCCTGTCACGCAGGAGATCGCCGGTTCGATCCCGGTCGGGACCGCCATTTAAATAAATATGTGGGTCTGTAGCTCAGTTGGTAGAGCATTTGACTGAAGCTCAAAGTGTCGGCGGTTCGATTCCGTCCGGACCCACCATTTTTTTCACTTGCCGGTGTAGCTCAATTGGTAGAGCAACTGACTTGTAATCAGTAGGTTGAGGGTTCAAGTCCTTTCGCCGGCACCATTACAACTGGAGAGGTAGCGAAGTGGCTAAACGCGGCGGACTGTAAATCCGCTCCTTCGGGTTCGGCGGTTCGAATCCGTCCCTCTCCACCAGTTTTATAGGGGCATAGTTCAACGGTAGAATAGAGGTCTCCAAAACCTTTGGTGTGGGTTCGATTCCTACTGCCCCTGCCAATTTTTTTATTTGAAAAAGTATTAATAATTATGGCGATTGTGGCGAAGTGGTTAACGCATCGGATTGTGGTTCCGACATTCGTGGGTTCGATTCCCATCAGTCGCCCCATTAATATTTTTGATGAAGAATTAATATAATATACTGTATTGGCGATTGTGGCGAAGTGGTTAACGCATCGGATTGTGGTTCCGACATTCGTGGGTTCGATTCCCATCAGTCGCCCCATTTTAAATAATAAATTAAACTAATTAATCATATTATTGGGGTATAGCCAAGCGGTAAGGCAACGGATTTTGATTCCGTCATGCCCAGGTTCGAATCCTGGTACCCCAGCCATTTGCGGAAGTAGTTCAGTGGTAGAACACCACCTTGCCAAGGTGGGGGTCGCGGGTTCGAACCCCGTCTTCCGCTCCAATATTATATGGCGGCTTAGCCAAGTGGTAAGGCACGGGTCTGCAACACCCTTACCACCGGTTCGAATCCGGTAGCCGCCTCCAATTTTTTTAAATATCGGGTTAACCGATTTTTTTTTACAATTTTATTATGCCGGTGTGGCGGAATTGGCAGACGCGCACGACTCAAAATCGTGTTCCTTCTGGAGTGTCGGTTCGACCCCGACCACCGGTATCTAATTGGATTAAATTAAATTCAACGTTTCTAACGTCTATTTACAGTAATGTAAGTAGGCGTTTTTATTTTGGTTCTATAATATTTGTTGGGGTTTTCAAACATTTTCACAAAAATGAAAAAGCACAGAATCGCCGATTCTTTTATACTTGAATTGACGAGAAACAAGCGAAAAGAGGCGACCTGTGCATATGTATTTTAACATGAAGATTCCAGGATTTGAAGGTGTAGAGATTCATAAAGTTGAGAATGTTGAGGATCGAATAGCATTATATGTAATGATGCCTAGGAAAGAACATAAATGTCCTGTTTGTGGAAATCTAACTTCAAAGGTTCATGATTATCGTATACAAAAGATAAAGCATTTAAAATGGTTTGAGCGGCTATCAATGATTTTTTATAAACGCCGCCGTTATGTTTGTGATTGTGGAAAGCGTTTTTCTGAAGATAATCCATTTGTGGAGAGATACCAACAATATTCGAAAGAATGGAATCAAGTAGCACGTATAAAAGCTATTAAAGGAAAAACTTTTAAGGAGACTGCTGAAGTTTTAGGGACATCAATTACAACAATTATTCGTAGGTTTGATTCTGTTTTAAATGATAAATTGGCTAATGGAGTTGAATTACCTAAGCATATCGCTATTGATGAATATAAGGGCGATACAGATGCAGGAACTTATCAGCTCATTATTGCGAATGCAGAAACACATGAACCGCTTGATATCTTACCCAACCGTCGTAAAAATACAATTAAAGATTACTTAAGAAAATTTGGTAGCTCGGTTAATGTCGTAGTGATGGATATGAACCCTCATTTTAAAGAAGCCGTTAAAAAGGCATTAAGTCGACCTGTAATCGTGGCCGATCGATTTCACTATAGTCGTTATATTTACTGGGCCTTAGACGAGGTTCGTAGAATCGTTCAGAAAGAATGGCATGCTTATGATCGCAAACAGTGTAAAAGGATGCGGCATGTATTGTATAAGAGAAAAGAGAAATTAAAGGAAAAGGATCGCTGGTACTTAAATCGTTATCTCGGAATGTCAGATGTTTTAAAACAAGCATACATACTTAAAGAAGCTTATTGTAAATGGTTAGACTGGGCCAAAAAAACGAATGACATAAAAGAAATAAAAGAAAAATTATTTGAATTCTACAAGCAGGTAGAAGAATCAAATATTCCTGCGTTTATTAAGGCAATTCAAACCTTTAAGAATTGGCAAGTAGAGATATTGAATAGCTTCAGTTACGGTTACTCTAACGGCTTTTTAGAAGGGATAAATAATAAATCGAAAGTTATTAAACGAAATGCCTACGGCTTTAAGAGATTTGAGCATTATAAAGGTAAAATATTATTAAGCAATCAATATAAAGAAATCGGTGTTCATTTAGGATGAAAAAAGGTGATGTGAAGTTCACATCACCCCAACATTTGAAATTGAACCTTTATTTTTTACTGCTATCAAAGTGGCAAAAGGACCTATGATATTCATATTTAAGAATAAACTTTGACTAATGTAAGAACGAAGAGTTGTAAAACATATTTGACACTCTAGTTGTTATATTTTATAATCAAAGTGTAAAAAACCTTTTACACTTTATGAAATCTAAAAGGTGGCACAGTGAATGGAGAATAGAATTAAGGAGTACAGAGAAAAAGATGGCCTATCTCAAGGGAAATTAGCAGAACTATGTAATGTAAGCAGGCAAACAATAAACGCAATTGAGAACAATAAATATGACCCAAGTTTGCAGTTAGCATTTGATATTGCAAGAATTTTAAGAGTTAACATGGAAGAGTTATTTATCTCAGTGGATGGGGGAAAAGAGAATGGATAAATCCAAAAGAACTATCGCTATTTTAATCCTCTTGGTTTTTCTGTTATTTGTAGGGGTTTCCATATACAAATGGATAAAACATGGAACTATAGATGCAGCTTCTATCTTCTTTTGTTTTCTTATTTTAAGCTATTTCTTTAATTGGATAAATTGGGGGGATCACAACGGCGGTGGCAAGAAGGATGAATTAGATAAACATATTCAAGCTCAAAGTGCAAAAATTAGTTATTATGTACTTATGGTTTTATCTGGTTTAATCTTATTTATTTCAGAAGGAACTGGTAATTTCAATGAAATTGATAATTACCCACTAGTTATAGTAGTGGGTCTTACTTTTTTGACGGTTCCTGTTATAGAGTTTATTTATTCAAAGAGGTATAAATAAAATTGATCTCATGCCTGTTATTTTATTATATAAAGGCTACTAATCATTCAAAACATTGCTAAAAGCTAAAAATTTACAATAAACATACAATAAATTCACCATAAGACTAATGATATTAGTTTATAATTTAACTAATATCATTAGTTTATATTTGGAGGGTTGAATTGATGTTTGCGGGACATTTTGGAATTGCTGTTGCTGTTAAGGGAAATGGTAGTAATGTGCCAATATGGATTTTATTAGTAGGGACGCAACTAATGGATATAATTTTTGGCATATTCTTTTTATTAGGAATAGAAAAGATTGGAGTTCCTATAGAAAATGGAATGAATAATGTATATCATGCTAATTATTCACATTCATTGATCGGTGCGATGTTTTTATCCATACTTGGTAGCTGGATTGCTAATCATTTTTTTGGGAAAAAACTGGAATTTTGTTAGGGCTAGTTATATTCAGTCACTGGTTGTTAGATTTAATTGTCCATGTTCCTAATCTTCCAATTCTACCAGGAAATATAGGGAACTTACCCTATTTAGGCTTTGGATTATGGCAATACCCAAAAGCGTGTATAGTATTAGAGGCACTGATTGTCCTTATAGGAATAATTTTTTATGTTCGACATTTATATCTTTCTTCAAGAAAAACATGGAGTAGCCATGTATTAATAAAAAGCGGATTAATGGTGGTTTTTCTAGTAGGAATGTTTGTCTTCGGAATCTAAGATAGTATGTAAATTGTCGGACATCTGTCACTTAAAATCGTATTTACAGTGGAATTTGAGCTATAAATCACTGAATTAGCTCAACTAATCAAATATTAATTAAAAAGAAATAAGCCTTAAAGACAGAGGAAGATATGCTGTCTCTTTTTAATTTTCATTCAAAATCATAGTGTAACGGTTTTCTTTTTTAGTACCAAATCATTGAGGGGGATGATTTTAATTCTTTTTAAAATCATCTAATACACCTTTTTCATTAACTGGAAACATAGTAATAGAATATTATTTTCAAATCATGTATTCTTTAAAAGTGATAAAAAGTTAAAGAGAGGGAATGTTATGCAAAAATTAGATTTTAACAGGAGAACGATAGTAATTCTGTTACTCGCTGGATCGTTTATAGCCATCTTGAATCAAACGTTGATGATTACAGCCATCCCTCCGATTATGAAAGAAATGGGTATTACAGCAAATAGCGCTCAATGGCTGACAACAGTATTTATGTTAGTGAATGGGATTATGATTCCTATCAGTGCATTTTTGCTAGAAAGATTCTCCACTAGGCAGCTGTTTATTACTGCGATGAGTATTTTTACTATCGGTACTTTAGTGGCTGGGATTGCACCTAATTTTGAAGTATTATTAGTCGGGCGAATGATACAATCTGCTGGTGCTGGGGTGATGCTTCCACTGATGCAAACTGTATTTTTAATGATTTTCCCTGTTAATAAACGTGGGGCGGCAATGGGGTTAATTGGTTTAGTAATTTCCTTTGCACCTGCAATTGGGCCAGCATTATCTGGTTATGTCACAGAGCATTATTCTTGGCGAGTTTTATTCTTTATTATTTTACCTATCGCTATTATTGATATTATTGTAGCTTCCTTTGCATTAAAAAATGTGACAGAATTACAGAAGCCGAAATTAGATATTCTTTCAATCATTTTATCTTCTTTTGGATTTGGTGGATTACTTTATGGATTTACTTCAGCAGGAAACAACGGATGGTTTGCTATTATGACGATCCTTTCACTTCTTGTTGGAGCTGTAGCACTTACTGCATTTATATTAAGACAATTAAAGCTAAAACACCCAATGTTAGAGTTCCGTGTATTTACGTATTCCATTTTCCCATTAGCTGTAGCTGTAGGAATGATTACATTCATGGGCTTAATTGGAGTAGAGACACTAATTCCACTATATATGCAAAATATGCGTGAATTTACCGCTCTTGAAGCAGGTCTTGTATTGTTACCAGGGGCTTTAATCACTGGATTTATGTCTCCTATTACTGGTAGAATATTTGATAAATTTGGTGCAAAAAAACTTGTAATGGTTGGTCTAGCAATCATCACTATTTCATCATTTGCATTTATTCAATTAGATACGAATACATCATTTGTTTACATGATGATTATGTATAGCATCAGAATGTTTGGTTTATCGATGGTTATGATGCCAATTGCAACAGCAGCATTGAATCAATTGCCAAATCGATTAATTCCACATGGAGCGGCAATGGATAATACGATGAGACAAATAGCGGCTTCGGTTGGAACGGCTATTCTTGTCACAGTAATGACGACATCGGAGGAATCAGCAGCAAGTAGAGGCGTTTTAAATGCAGATATATATGGTGCTAATGTTGCATTCATCGTTGTTGCAGTATTGTCATTAATTGGATTAATTATATCTTGTTTCATTAAAGACAAGAAGCAAGTGAAGGAAGTACAAATTAATAAGGTAGAAATCAACTAAAATAAAAAACGTTTCCTGAATGTTAGGAAACGTTTTTTATTCTACTCCTTTACAGCCGTTGGTTCTGAGGCTCTTGCTTCAAACCCCATTGTATTAATGCGGGTAATGATTTCATTTAAGCTTGTTAATTCCTTGTTGAAAGTAACAAATCCGTTTTCTGTTTCGTAGTTGACCTTAACTTCGCTTACTCCATCAATCTTTAAAACTGATTTTTCAACTTTTTGAGGGCAGTCTGGACAATGTAATCCTTTTACTTCTAAGTAAACAGTTTCATTCAATTTTTTCACCACCTTATTTCTTATGAGCGTTTTTACTTGGCGCTAATAAATCTTACTTGTACCAACAAAAAAATATGACAATTTTTTTGTGAAGTAAGTGAGAAATACTTTATTGCTATCCTTCTACTTCCACCAGTAGTTTTTCTTCCTTGTTCATCCTATGACGAGAGAACAGGTGTAGACTGAATTTGTGCAATCCTAACATTAAAATAGCGGCTAATAATTGGTCATATTTCGTATTAAATGGAAATGGAAGTAAGTCTATTGAATTCATGTCGAGAGGTAAGCAAAGTTGAGCTGATATCTGGTGAAGAAACGGATTTTGGATTTCAACAGTCAATGCAGACAGTATAAAAACGATGCAAGCAGGCATTAATACAAGACCATTTAGAAATATATATCGTTTTCTTTGTTCATTGTCGATTCTTTGTTTTGAATTTGGAGAAACAATTGGCCACCATATACTAAAGGAAAGCATGAACAAGAATAGTAAAAATCCTATTTGTATGTAGGAATGAATAAAAAGGCTTGAAATAATAGGTAGATGATATAACAAGAATAGAATGGAAAAAATATAAAGTGAGAGCTTCGGTGTTAAAATCAGCTTGCTTACTTTTTTAACAATTTGAACCTGTAGTATCTTTTCGAACAAAGGCTCAGGGATACCTAGTAAAATTAGAGGCGTAACAATAAAGAAAAGAATGCTCATCTGTAACATATGAAGGGTAAATGAAAGGTGGCTGATAGTTGTGAATGGAGTGCCAATTAGCAGGTAGAGTAAACATAAGGACAAATAAAAGAGTAAGGATTGTTTATTATAAATTTTTAAATCTGAAAAACGTTTAAGTAGAAAGGAATATAAAATGGCAATTCCTAAAAGAAAAATAAACAACGGAATATTCCACACCAGTTCCCCTAATAGGAGTACTTCATAAAACAAGATCATTCGCCCCTCATGTTGTAATAACCCATTGAAACCTTCTACTTTTGTTTACTGTTCATTATATGCTTGAAATTGCTATTTATAATTAGATTTAGTTCCTGCAGTTCGGTATTTCAACAGTTTTTAACGTATTACCTTCTACTTCTTATCTTTTGCTGTCGGGAGCATTTTAAAAATAGGAATGATATTTTATAAAAGTAAAGTTGACATTACATTATGTAAAGTTTAAAATACAAAACAAAATGGTTTATTCACTAAAAGGTGGAGCTTAAATTGAAAAAAAGAGGCGTTAGAAATAATGTGCGTTCTAAAAGAAGAGCGCTTGATATTACACAGGATGAGCTGGCAAAGCAAGCAGAAGTTACTCGACAAACGGTCATTGCCATCGAAAAGGAAAGATATGAACCAACCATTGGAGTTGCGCTGTTAATCTCCCAAGCTTTGAATGAATCTGTAGAAAACCTATTTTATTTTGAAGAAGATGAAATGGAGGATTGAACATGAGGTTACCTAATTGGTCATTATTATTACTCAATATATTTATGTGTGTGGCTTTTGGTTTTGTAGCAATTTCTTCTTATCTAAATGGCGCGACTGTTTGGTGGATATGGGGATTAATAACACTTTTATATGCATACACGACTATTCAGAGATTAATAAAAGGTAAAAAAGATGGTTGGACTTCAAAAGAAATTATTGAAGATCAACGTACTATAAAAATTAGATTAATTTCCTGTTCTATTGGGTTTATATATATCCTGCTATTTTTATCAGCTGGCATCATTGCATTCCTTTTAGGTTATGTAGTAATTGATCCTGTTATCTATGTGATATTTGCTATCGTAACGAGTATTTTAGTTTTTGCCATTTCACAGATGGTACAGTTTTATTTAACATAAGAGTTTATATGAAAGATATGTATAAGGAAGTAAGAGCATAGAATTATAAAAATAAGGATTACCGTTATATTCCATAACATGTAATCCTTATTTTCTTATAGAAAAATTATTTTCCGATACATATTTTAATTTCCATTTGCTTCATTTGGCTTTTGATTTGTATTAATTTGTTGATTTTTCTTAGTTTTTTGAGTTTGATTACCGTCTTGTTTTTTTTCTGCCTCTTGGTTTGCTTGATCGTTTGCCTTTTTCAATTTCTTCTTCCTAAAAATGCCTAAGACTAATAATAAAATAGGCAACCCGATTGCAATTGATAAAGAAAGTTCAACCCATGTTGTCTCTAGAATTTCCATTGCTCTTTGATGATCGAACACAACCCAAAACCCATAGCCACTCAATACGAGCGCTGTTGGAATTATCATATGACGGTAATCCTTAAGGCCAAATAACTTTGAAACCGCTGTTGATGCACATAGAAAGCACATCATTATTTGGGTAAGAATAGAAATCGCAAAAAAAGCGATCATAATCATTTCATAACGATGGATGAACTGACCAATTTCCGCACTTCTGGCCATTTGCATACAAGAAACAATATATTGCGCGGTAACTTCCGGACTTAAAACACCGACTTGAAGAATTGGCCACATAACAACAAACGCGCCACCAAAGAGGATAGCAGCTATGTTAGATCTGCTCCATTCTTTAGGATTTCTAACATAAGGCAAAACCACTGCCAAGGTCATGGTTGCCATTGCCCAATCAGCTACATGATGTCTACTAGCCCAGACTGTATTTGTTACCCCACTTTGAAAGGTAGGAAGTAATTCTCGGATATCAAACATGGAAAGGGAACCTAGCATCAGTAGAATATTTAAGGCTAATACTGAAAATACCCCGATTAATGCCATTCTACCAATTACTTCAATGCCAAAGAAAGCGCCGTAGCACCCTACAATGAATGCAATGATAATAAATATATACACAGGTGCTTCAGGCAAAAAGTAGTCCATTAAGTGATATACGTAAGTAATCATAATTGCTCCATAGGCACCAAGGAAAAAGATAAATAATATTAGACTAATAATTTTACTAAACCATGTTCCTAATAATATTTTACTTTGGTCCATCATGTCACCTGTAGGAAATCGACGGATTATTACCACAATCATGAAAACAATTAGAATACTAAATAATGTAGCGATGATTGTGGAAATCCAAATATCACTTCCTACTTCTCTTGCCATGGTGCCTTGGGTTAATCCAATGGCTTTAGCGTATACCGTATTAATAATGATTGCCATAAGCATACCATTTGTAATTTGAACCTTCATTGATTACCCTCATTTTTCTTTCCGGATTGAGTAGGTCGATATAATAAAGCAGAACTAGTAATTTGGACATCAACCGATGTATTTACCTTGGCCTCAGCAAATACCGAATCCCAATTTTGAGAGATTTCTTTCCATTCAGCTGGATAACGATTATTAAAGGTATTTCCAAGCTCTAAAATATCTACTTTAAACTCTTCTTGAGCAAGTTGTAGGACTTTTTCGATTTTTCCTTTTATTGATTCTTCCAGCTGTTCCTCTAGCTTTTGCACTTGTTGTTCATTCTGAATGGAAAACGGGCAGCCTGCCTCTACTAGTTGAACATTCGTGTTAAACTGGACATCAAAGCCAACCTGATTATTCTCATACGTTGGAGTAACCTCAAATTTTTCACTTTTAATCTCAACAGTTATTGTTTCGTTAGGGTCATCAGTACAATTGGTGACAATTGCACTGGACTTTACGTTTTCGAGGAAAAACATTAGCCCCATCGTATCATCTGCGCTGATCGTACCTATCAATTTGTCATTTTTAAAGACACCATTTCCATCTAACTCGACCTGTTTCAGAGTTGGTGTATTTGATGGTTCTTTATTTGAGATACCGTGTTCATTCAGAGATAATCTTGCCAGTACTGGATGGGTACTTTCACTTAAGTATGCCTTTTGTAGGTCAAGCATTTCTGTCCTAGGAGCAGCTGAAGAGATCGTATTATATAAGAATAGATCATCAATGGCCTGTCCAGGTACAACTTCGATTCCTGTAATGGTTGATACAAGCTCACTTGCAGGGTCCGGTGTAACTGCAACTAAAGTTCGCATTCTAAGCTGATGATTTCTTGTGAAAAAGTCAATAATGTCTGAAATTCCTTCTTTTGCTAATTCCTCATTTATAGCGATGATATAGTTATGTGCCCAATAGATTCGGCGGGAAGAATGTCTTCCGAGATGGCGAATTGCAGAAAAGATTGAATCTCCCGTTGCAGTTGTAGACCAGATTGGCTCGCCAGTTTGACCAGATGGCGCCCCCGTTTGCCCCCGTGCGTCAGCGGGTCGGACAATTTGTGCTGTAATTTGTATTGTCCCTTCTTCCTCTCCTTTATCTAGACCGACAGCCATAACAAGACCTAAATCATTTATTTCAGTTTTACCTGTACAGCCGGCTAATAAAATGACAAGGGAAGAAATTATAAAAAAGAACTTCTGATTATTCATCATTAGATCTCCTTCTTGTACGGGTTTTACTCTTTTCAGATTGCTCAGACTCAGGTGATTTTTCTGGCGGTTTAGGCATTAAATCTTCCTGTTCACGCTTTTCACTGCCTTCCGCAAGCTTTGGTTGTTTATCCATCTTCCACCATGGAAATCTAAAAACAATATCCTTTTGGTCAGTAGGTTGAAAAGGTGTAGCTGGAGCAAGGTAAGGCTCACCAAATGAACGAATAGAAAGAGCGTGAACAGCAAGAATTGTAAATACAGCTGAAAAGCCCATTAAGCCTAAAGTTCCCGAAGCAATTAATAATGGAAAACGAATTAAACGAATAGAAAAAGAAGCTGAATAATTAGGAATGGCAAAAGATGCGATTCCAGTTAAAGCTACGAGAATAACCATAAAAGGTGAAACAATCCCTGCTTGAACGGCTGCTTGTCCAATAACAAGAGAACCTACAATACTAACTGCTTGTCCAACTGGTTTTGGCATACGAAGACCGGCTTCCCGCATTAACTCAAAAACAATTTCCATAATTAAAGCTTCAAGTAAAATAGGGAAAGGGATTACTTCTCTCCCTGAAGCAATAGTTAAGGCTAGTTCGGTCGGAATCATTTCCTGATGAAAGCTAATAAGCATCACATAAATGGATGGTACAACAAGACTAATAATAAAGGCGATAAAGCGAATCGCACGGAAGAAAGAGCCAGCTAGAAATCCTGAATAATAATCATCACTTGCTTGGAAAAATTCCCAGAAGTATGAAGGGACAATTAATACAAAGGGAGTATTATCAACAAAGATGGCGACTCTTCCTTCTAAAATTCCGGCGGCTACTTTATCTGGTCTCTCCGTATTTTGCATTGTTGTAAAAGGAGACCAAGGACTATCTTTAATGAGTTCTTCTATATAGCCACTTTCAAGCACAGCATCTATTTCGATCTTTTTTAGACGTTCTTTTACTTCTTCAACAAGCCCTTCTTTAACTGTACCTTCCAAATAAACGATATTAATATCTGTTTTACTCTTTTTTCCTATCTGCATCCCTTCTACACAAAGAAGTGGATCCCGAATTCTTCTCCGAACAAGCGCGGTATTGGTTCGGATATTTTCTGTAAAGCCATCACGAGGACCTCTAACTACTTGTTCTGTTTGTGGTTCATCAACGGAACGAGTGTCCCAACCCCTAGAAGGAATAAGCATTCCTTGATTGCAACCATCAAAAAGAAAAACTGTATCGCCAGCTAAAATTCCATTAACTGCTTTTTCAAATTTATCAATAATCTCGACGGAAGCATGAGTCAAAACATTTTTTTTAATAAAATCAACCAACAGTACTTGCGAATATTGATTAGATTGATTGCTACTTTGAATTCCCTGACTAGCACTTTGATTTCCTTGATTAGAGTTTTGCTGTCCTTGAGAAGAGGTTAGATTACCTTTGTAAATGGTTAAAGCTTTGATTGTCTCCTCAACTACTTGCGTATTTACAAGTCCATCAGTATAAAAGCAGACAGCGGGTATATTTTTATCTTCATGAAATGAAAAATCACGTTTAACGAAGTCTATATCTTTTGTAAAAATACTTTCTATTATTTTTTTATTTTCATCTATGTCACTAAAAAATGTTTTCTTTAAATCTGCCTCCAAGGAAGACATTATGAAGCCCCCTTTTTGTATAAAGCTACATAGTTCACTTATTACCAAAAAATAATACGATTATTCAGAAGTTAAACTTTTAAAGGAGTTTTGGATATGAAGAAATAGGTAAAAGATATAAATAAATTTCTATAAGGGGGCTTTTTAATGGATATATATCATTCGTGGATTTATGTAAATATATTGAATGCACCGTGGCTTATTTGGTGTATCGTAATTTTTATTCTTTCTTTTAATATTTTATCTCCAATTATAATTTGGATTGTTATTAATGGTAAAACACTTCCGTTTACGAAAAATAAGAAAAGTAATAAAAATAAGGAAGATAAAAATAATGCTACTAATTAGGGGGGCAATGAACTTTTCTAAAAGAGGCACTACAGACAGGAAAAAATTACAATTCATTTAAGCTTGAATTGTAATTTTTTCTTTTAGATTGCTCTTGGAAATCATTTTAAATCAAATATCATCAACAACGACATAGGTTACCTTGACCGGACCGTGTACTCCTACGACAAGCTTTCCTTCAATATCTGCAGAGTTGCTTGGGCCTGTTATAAAGTTTATACATGTCGGGACGGATTGATCGTATTTGATTTTTTCCATAATAAATTTTACAGCTTGGGTCATTCTTGGCACTAATGTACTTTTAGGAATGATAATAATTGATGTAGTAGGTAGAAAGCTAATGGATCTTCCTCTATCTTTATTATATAAAAGTACGGCAGTTCCAGATTCAGCAAGTGTAATATCACTAATCATAATGCCGACGTTAGCTTGTTCGGCAAACTTTATATTTTCATCTTTTAATGTATGATTCCATTCATAAACCGCTATATTTTCCTCTTTGAAATTTTCATTAAATAACTGGGAAAGACCATATGTTGTGAATCGGTCATCTTTCCATGTGACGATAGGACCTCCGCCATAGCTTGAAACAATCGCTTTTATAGAATCCATTAGTTCTAATTTATTAGTAACTATTAAATCAGTAAGGATATTTTTACATTGCTCTTTAAAAATTTCTAACAAATCATCAGCATTTTTATCTTCTAACGTCTTATCTTGGGGATTATACTTCCATTTTGGTTTTTCAATTTCTTTTGTCCAATCATTTTTTGACAAACGACTAGAAATTCTTTTTAAGAAGCTATCTCTATTGAAAATTGTTCCTTCCATCGATTTCATTCCTTTCTAGAATGCTCTTGAAACCAATCTCGAAATCTTTCTTTCTTCGGTGCTGGAAATTCACGAACTTCAGTCCATTCTTTTAATGGACCTGGTCCTTTCGAAATGTGATCTCCCTTTGTAAAAGGTTTCATTACAGTTGGAGCAAGCTTGGATCCCATTTTATATAGTGCAGGGGATGACGCACCTAATCCGAAAGCTTTCATCAATAGCTTTTCTGAAATGGGTGCTTTCCCTTCATTTTCAACAATTACTTGTCGATGTTTGTGTAGTAGGTCGTGTAAAGGAATTTTTACAGGACAAGCGTCCGTACAAGCACCACATAATGTGGAAGCATAGGGAAGTTCCTTGTAATCATCATAGCCACCTAAAAGAGGTGACAATACTGCACCAATCGGACCTGAATATATAGAACCGTATGCATGGCCTCCAATTTGTCGATAAACAGGACAGACATTAACACAAGCTGCACAACGTATGCATTGGAGTATAGACTGAAACTCCCCACCCAGAATATCTGATCTACCATTGTCCAAAATGACTAAATGGAATTCTTCTGGTCCATCTACTTCAAGTTCTTGTTTAGTTCCAGTAAAAACCGTAATATAGCTTGAAAGTTTTTGACCAACCGCACTTCTTGTTAGTAAACTGACCAAAACATCTAGTTCTTCAAAGGAAGGTACAAGTCTTTCCATACCCATCACCGTAATTTGGGTTTTAGGTAAAGCAGTAGTTAAGTCGGCATTACCTTCATTTGTTACTAAACATATGGAGCCAGTATCAGCTACAGCAAAATTACATCCTGTTATACCTACATCTGCTGATAAAAAATGTTGACGTAACGTTTCCCGGGCATGCAATGCTAATTCATCAGGATTATTTGATTTTTGATAATTTAGTTTTTCTGCAAATACTTCTCGAACTTGTTCTTTCGTTTTATGAATTGCTGGTCCCACAATATGTGAAGGGGCATCATGATTGTCCAATTGTAGAATATACTCACCTAAATCAGTTTCAATCACTTCATATCCTTCAACTTCTAAATTTTTATTTAAGTCAATTTCTTCAGTAACCATCGATTTCGATTTAACGATTTTTTTTGCTTTTTTCTTTTTCATCACATTAAGGATGTACTCATTTGCTTCAGCAGCTGTTTGTGCAAAAAAAACATGACCACCCTTATTCGAAACATTTTCGCTTAATTGATATAAATAATAATCTAAGTTTTCGAGTACATGCTGCCTGATTTCTTCTCCTAAAGACCGCCATTCCTCCCAATTACCAAGCTCTTTAGCGGCACTTAGCCTTCTAGATCCCAAAGAATCTTGGGCTAGCGAAACAGCAGATCTCATAAACGGATTTTTTATTCCTTCATCTAATCTATCATTAAAGTTTTTTGTGCCTATTTTCATTGGCATATCTTTCTTCCCCCTTAAACTGTTTGAAGAAGCAGTTGGCTACTTTGAGTGGATTCAACGATGGTTTAAAATTTCGGCAATATGGAGGACTTTTATCGGTTTTCCTTTCCTTTCAATCCTTCCTCCTATGTTCATCAGACAGCCTGAATCTGCACCAATTAATAAGTCCGCGTTGGTTTCTTCTATGTTTTGAACTTTTTCGTCTACCATTTGTTCTGAAATTTGAGCCATTTTGACTGAAAATGTTCCACCAAACCCACAACAATTTTCTTTTCCAGGAAGCTCAACGAATTCAAGACCTTTAACGTTACTTAATAGCCTCATAGGTGCCTCTGTAACACCTAACATTCTTGTCATATGGCATGAACAATGATAGGTTGCTTTTCCTTCAAACCTCGCATTTACATCCTCCACTTTAAGAACGTTGACAATAAATTGAGTTAATTCAAAGGTTTTATCTGCTAGACTTTTTGCTTTAGGTTCCCAAATCGGATCGTCTTTAAATATTTTTGGATATTCCTTAAACATATTCGCACATGAACCAGAAGGGGAAACTACATACTCAGCATGCTCGAAAGATTCAATCATTCTTTTCATTGTTTTCTTGGAATCTTTCACATAGCCGCTGTTAAAAGAAGGTTGGCCACAGCAAACTTGCGAATCAGGAAAATCTACCTCACATCCTAAATGTTCTAAAAGTTCTACTGTTGCTATTCCTACGTTGCTTTGAAACATATCAACTAAACAGGTAGCAAATAGACTTACTTTCATAAAAACACTCCTTTCTCAGCAAAAAAATGTTAGGGAATTATAATTTATTTATAAAAATCGCAATCTTTTCTCTCGTAAGATTCATATGCGCTCTCATAATTGATACGGCAGCCTTTTCATCTTTATTTTCTATCGCTTCGATTAATTTTCGATGATGTTCAGTAACGACATTGAGTACATCAGTAAAATCTTTAATAAACATAGAAACAGAAAAGGAAAAGTAATCGGTTGTATTCAAAAATGATCGAATTAAGATTGGGAAAATTGGATTTTGTGTAGATTCAGCAAGTACCATATGAAATTTATAGTCGTGCTCCAAAAATTCTTTAAATGATGTTGTATTATTTTCTATTATTCTATTTATCTGTTTAAGCTCTTCAATATTTACCTTTTCTGCCTTTTCTACCGATTTACTTATGATGATTATTTCCAATTCTTCTCGTACTTCCAAAAGGTCTTCTGGCTTGTAATTATATTTATTCATAATTTTTACTAATGAGTCATCCACAATAGAGTCTTTGAGCTCCGTTATGTATGCACCTTTTCCAGGTTTGACAGTAAGTAGACCCTTTTCTCTAAGCTTTGTAATTGCTTGTCTAATTACATTTCGACTTACTTTAAATATAGCTGTTAATTCTCGCTCTGAAGGAAGTTTATCCCCCTCTTTATAAGTTCCATCAATAATTTGCCTTTCTAATTCTGCAGCAATAGACATATATAAAACCGTTTCTTGTTCCATACTTATCCTCCATAACCGAGCTCTAGTGAAAAGGTTTACTGGTATAACTGGTACTACCAGTTAAGTTAAATATTATTTTATTCATAATTTTGTAAAAATTCAATCATTTGTTGTTAAACTATGATTTAATTTATTGGATTAGTTATGAAGTCCCTTAACTAAATATATGAATATATGTTAAAAGAACATGCTAGAAAGTAAGGGATGATATAAATAATTGGTAATAATGTTTCTAATGATAAATACAGAATCCATAACAATGTTGAAGGCTACTGAGCAATTGTATTAAGTGAAGGATGCAATTCACCATAGGGTATTTGTTTTCAGATATTTTAGAAAATTGACTTGAATTTCTACTAATAGAGAAATATGATTTTAAAAAGGGGGTGTGATGTTGAATTCTAAAAATTTAAAAGATTTAAATGCTGCTATACAAGAGCAAGAGCCCTTAGTGTCCTTAACGGGGGTATCAGAAAGAATACAAGTATATCCTTATTATTTTAAGCAAAATTTGCCTGGTTCAGTAAATGATTGCTTTGTCAGAGAGGGTGTAATGAAGAAGCTACTTACGGTTGTTAACAGTATTCCGGAGAATTACGACTTAGTCATTTTAGATGGCTGGCGATCCTTCGAAACTCAAAGTGCCCTATTTGAAATGGCTAAAAAACAATTTCAATCTATGTTTGATTCGGAAAGAGATTTACTAAGTCATGTTTCAAAATTTGTTGCAACACCTTCAACTGACCATCTTTCATCTTCCCCACATTATACAGGGGGAGCAATCGATTTAACGATAGCTTCTAAGGATGGGTGGCTTAATATGGGGACAGCATTTGATGAGTTTACAGAAAAAGCAAGCTCGCTATATTTTGAAGGACAAGCACATTTAACAAAAGAGGAGCTCGAAATACGTGATAACAGACGATTGCTAAGGTATGCAATGGAAAATGCCGGGTTTAGTATAAATCCAGACGAATGGTGGCATTTTGATTACGGCAATTCACGCTGGGCAAGAGAGACTGCACTTGAACCGATTTATTATGGAATTGAACTGAATGCTAAAGGGAGAGAAAGCCATGATTAAAAAATTAAGCTATTGTTTTTTTATTATTATCTCAGTAATTTTTTTAGCTGCATGTCAGGAAAATGCAAATGCTCCTTCAGATTCGACAACAGAAAATGACTCAAATTCAAACGAATCAACAACTACCTCCAAATCAGATCAACTTGTGGTAGCAATGCCAGCGGATGTTACATCTCTTGATCCAGCTGTTTCTATGGACAATACAGCATGGAAAATTATTTATAACACTTATGAAAGATTAGTAGATTATGATGGTGCAACAACAAATATTAAACCAGGGTTGGCTAAAGAATGGAAAGTAAGTGAAGACGGGAAAACATGGACGTTCTATTTAGAAGATGGCCATCTTTTCTCTGATGGAACACCAGTGGATGCAGAGGCTGTCAAGGCAAGCTTTGAACGAACATTAGCTGTTGATAATGGACCAGCAGGTGTTTTCAGTATGATTTCTGAAATAAAAGTAGAAGATCCATTAACGGTTACCTTTGTATTATCTGAGACATTCCCACCATTTTTATCAACACTAGCAGCCAACTACGGAAATATTGTGAATCCAAAAGTGTTAGAACACGAAGTTGACGGAGACTTAGGACAAAACTACTTGGCATCAAATACGATGGGTAGTGGTCCCTATAAGTTAACGGAATGGAAAAAAGGTGATTCACTGAAATTAGAATTAAACGAACATTCAAAATTAAAGCCATCCATTACAACTGTATTGTTTAGAGTTGTAAGTGATCCATCTGTTCAACGCTTACAATTAGAAAAAGGTGAAATTGACATTGCAGAAGGGATTCCAGTTGATCAAATTGATACTTTAAAAGAATTAGATAATGTAACAATTCTTCAGGAGCCAAGTTTAGCAGTTGACTATGTTTATATAAATAACAAAAATGGCAATCCAGCATTACAGGATGCACGTGTAAGACAAGCTTTAAACTATGCAATTGATTACGATAGTTTAGTGAGTGCTGTTCAATTAGGGTATGCTACACAAATGCATGGTCCAATTCCAGATGGTATTTGGGGACATGATAAATCAGTAAAACAATATAACTATGATGTTGAAAAGGCAAAACAATTGTTAGCTGAAGCTGGAGCAGAGGATTTAACAATTTCTTTACTATATTCAGATAATAAAACATGGTGGGAAACAGAAGCTTTAGCAATCCAATCAAACTTAGCAGATATTGGTGTTACGGTAAAGCTAAATAAAGTTGCTTACGCTACTTCTCGTGAAATGATGGATAAAGGCGAATTTGACTTAGCGTTAGGTGTTTGGAGTCCTGACTTCGGTGACCCTTATATGTTTATGAACTACTGGTTTGATTCAAGTTATCATGGATTAGCAGGAAACAGATCATTCTATACAAATAGTGAAGTTGACAAATTATTAAGAGAAGCAGCAACAAATAATGACCAAGAAGCTCGTCAGTCTATTTATAAACAAGTTCAAGATATTGTGTTAGAAGATGCGCCGTATATTCTTCTTTATCAAAAAGACTTCATTTTACCAATGAGTAAAGAGGTTAAAGGATTTGTATATAACCCAATGTTAGAAAGTATGTACAATCTACAAGATATGTCTAAATAAAACTGGAGTGAAGAACCATGCTGAAAATGATTGCCAAAAGGCTTGGCCTTCTAATCTTCGTCATTTTTGGAGTGACATTGGTGACTTTCTTTATGTCTCATGTCATTCCAGGTGACCCTGCAAGTATGATGGCAGGGCAAAGAGCTAGTGAAGAAACATTACAATCAATTCGAGCGCAATTGGGTCTGGACCAGCCAGTCTGGATCCAATATTTCTATTATATGAGTGATTTATTGAGTGGGGATTTAGGAACTTCAATCCGTACGCAACGACCAGTAGTCGAAGACCTCATGACATTTTTTCCAGCAACTCTTGAATTAGCAATTGTGGCATTTATTATTGCTATTTTAATAGGTATACCTCTAGGAGTACTAGCAGCCATAAAGAAAAATACATTTTGGGATCATTTAAGTCGAGTTTTTTCAATAGGTGGAGTGTCCATTCCAGTGTTCTTTAGTGGATTAATTGCCATTTTATTTTTTTATGGCATATTAGGGTGGCTACCATCGAATGGTAGGATTTCGGTTGATTTAAACCCACCTACACATATTACAGGGTTTTATATTATTGATAGTCTATTAACCTTTGACATGGCTGCGTTGAAAAGTAGCCTACAGCACATACTTCTACCAGCTTTAGTATTGTCATATGCACAACTAGCAATTATTACAAGACAAGTACGCGCAAGTATGCTTGAAGTAATGAATCAGGAATATATACGAACGGCTATAGCAAACGGTATAAAAGGTCGTCTTCTTATCATTTCATATGCACTGAGAAATGCATTAATTCCAACGGTTACAGTGATAGGAGTCGCTTTTGGTTCATTACTAGGCGGAGCTGTTGTTACTGAGACAATTTTTGGTTGGCCAGGTATGGGTAAATTTGTTGTCGACTCGATTGAATATTTAGACTTTCCAGCAATGATGGGCTTTACTATCGTTATTAGTATCGGCTATGTCTTAATTAACTTAATTGTGGATATTATTTATGGTTTATTAAATCCACAGTTAAAACGATGAGGGGGATTTCATGGAGCAAACTATACTTCCAAAATCACAAACTATAAAGAATAACCCTTTCTGGTATAAATTAAAACAAAATAAAATGACCTGGGTAGGCATTATTATTCTAGGAGTGATTGTATTATTTTCATTTCTAGTACCCTTTATTTCTCCCTATGACCCAGATAAGATTGACCTCGTTAATAAATTTAAACCTCCTTCGGCAGATCATTGGTTTGGAACCGATGAGGTCGGAAGAGATATCTTTACAAGAATTTTTTATGGAGCAAGATTGTCACTTGGAGTGGGTCTATTAGTCATAGCAATAGCGTCTTTAATAGGAATTGTGATTGGTTCAATTTCAGGCTATATTGGCGGCGCTGTTGATACTATTATTATGCGATTTGTCGATATGGTCTTAGCCTTTCCAAGTTTAATCTTAGCTATGGCTCTTGCGGCTGTCTTAGGACCTAATTTACAAAATGCGATGATTGCTATTGCAATCGTAAAAGTCCCGGTTTATATACGATTAGCTCGTGCAGAAGCTCTTGGGCTGAAAGAGAAGCTCTTTGTAAAGGCTGCTGAAACTTTTGGAATAAATAAGGGTATTATACTAATCAAACATATTATTCCTAATGCTATTGCTCCTGTTATTATTCAGGCGACTTTAGATGTGGGAGATACCATTTTACTCATTGCAACGCTTGGCTTCTTAGGTTTAGGTGCACAACCTCCAACTCCCGAATGGGGAGCTATGATTAGTATTGGTTGGACATACCTTTTAACTTATTGGTGGTACCCTGTATTTCCTGGTGTATTTTTATTTTTAGCAGCAGGAGCGCTAAATCTAATTGGTGATGGAATCCGAGATGTACTGGATCCAAAGTCAGCGCGTTAGGAGGCGGATGTGTTGTTACTTGAAATCAAAAATTTGCATGTACATTTTAAAGGAATGCGTGGCACAACTGAAGCCTTGAAAAATATGAATCTTAAAGTAAACCAAGGAGAAATCGTAGGAATTGTTGGCGAATCAGGTTCAGGTAAATCCATTACAGCTTTATCAATTTTAGGATTGCTTGAAGAGAACGCTATGATTGCTCAAGGTGAAATTTTATATAATGGATTGAATCTATTACAGTTAGAAAAACAGGAAATACAGGCCTTAAGAGGAAAAGAAATTGGAATGGTCTTTCAAGAACCGATGACAGCCCTTCAACCAACGATGAAAATCGGAAAACAATTGTACAATGTAATAAAGAAGCATCGTAAGTTATCTAAACAGGAAGCAAAAGAAGCGGTTATTCAAGCATTGAAGGAAGTTCATATCGATAACCCAGAACTCGTTGCCCAAAAATATCCCTTTGAATTAAGTGGTGGAATGCGTCAGCGAGTTGTCATTGCCCTTGCAATGGCAGCGCCACCAAATTTGTTAATTGCAGATGAACCAACAACAGCCTTAGATGTGACGATTCAATATGAAATTATTAATTTAATAAAAGAGTTAAATGAAAAGAGAGGAACCTCTGTTTTATTTATTACTCATGATCTAGGTGTTGTCGCTAATATTTGTGAAAAAATTATTGTTATGTATGCTGGGGAAGTAGTTGAAAGTGGGAATACAGAGGAGGTACTACATCAACCTTGCCACCCTTATACAAAATCCCTTCTCCAAGCTTTACCTGATTCGGTGGAACCGCATGAGCCGCTCCAAGCAATTGAAGGTGAACCGCCGAATTTATTGAACCGTCCTACCGGATGTGCCTTTTCCGATAGATGTCAACAAGTGATGGATATTTGTAGAAAAGAACATCCAGGACTAAGGGAAAGTGGAGTAGGACATCAGGTCTCATGCTGGTTAGAGAAGGTGACTGTATGATTGAAATTACTCAGGTTGAAAAAGTATATACTACTGCTAGTCAAAGCATGAAGGCTGTCCAATCCATGAATTTAACAATTCAAGAGGGAGAAATATTGGGCATAGTAGGTGAGTCTGGTTCAGGAAAAAGTACGCTAGGAAAAATGATTATTGGTCTTGAAGCTCCAACAAGCGGTACGATTACCTATCAGGGGAAGTCATTGTGGAACAGAAACAAATACACTCGGGTAAGACCAGGTGAAATTCAAACTGTTTTCCAAGATCCACAAAGCTCCCTTGACCCGAGGATGCGAGTGAAGGATATTATTTTGGAGCCTTTATTAGCCTTACCTAAATCGGAAAGGAAGATAAAAGGACAATCGGACAAATTAATTCAACTAATTAAGCGTGTTGGATTAAAAGAAGAGCATCTCGATCGTCTCCCTCATGAATTTAGTGGAGGACAAAGACAGCGTATTGCTATTGCGCGGGCTTTAATAACCGATCCTTCTTTTATCGTATTAGATGAACCAACGTCAGCACTTGACGTATCTGTTCAAGCCCAAGTATTAAATTTATTAAAAGAATTGCAGAAAGAAAGAAAACTAACTTACATGTTTATTTCTCACAATATGTCTGTTATTCGTTATATGTGTGAAAGAGTAGCGGTAATGTATAAAGGGGAAATAGTTGAAGTGGGTAAAACAAAAGATATTTTCGAAACACCTAAACATGCCTATACAAAGAAACTATTATCGTCGGTATTAACGATTCAGGAAAATAAGCTGGTCGAAATATAAAAAATGTGACGGCTGTTATTTGAATAATAACATTACATTGCTAACGTTTAAGTACAAACAAAAAAACTCACAGACTTTAATGTTTGTGAGTTTTTTGAATTGTAATTATCTGTATGATGTTAGGCGTTTATGCTTTCACTAATATACTTGGGATGTCTTGAGCTAATTCAGAAGTAATCTTTAAAAATTCATCTATATCGTTTGCATCATGACAATGTAACGGTGAAACCCGAATAGCCCCATCTATGCCTAATGATTCAACAATCCGTTTAGAATACAGACTTGTATTTATTCGTTCGAATACCGTAACTCCGCGTTTGTAATATTGGGCTACTGCTTCGGTATAACCTATACCATCTATGCTAATTGCTGAAATCAAATCTCGATCATGTAGATCCTCTGTATCTAACAAAACATTCACGCCATTAATATAACGTAATCCCGGTACTTCGTTTGTTCCTTCCAACAAACGATATAATAATGCTCTTTCGTGAAGGTGAATACGATTCATGCCTTCAACATATAAACTACGTCTGTCTTTAGAGTCTGTAAATTGTTCACCAATCCAGCAAACATAATCTACTACTGCACTGATTGCTGCGAAATTTGAATGTGGAAATGACCCAAGCTCCCATTCATTTTCAGGTTTTGCTAATAATTTATGATGTGGAAGTTTGGCAACCCGATCTGAGATATATCCATATCCACAACCTCTTATACCAAATGCTTTATAAGGAGCAAAATTGACGCCGTCTAGTTGATATTTATCTACTTCTAATACACCATGAGGCATATGTTGTACTGCATCAGAAATAATGTATAAATCAGGTTTGATTTTTCTAGCTTCTCTTACAATCTCTTCTATATTTAATATATTACCCGAAATGTTCGATGCACTAATTACGCTCAATAAACATGTATTTTCATCAATATGTTTTAAAATTTCCTCTGTATCTACGCCACCTGTTATAGGGTTTGCCATAGCAACACGAAACTCTTTTCCTGTTTTTTCGGCATAATATTGTGCAGAATCATAAGCCGATGGATGCTCTATGGAAGTAGTAACAACGTTAGTTCCAGGGACATTTTCAATTATTGTTCGTGTTATTTGAAACATTACCTGAGATGCAGTTAGTTCAGTTACTAATGCACCACTTTTTGCGCCACAAATTATTTGTAGAATATCGCGTATACCTTCTTCTTTAACTTTTTGAAGCATTTTTGATGTATCATGATTTCTATCTGGACAATCAGGGATTTTTTCAAATTGCTCTTTAGCTTCTACTGCAGACTTTAAACGTAGTGATCCCCCTGAATTTTCGAAGAAGAGTCTTTTTCTTCCTAAATGATCTTGATCTACATAGTAAAATTTCTCTTTAATTTCTTTTTGTAAATCAGCATGGAATAAGGCGCCAGTATTTTGGTTGCTCATTATTATTCCTCCTAAGCGTGTATTTTTCATAACTGTGAAACATATTAAACCTTCTCCAAAGTACGTTCATTTTCAACTTGTGGGACATCTTCAAAAACTTCCATATCAACCATCTCTAACTGGGAGGCTACAACAGTAGTTCCAGTCAAATCACCTACTACATTGGTTGTTGTATGTCCGATGTCAATAATAGGCCAGATTGCCGCTAATATTGGTACAAGAGTAAGTGGAAGACCAATAGTAGATAGTAGTACCGTCGACATGATAACTCCGGCACCTTTAACACCTGCAGCACCGATTGAAAGGGCTAATCCAAGAAATACAAATTGGAAGATTGAAGAAAATGTAATAGGTATTCCATATAAATTTGATGCGAAAACCGATATGACCCCTAATGCTACTGCCATTCCATCCATATTGACTGTTGCTCCAAGAGGGAGGGTGAAACCATAAATTTTTTCTGGGATACCCAGGCTATTTTTTGCGACATTCATTGAAACAGGTAAAGTTGCATTACTAGAAGTTGTGCTGGCAGCAACTAACATGACGGGTGAAACTTTCTTGTAAAATCCTAGAGGGTTTTTTCGCGCAAATAACTTCAAAATTAGAGGATATATGATAAATAAAACAATTAATAAAGAAAGATAATCAGAAATAATAAAGATGCCGACCTCTGCAAGTAAATCTGTGCCTAATGTACCTGTCATGTTTGCAACTAACGCTAAAATGCCATAAGGAGAGAGGTACATTAAAAATTCTGTAATCTTAATCATTAAATCGGAGCCTTCGTTAGCTAACTTTCTTAAGCCGGATGCGTGGTCACCTAATGCAAGCAAGCCTACACCTATAATGATTGCCGCTATAATTATTTGAAGCATATTAGTCTCAGACATTGATTGAACTATGTTTGTTGGAAACCATCCAATAACCTGATTAATAAAACTAAATTCAACTGGCTCAACATTTTCAGTAGACTCTAGTAATCCTACGGTACCTTTACCTGGTCCAAGTATCAATGCTATGATTACTCCGACTAAGGTAGCTAGTAGACTAGTAGCAACGAAATATAAACCTATTTTCCCCCCAACAGACCTAAAAGAGCGCATATCTTCCATTTTTGTAATTCCAGCAATCAAACAGAAGAATGTTAAAGGCACTACAAGAAATTGGAGAAGTCTAATAAAAATATCCCCAATAGGCTTTAATATCGAAGCATTTGTCCCGAAGATTAAACCTATAGCAATACCAATTATTGTGCATATAGCTATTTGAATATATAACTGTCTTGTAAACCACCATTTCATTTTGAATCCCCCTTGTTAAAATTATTAATTACAATTTCTTAATCTTGGAGAATGGAACACAGTAGTTTTCCACTAGTAATACATTATTAATAGAAATCTGCTTATAAATTTAAAAAGCATTGAAAAAGATACAGAATGCCTTGCATTTGTGTAACTAATACAAAGAGTGAAGGTTTTATAAACTATGGTGAAAAAACTGCAGCAACCAATTGAATTTCTACTGGTGCGTTACCTGGTAAAGAGGAAACGCCTATCGCAGCTCGGCTACCGATACCTACGCTACCTAATTCTTCATATAAGTATTGAGAAGCATAGTCTGCGAGACTAGAATGAGATGTAAAATTAGCATCTGCATTGATATAGACAGTGAGTGTCAGTACTTGTTCGATATACTCTTGCTCTTTAAGTATATTTTCAGCTGCTGTTAGAGCATTAGCAGCTGCTTGCCTGACTGCTGCTTTATAGGTGCTTGCAGATTGATATGCACTAACTTTGCCACTTTGTATTAGTACGCCGTTGTTTCTAGGTGTCATTCCTGCTGTGTAAATTAGATTTCCAAACCGTGTAGCTGGAACATAATTTCCCTGTGGAGTTGGATTATTTTTTTCATTTATAGTATTCATTTTCGGTATTGTTCCACCACCTTAATGATACGATCAATTGCCTCAACCGCTGCTTTATGATTTTGCGAAAAGTTAATCCGGAAACTATCGGTAAACTGTGAACCAAATTCTGTACCAGGTGTTACAGTTACCGCTGCTTGTAGACGTAGAATCTTCACGAATTCACTTATTGAAACGTCTAACTCAGGTAGTTTTGGAAAGATATAACTCCCTGCTTCTGTCGCTCTAACTTTAAAGCCCGGGGCAGCATTGAACTTGGCAAGCAAATCATCGCGGATTGCTTGGTGCTGTTCAATTCTTCGATTCATCCAACCTTCTGGCTCGGAAAACCAAGAATTTAGTACTGCCTGACTATAGCCTCCCGCACGAAGAGACACGATAGCTTGTAATTTCTCCATACGGTCAATTATTTTAGAGGATCCAAATGCGACGCCTAGCCGGTATCCACTTAATGATTCTGTTTTCGATGGGCCCATAATAGTGACCAAATTTTCGTTATCTATAATATTTTGAGCACACAGATGTGAATAAGATCGGTTATCAAAGATTTGACGTGAGTATAGTTCGTCTACAATAACAGTGGCCCCATATTGTTGTGCAAGTTTAGCAATCGTGTGAATCTCATCTTGTGAATAGATTACCCCAGTAGGGTTATTAGGATTAGAAAATAAAAAGAGTTTAACCCCAGATTTAAATGCTTCCTCTAACTGTGTTAAGTCCAAACCTGAGCAGGTGCTTGTATTTAAATAATCCATTTGGATGGAAATAATTTCACCTTCAAAAAATTCGGCAAGTTTTCTATTAGCAAAATAATCCGGTGCTACAATTGCAACTTTATCCCCTCTAGAAATCGTAGCTCCCATTGCTAAAAAAAGAGCACCTTGTGTTCCTGGTGTAATAATTAAATTTCTGTCCTCATTTATAATGACGCCTGTAAAATTAGAAAGCTTTGTAGCAATATTTTCACGAATTACTTTGCTACCACGATATTCAGTGTAAGCTTGTTTACCTCCAATACGAACTCCTTCGACGAAATGTTCTAAAGACCCTGGTATTGGTTCAAACGCATCAACATCACCATGGGAAAAATCAACTGGTGTACCGGGAATTTTTTCCCCTCGAAGTAGAATTTTAGTAGTGTCTTGGCGCCCTTCCTGTCCAGGTGCATTTTCAGCCCCAAGTCTTGAAAATTTTTCTTCTAACAAATTCATTTATACCCTCCCTTTCTTATTTAAGAGACGATAAGGTGTACTGTTCACTTCTCGTTTAAGAGATTTAGAACTAGTTTACACATTTTGTATCGTCTTCCTTCAGTTGTTATAATATTAAGTAAATTCAATCGTATACTCAAATATCAAAAAGTTTATAAGCATATATATTTTTAGTTATATAGAAAATGTGTTCTTTAAAGATAGTCAACATTTAACTTTGACGATTCATATAAATAGTAGCAGACTAAACAACAATAATTAGAATATTCAGAAATTGTTTAAAATGATAGTCTAATAATATGTAAGTGAAAAAGAGGGGGAAGGAATGTTATGTTGAAATATATGGGGTATGTTTACGCGGTTTATTTAAATAAAAGTTTCTCTAAAGCGGCGGAAGAGCTTTATATATCACAACCGGCGCTTAGCGCAGCGATTAAAAAGGTAGAGGAAAAAATTGGACTTCCTATTTTCGATAGAAGTAGTAATCCAGTTCAACTAACGCCGGTAGGAGAATATTATATTGAATGCATAGAGAAAATCATGGAAATAGAAAAAGATATGAAAACTTACTTTATTAGTTTTCAAAATAATAATAGAAAAACGATTAATGTAGGAGGAGCTTCCTTCTTTTGTGCCTATACTTTGCCAACAATCGTTCAAGAGTTTAAGAAAGAATACCCGGATTATACAGTAAACCTGATGGAGGCAAATGCAGATGATTTAGTAAAATGCCTAAGATCAGGAGTAATGGATATTATTATTGATGTTGAAAAAAGAGATCCTAAAATTTTCGACTCTTCTGTATGGGCAGAAGAACAAATCGTTCTGGCAGTTCCAGCTGCTTATGAAATTAACACTAAGCTGGCGAAATATCGCCTAACTTTTAAGGAATTAGGTAGTGGAAAATACCTGAACGAAACAATTCCAAAGGTGAATTTGAGTGAATTTAAGAATGAGAATTTTTTATTATTAAAAAAGGGTAACGATATGTATCAAAGAAGTTTAAAAATGTGTAGAAAGGCGGGATTTACTCCTAAAGTGTCGATGTACCTTGATCAGTTGCTAACCTCCTATTATTTATCTTGTAATGGAAAGGGAATTTCCTTTGTTCGTGCAGGAATAACACGTTATTTAGAGGAAACGAATAATTTGTATTTCTATAAAATTGATGATGATAATTCTATTCGAAATATCATGTTGTATTATAAAAAGTCACAACCTTTATCGAAAGTAGGTGCTGATTTTATAAAGTTTTTAAACGAACATAAGCCCGGGATATAATATCCTTTTCTTTTACATCTACAATAAAGTTAACTAAAAGTGATTAGCTCCTAAAAAGGGGAACTACATCACTTTTTTCTCTTTCCTTCATTTATCATTTATTAATCCCAACTTTTGTAGATTGACTTCAAAATTAATATGCTGACAATGGCTTCTTTAAAATAAGCGGAGAGTCTTATAAGCAAGCTGATCTCATAGTTCTATCCGCACCTCAAATACAAGGTTTTTTAAATAATAATCCCTATACCTATCTATAGAAATATATAGGATAATTTTTATATGCATTCCGTAATATGGAAGCGACTTATTAGGAAAATAATGAATATGAAGCTACTAAATTATTCATAAGGGAGAATGAGAATATGACAGTGAACCTTCAAGCAAATGAGAACTTTTTAGTTGAGAAAACGCCGGCTAATTTATTTAAAGGGGTGCAAGCTGTTGGAGGGCAATTAACGATTACAGATAAAAGGTTAATATTCAAAGCTCATAAATTAAATATTCAAGGTGGAACAACTGAAATCTTGATAAGTGATATTGATTCAGTTGACAAAGCAAGTACAATGAAAATTATTCCAAATCGGATGATTGTTAAAACAAAAGATGGAAAAGTCTTTAAATTTGTCGTTTATAAAAGAGATAAGCTAGTGAATTTACTAACCGATCATCTTAAATAATCTAATCAAGGGGGTGATAATAAGCTCTTTCTTTGCTCCCTTGTTTATCAACTAAGGCACAAGTGTTACATTGGCTTCACAAAATAAAACTGTTTACATTGGAAAATCAACATAAAAACAGTAATTTTAATTATACATAATCAAAGTAATGTAAAGCATAGGATGAAATACAATTAAAAAATATTATACCTCAGTATTAAACGGATTTTTTATCTAACTAAATATAGGGTATCCTCCTCGGTTTAAGGACACTGTCAATATGTGATATCTATTGATTGAAGGGAGTGAATCACAACAAAATCCTGTTAATTTGGAATTACTGAGATATTGTCCCGGTTAGTATCTGTAGGGGAATTCGAGAATCTCTATTTTACTTCATATTTTTAAGAACAATGAATTTCTTTAATGAAAACGTTTCCATCTAGTCGAGAAAAGTAAGTAAAATTATTTCATACTTTAGGGGAGCGATATGATGAAAAAAATAGGTCTGCTTACGCAAATTTTAATAGCATTTATTCTTGCTATTATTTTAGGTGCTATTGTTGGGCCGGGTATTGAAATCGTTAAACCACTTGGGGATTTATTTTTACGACTAATTAAATTTATAATGGTACCTTTAGTTCTTGCATCTTTAGTTGTAGGAATTGCTGGAACGGGTGATATTAAACGCATTGGAAAAATGGGTGGCATTACTTTTGTTTATTATCTTGCAACAACAGCAGTGGCTGTAACAATCGGACTTATTCTTGCAAACATCTTCAAACCTGGATCGGGTCTAAATTTATCTTTATCATCAGTTGAACAAGCTGAACCAACAACTACTCCAGGAGTAGTTGAAACATTATTAAATATCATCCCAACAAATCCTTTTGCTTCTTTGGTAGAGGGAAATATGCTCCAAATTATCTTCTTTGCTTTATTCCTTGGTATTACTATTGCAACTCTCGGAGAGAAAACAAAAACTGTTTATAATTTCTTCGATCAACTAGCTGAAATTATGTATAAAATTACAGGTATAGTGATGAAGGTTGCTCCTATTGGTGTATTTGGACTTATCGCACCAACAGTTGGACAGTATGGAGTTTCTGTACTTCTCCCATTGATAAAATTAATACTAATTGTCTATGTGGGATGTATCATTCATGCATTACTAGTTTATTCATTTTCGGTTAAGTCTTTTGCAAAAATGAGCCCAATTAAATTTTTCAAAGGGATTGCTCCAGCAAGCTTAGTATCATTTAGTACGTCGAGTAGTGCTGGGACCTTACCAATTACAATTAAAAATACTGAAGAGAACTTAGGGGTTTCAAAGAAAGTGAGTAGCTTTGTTCTTCCTTTGGGTGCAACGATAAACATGGATGGAACAGCATTGTATCAAGGTGTGTGTGTATTATTTATCGCTCAATTTATGGGAGTAGAACTCTCTATTATGCAGCAATTAATCATTGTATTAACAGCAACGCTTGCCTCAATTGGAACAGCAGGTGTCCCTGGTGCTGGATTAGTCATGCTTACAATGGTAACAACTGCAGTTGGTTTACCGCTTGAAGCAGTTGCACTTGTTGCAGGTATTGATCGAATCTTAGATATGATGCGTACATCTTTAAATGTAACTGGAGATGCTTCTGCTGCAGTTGTAGTAAATGCTATAGTAGAGAAAAATCAGAAAGATGATTAATTATATAAAAATCAGAAACAACAGCTGTTGAGAAGTTGGGAAACCAAATTTTCAACAGCTTTTTTGTATTCAACAGTGAAGAAACTTGCAAATTGATAATCAATCGCTTTTATCATTGTCCGATAGCAGATACCCACTTCATTTAGCTTATATGAGTATTGAGGGGCTCATTAACAAAAAGATTGAAATCCGTTTCTTAAAGAATGATTACAAAAATAGCGGTTAAAATAATACTGGCTATTTTGTTGTTTTACTTAATGTCAACAATTAGAACTGAGTTTTGGCATTAAGTACAAGCATTCGATTTTAGAGTAGCCAGTATACCTATACTTATACTAAATGGAGGGGACATCATGGTTAAAGACTCACATGCTTCAAAAAAGAAAATTAAAGAAAAACCAAAATTCCCAGATGAGCAAAGAAGAAAAAAAGGATCTTCAACTGCACGTCATAAGAATTAGTAGTGAGGATTGAGCTCTTTGTAGTCACTAGCATTTAGTATTGGTAAAATGGCAGGGGTAACTCCCTGTCTTTTTTATGTGATTTAAAGATGTGATTTTCATTGTACTCTCCGATGACTACTCGAAAAATAGGATTTTATCTCTACCATCATTCGAAAATCAAAGTAATTTTAAATGGGTCAATATTTTTTCATATAGAATGATAATATAGAGAAAGAAAAAATGGTGATTTTGAATTTTTAATATTGTCTGAATTTGTCTTTTCGTGCTACGATTTTATTAAATTTTACATAAACTTTGTAGCATTTTAGTTCATTTTCAAACATAATACAAGTATATTATTTAACTTGAATTGGATTACTGTTTTAATCTGAGTAAGTAAGGGGATAGAGAAGTGGGCTGGTTAAGAGATAGGGTAAACTTAAAATGGATGATCATCTTAGTTATTATTGGTCTTTTGTTCTTTTTTAAAAATGCATTAAATTTTTTATTGTTAACATTTATTTTTACATACTTAGCATATACGATATTTGTGAAAGTTTTACATATTTTACCTTCAAAGTTAAAGCGGCCAAAGCTTCTAGCGTTGGTAATGTATAGCGTGATTGTCGCAGTTGTTGGACTTATAATTTATCTTTACCTTCCTTCAGCAATTCATCAGTTAACAGCAATAATTAACCAAAGCTCGTCCTTTAGTTTAGAACCGTATAGTTATATGATTCCAGATCAAATTTATGGATTTATACAAAACCTCGATATGGAAGGAATATTAGAGGATATTGGTGCCAATATATTACACGCAACAGCTCATGTGAGTACATTTTTATTAGAAGCTTTCATAGCGTTGTTGTTAAGTTTCTTCTTTATTTTAGAAATTGATAAAATTAAAGCTTTCTCAAGATCTTTTAAAACGAGTGAAACAGAAAAGATTTTTGATCAAGTAGTTAAATTTGGGAACAGTTTTTTAAACACCTTTGGGTTGGCTATTAAAGTTCAAATTATGATTTCCCTTGTGAATACTGTATTGTCTGTTATTGGGTTGATCATATTAGGATTTCCAAATATTTTAGGATTAGCCATTATGATCTTTTTCTTAGGATTAATGCCTGTTATAGGTGTAACAATATCCTTAGTTCCACTTTCTATTATTGCTTTTCAAATTGGTGGGTTATATTATGTGTTCTACGTATTTGCGATGATTTTAATCATTCATGCTATTGAGTCTTATATTTTAAACCCTAAGCTATACTCCATTACGATGAAATTACCAATTTTCTTTACATTCATGGTTTTAATGGTTAGCGAACTATTATTTGGTGCATGGGGATTAGTAATAGGTATTCCTTTATTTGTGTTTATAGTTGAAGTGATAAAAGGAGAATCAAATACTCAATCACCCTTTCAAATGAGTGAAAAATAGTTGAAGAGACAGCTTTTCGAGGACAAAACTGTGCCGAGGAGCGAGAGAAATGTCCACGAGAAAGCCTGTCGAGGACAAAACTGTGCCGAGGAGCGAGAGAAATGTCTACGAGCGAGCTTCTCGAGGACAAAACTCGCTCAAAGGTGAGAGAAATGTCCACGAGAAAGCTTGTCGAGGACAAAACTCCGGCGAGGAACGAAGGAAATGTCTACGAGCGAGCCTGTCGAGGACAAAACTGTGCCGAGGAGTGAGAGAAATGTCCACGAGAAAGCCTGTCGAGGACAAAACTGTGCCGAGGAGCGAGAGAAATGTCCACGAGTGAGCCTGTCGAGGACAAAACTGTGCCGAGGAGCGAGAGAAATGTCTACGAGCGAGCTTCTCGAGGACAAAACTCGCTCAAAGGTGAGAGAAATGTCCACGAGCGAGCCTGTCGAGGACAAAACGGTGCCGAGGAGCGAGAGAAATGTCTACGAGCGAGCTTCTCGAGGACAAAACTCGCTCAAGGGTAAGTGAAATGTCTTCGAGCGAGCTTGCGAGGAACCATTGTTAGCTTTCAAGCCTAAATCCAACGTTTGAATAAACCTTAAAGGTATTAAAAAAATGTAGACAAGCTCCCATTTCATTTCGAGTTTGTCTACATTCTAAAATGGTTAGCTTAAGCTGCATAACCATTTTTTTATTATTTTATTATTTGTTTATGATTATTTACTGCCGGAAATTTCGCTCGTTTTTACTTGTAGACCTACATCTACTTTCTCACCTTCTACCGTTTCTACGATGAATTTTTTCCCTTCTAACTGCCCCTTTTCAACCGAAGCATATCTTCTTGCGACTTCTTTATCTGAGCTATATTCATCAGGTTCAAGGCTTACTATGATTTTCACTACATCATCTTCTAGTATTTGTAATGCTTTAAATTCCATTTCATGATCAACATATTTAGGATCATTTACTTGAACAAGTAACAAATCCTTTGTTTCCCAATCAACTGTATCATCGAATCCTGAAGGTATAGTCTCAGCTGTATAAACCCAAATACCTCCATTTGGTTGTCGGTCTGGACTTCCGAAGAACCAGTTTATATTTTGGAAGTCGACTTCAGGATAAACAGGTCCAGTCTCAACTGCCTCGATTAAATCAGCTTCGTTATAAGATTCTTCCGATTCTTCATTATTATTATCTGAATTTTCCTCAGTTTCATTTTCCTTAGTATTTTCTTGTGCATTTTCAGTATCGGTTGCATTTTCATTTTGAACCTCAGTTCCATTAGAGCCACTACATCCCGATATCACGAGTAGAATGAAAAACGCATACAATATCGATGACAAAAATTTCATTTTCGAATCTGCTCCTCTCCACACCTTTGTTTCTGTAAGAAACAGGTAAGTAATATTACTTCACCAAAAAGCTCCCAAATATATAGTAACTGCTAAATATTCAAAAAATAAACAGGAGAAAGTATCGTTTTGTGAAACTGGAAATAGTGAAAATGCACTAAACATTTTCTTGTGACCATTTAATAAAATGTGGAGGGATTTCGTTTCTTTATCGTTGATAAGGTACCAAACAAAGAATAAAGATAATAGGATGAAATAACTAAAATAAACAATATTTTGTAAAATAATGCTAAACTAATTTAAACTAAGATTATCCAAATGCACTATCTTAATCGGATTAATCATTCATAGGATAAATCCTTATAAAGGGATACCGAGTATTGCCTATATTGGTATTTTAGCATTTATAATAACCATTCCAGGTGTACCGGGGTCCGAACAAATTGTCGAGTGGACATCCAAAGTAAATTTACTAGCTATCGCAACACCTATTTTAGCTTACGCAGGTATCTCAATTGGCCGTTCATGGACTGACTTTGCAAAATTAGGATGGAAAACCATCATTGTTGGGATGTTCGTCCTATTAGGGACATTCTTGGGATCAGCCATAATTGCAGAGATTATTTTACGTATGCAAGGGATTATTTAATAATATACAGTTAGCATTATTAATAAAATGAATATAGAAGATTCATGCAGTTGGAAGGTTGGTTTCTATGAACTTTCAACTGCTTTTTTATTATGAGGAAAACAACTTATTGTTTTTTTATGGTATCCATTGATATGATTTCCATAATACTAAGGTAGTGTCAAAACTTCTATGAAAAATTGAAAATCACAAAAAATTAGACGAAAGTTACGCTTCGAACGAGTGGACAATCGCTCTTGACAAACATTCCGGAAAAGGTTGCGCCTTGTTTTGAGGGCGAAGGGAAAAAAGTAGGCACACCAAATAACCCTCGCCCAATACCAATTTTAACCTTTTCCTCCATTCGGTTTGTCAAGAGTTCGCTACGCCGATTGTCTTGTATGCTGTTGTTTGAGGGCTCTGCTAAAAAAAGCAGGCGGTTATGCAGTTAGCTCTTGTTGGGCAAGTTCAATCAGTTTTGTCCAACGTGCAGGCATATGTGGCATCTTTTCCAGTGCTGGAATCATGACTGGCACACGGTTTTCTAGCTTTGCATGTGGTCGAAGGAAATTGAAATAGGCCACAAACATTGTCACAAACGAAACTGATCCCGTTTCGGATCCAAAACCCGTCGTGGCACGGTAGTGCCTTTAAACGTTCGATTTAGGCGTTCAATTATTTGCTTCAACCAACGGTATTCTGCTGATACAGGATCTTCGTTTGTTAAGCCGATTACTTGTGTCACATCAAACCAAATTTCATGTCGTGCGAAGTAGTGTTGGGCTAATAAGTATATGGGATTGCCGTCTACGATTATATTTAGATCCTGAGGGATCTCCTTAAACTTTTGTAATACATCATCAATTGCTTTAATCGCAGACAATGTATCGCGATTTTGTGAAACACGATAAGACAGAATCACCTTTTTTGCCGCATCAAAGAAAAAGAATAAATAATGCCATTTCCCATTCACACGAATATAGGTCTCGTCGCCACAAAACTGATCCGATAGTTCATAAGGATAACGATCAACGAACGGTTTCATCAAGATAGATACACTATTTACGTAGTTTAGAATCGTTTGGTGTGAAATAGAAATGTTATGTATATCATGCATCAATGCAGCTGTTCTACGGGCTGAAAGCCCATAGTTAATGTGGTAAGTCAATATCAACCCTAGGGTGTGCTGTGACACTTGAATTCTCGATAAATCTACTCGTGGTTTCACTGGTGATAATGGAGATAAAGGTTGATAGTCAAACAAAAATTCACGGTAAATATAGCGGATTTTAAACGCTTGTGGATCATGTTTAAACCGAGCTTTTTCTTCCTTACTCATTCTATCGATATTGGATAGATAAAAAGAACACTGATTATATTTACACTTCCAGACGTGAAAGTCTTTTCGTTCCTTAACTTTTTCTAACGCCTTCATACAGTGAGGGCAACGAAAAATAACTTCTTTCTTGTATCGATTTTGTTGATTAAATAAGCAATCACATGCCTTACAAAGATATTGACCATTCGCGCCATTATTGGCATACAAATACGCCGCAGGTGCACCACACTTTGGACAGTAGAGATTTTCTGGCACTTTCGTTTTCGATTTGGCATGTCTTCGCACAGGCTTTAATTCTTTACCGTGTTTAGCGAAATAGGCTTGTTTGATATCCTGAAAGGATACCTTCTCAAGTTGTTGGATAATCGGTAATTCATCGACCTGTAACTTACGGTATTCTTTATTGATTGGCTGTTCGGGACGCACACTTCCCACAGACTTACCAAACACTAGGATCATTAAAATTTTAATTATTTCTGATTGGTACTTGATAAATTCAATTAAATACGCTAATAATTGAGGGTACAAACTTGTCACTTCCTTTTT
Organism: Lysinibacillus sp. PLM2; assembly: GCA_023168345.1. Taxonomy (NCBI): domain Bacteria; kingdom Bacillati; phylum Bacillota; class Bacilli; order Caryophanales; family Bacillaceae; genus Lysinibacillus; species Lysinibacillus sp. PLM2. The sequence continues at coordinate 3,190,853 of AP025689.1, read as the reverse complement.
GGGTAGTTTTGTGTGTGGTAACCTCAACTAACACCAAAATTAAGGGGGTGGCAAGTTTTTTTGCTTAATAGACTGTAAAATCAACATTTATTAGCGATTTATATAAATTATTTTTGACAATACGAATACTAAAGGGAGGGGAAATATATGGGACACTTTGATGAGATAAAGGGGAAAAAAATCCTAATTACGGGTGGAAGTAAAGGAATTGGAAAAGATATTGCTATAGCCTTTGCGAAATTAGGGGCAGATGTCATGATATCAGGAAGAAATGCCAAGGATTTAGAAGGTACAACGAATAAGTTGAAGGAGTTTAATCTAAATTCATTTTATGAAGTTGCGGATATGCAAAAAGTAGATGATATTTATCGGATGGTAGATAACACTGTTGCTACTTTAGGTGGGATTGATGTATTAATAAATAATGCGGGAGTAAATATTCCGAAGTCTGCACTAGAAGTAACCGAAGAGGATTGGGACCGGGTATTAGATACTAATTTAAAAGGGGCGTTTTTCTGTTCACAAAGAGCTGGCAAATATATGTTAGAACAAGGCTATGGTAAAATCATAAACATAGCTTCTCAAATGGCCTTTGTTGGATATATAGATCGGTCTGCCTATTGTTCAAGTAAAGGTGGAATGGTTCAGTTAACAAAAGCACTTGCTATTGAATGGGCTAAAGAAAACATAAAAGTAAATGCAGTAGCCCCAACATTTATTGAGACGGACTTAACGAAAAAGATGTTTAATAATAAAGAATTTTACGAGGATGTACTTAAACGAATTCCATTAGGTAAACTATCGCAACCGTCTGATGTAACAGGTGCAGTAGTGTTTCTTGCTTCTGACCTATCAAATTATATTACAGGTGAGACAATTAAAGTTGATGGTGGTTGGACAGCAATTTAATATGTCAAAAGTTTTTATTTAAGACCAAAGTTCTGTAAATCAGACTTAGGTCTTTTTTTGTACTCTTTGTTTGTAAATAATTTGAATGTATAACAACACTTTAGTAGGGTATAAGTGGGGAGTGATTAAAATGAATGAAGTGATAAAGTTATTAGGAAATCATCGGTCAATAAGGGAATATGATACGAGAGATATTAATGAAGAACAAATAGAAATAATTATGAAATCCGCAATGGCAGCCCCGAATTGGACAAATGGGCAACAAGTGAGTGTAATTGCAGTCAGAGATTCCGAAAAGAAAGTGGAATTGGCAAAGGCTGCAGGAAATCAAAAATGGGTTGAGGAAGCACCAGTTTTTCTTGTATTTTGTATCGATTTTTATCGAGCAAAACTTGCATCTGAAAAAAATGGTAAAGAGTTTCGAATTGTCGAGGACATTGAGGCTATTATAGTTGGATCAACTGATGTGGGTATTGCTTTAGGTACTACTGTAGCAGCCGCTGAATCAATGGGTATCGGAATAGTACCAATCGGTGGGATTAGAAAAAATCCACAAGAAGTTATCGATTTATTAGAGCTACCAGAATTTGTTTATCCTGTGGTAGGGTTAGCAATGGGTTATCCAACAAAAGCCATCCCTAGTCAAAAACCAAGACTACCACTTGAAGCAACTTATCATAGAGAAAAATATAATGCAGAAGTACAAATGGAAGCGATTAATCAATACGATAAAACAATTTCATCCTATATGTCTGAACGAACTAATGGGCAAGATTCAAGTGATTGGTCGAGTAAAGTGGCACATTTCAATGAAAGTAGATTCGATCCCTATGCTAAGGTGACTGGTCCTACACTTAAAAAGCAAGGTTTTCATTTTAAATAAAAGTAACTAGCGCCTACCGAGTAAAGGAAGGCGCTAGAATTTTTTATAAACAACTTTTAAGTTTGATTTTTACAGATTACTGCTCGAATAGTAAAATAATCAACTTCACCATTTAATGCTTCCCAAATGGGTTTAAGCTTAGCGCTGTCTATTTCTTGAATGGCATTTAAAACTCTTAGTTCAGTTTCCTCATCAAATATTTCAGCCCATGCAACTTCATGACCTTCTTCAGCACTTCGGATAATATGATTTTGGACAGTTATTTTAGAAGATTTCCGTTCTTTAGCAATTTCATCGATGCTCATTCCTTTTGTATACATTTCAAATGAAATAATGTGACTTTGTTTATCATTTGGTTTATCAACTGTCGAGCTATCTATAGATGGTGGCATTTCTAAAGCTTCTATTTTGTTAGCCGAAACAAACTCTTTAATCTTTTCTATAAATGCTTCTCCGTACTTGGCAAATTTATTTTGACCCACGCCTTTTATTCTCAGCATTGATTCTTCATCAATTGGGAAGTAGCGACACATTTCCTTTAATGTTGTATCTGCAAAGATAACGAATGGTGGGACATTTTCATTTGTAGCTATTTGCTTTCTTAAAGCTCGTAAGATTTCGAATAACTCTTCACTTTCATTGCTATCAGTAGTTTCAATGATAGGAGTGACATCCTTTTTCATCCAAACCCTTTGTTCACCCTTTAAAACAGGTATGCATTTCTCAGTAAGCCTAACAACAGGATATTTTCCATCCGTTAAAAATAAGTAATCTTCAGTTAATAAGTAATTAATCGTATCAGTAATTTCTTTTTCTGTTTGTGAACGCAGTAATCCATAGGTAGTTAATTGATTAAAACCTAGTTCGCGGATTCTTTTTTGAGCGGAACCTTTCAATACTTGCGCAATCAATGTCACACCAAAGCGCTCTTCCATTCGTTTACAGCAAGAGAAAATCATTTGGGCTTCAAGAGTGATATCTACCTTTTCACGTGTATCTTTACAGTTGCTACATTTTTCACATTTCATTTCGGTTTCGTTTTGATCGAAATAACGAATGATATAAGATTGAAGACACTCTTCTGTATGGCAATAGAGAACCATTTGATTGAGCTTGTGATATTCCTGATCACGTTTTTCCATATCAAAAGTGGACTGTTCAATAAGGAATTTTTGTAGCTGGATATCTTGTTTGGAAAACAAAAGATAGCATGCACTTTCTTCACCGTCACGACCTGCGCGACCTGCCTCTTGATAATAGGCTTCAAGATTTTTTGGCAAATTATAATGGATAATAAATCTTACATTGTGTTTATCGATACCCATTCCAAAGGCATTGGTCGCAATCATGATTTGGGTTTCATCATATACAAATTGTTCCTGTGCTTGCTTACGCTCTTCTTCAGAAAGACCTGCATGGTATTTTGAAACGGAATATCCTTGCATTTTGAGATAGTTGTAGAGACCATCTGTTTCTTTTCTGCTTGAAGTATAAATAATACCCGACTCATTTCTATGATTTCTTAAATAATTAACGATAAAGTCTCTTTTGTTAGACCCTTTAATCACATGGAACGATAAATTTTCACGGGCAAAGCCAGTTTTAAAAGAATCGTCGGAATGTATATGTAATAATGACCGAATATCATCAGCTACATTTGGTGTGGCAGTTGCCGTCAAAGCTACAATAATAGGATTTTGGTTTAATTTATTTAATGTAGAAACGATAGACCGATAGCTTGGTCTGAAATCATGTCCCCATTGGCTAATACAATGTGCTTCATCAAAAGCGATTAATGGAATATGGATAGAATTCAAGACGTCTATAAAATAATCAGAATCGAATCGTTCAGGTGCAACATAAACAAGCTTATATTCTCCTTGTCTAATTTGCGTCAATCGATCATTTATTTCTCTTTGATTAAGTGAACTATTTATAAAAGTAGCTGGAATATCAGAGGATAAAAGAGCATCAACCTGATCCTTCATGAGAGAAATAAGTGGAGAAATCACAATTGTTGTTCCTTGAAACACAAGTGCAGGTATTTGAAAGCAGATGGATTTTCCACCACCTGTAGGTAAAATTCCAAGTGTGTTTTTTTGATTTAAAATGTTTTGGATAATGTCTGATTGTCCGTCTCTAAAATTGGGATATCCAAAATATTGTTTTAATATGTTTCTTGCTTCGTTTAACACGAAATCACCTCTGTATTACGGTTTCCATATATATTGTATCTTATTTTCCATTAATAAAGTGAATGAAATGCCACCGCATTACATCTTCCTAAATATTTGTTACCATAAGAACTTAGGAGGGAAACACATGGATTTTATTAATAAACAGCTGCTCTTTTATGGAGTAGATCAAGCTTATGTTAATTATTTGTCAGTCGCAATTATGATTACATCTATTTTATTAATTTGTGTTATCGCAAATTTCATTACGAAAAAAATTGTCATCCGTTTAATTACACATATTGTAAATAATAATAAATATAAATGGGATAATATCTTATTAGAAAGAAAGGTGTTTCATAGACTTTCACATATAGTACCTGCAATTATAATATATTACTTTGCATCGACTTTCCCAGCATACCAACAGGCTATAGAAAAATTCTCTATAGCATATATCATCATAATTCTGCTTGTTGTATTAAATAGTCTTTTAAATGCGATAAATGATATTTATCAAAGCTTTGAAGTTTCAAAAGCGAGACCCATTAAAGGATATATTCAAGTCGCAAAAATTATTATTTTTATCCTAGGAATTATTTTAGTAATTGCAAACTTATTGGGTGAAAGCCCCATTATTTTATTAAGTGGTTTTGGTGCACTTTCAGCTGTTTTAATGTTAGTGTTTAAAGATTCTATACTTGGACTTGTTGCAGGGGTTCAATTGTCAACGAATGATATGGTAAGAGTTGGTGATTGGATTGAAATGCCAAAATACGGGGCAAATGGGGATGTTATTGATATTTCTTTAAATACTGTAAAGATTCAAAACTTTGATAAAACGATCACAACTATCCCAAGCTATGCATTAATTTCAGACTCCTTTATAAACTGGAGAGGTATGCAAGCATCAGGCGGTAGAAGAATTAAACGATCACTTTATATTGATGCAACAAGTATCAATTTTTGTACTCAAAATGAAATTGAGAAATTTAAAACCATTCATTATATTTCAGATTACGTAGAATCAAGAGAACAAGAAATTAATGAATATAATAGGAAGAATAAAATTGATAGAAGTAATTCGGTAAATGGAAGAGCATTAACTAATATTGGTGTATTTCGCGCATATACACACCATTACCTATATAACCATCCGGATATTCGAAATGATATGACACTTTTAGTTAGACAACTAGAACCGAGTGAAAATGGTGTGCCACTTGAAATATATGCTTTTACAAATACTGTTGAATGGGCAAGATATGAGTCGATTCAATCTGATATTTTTGATCATCTCTTTGCAGTAGCGCCAGAATTTGGCATTCGACTATTCCAAAAGCCAACAGGAAATGATTTGAAATCCATAGCTTTGCCAACAACAATAAATAAGGATAATGTTGATAAGGAATAATTGAATGTTTGATGGGAAAATTTATAAGACATTAGAAAAAGTGATAATCAGAGACAAAGAAGTCAATAGTATAAATTTCACAAAGAAATACAAACTAAGCCTATATTTTGTAATGGAGGTTTAGAAATGGCTAAACAAAATCAACCGAACCAATTTGATAGAGCAAAGTTTGTAAGTAAAGAAGAAATGATTGAGAATACGGAAGAAAACATTCGAGAAGCTGAAGTTAGTATGGAATTCGCTTTTCCGGAAGAGCTTGAAAATCTAAAGGACAAAAATGAACGTAGAAAACATGCAATTCAAAGAATGAAAGATGAACCATTAACTTAATAGTAAAAAGCTGTGTTTAATTTAACACAGCTTTTTTTATTAGATTTATTGGTTACGAAAGAAATCAACCGCTTTTTGAATGTATTGCTGTTCTCTAGCGGGTACTTCATCTTCATGGTAGATAGCTTGTACAGGGCAAGCGACTTCACAAGCACCACAATCTATACAAATATCTGGATCAATAAAATATTGATCATCTCCTTCAAAAATACAATCAACAGGACATACATCAACACAATCAGCTGCTTTTTCCTGAACACATCGAGATGTTATGACAAACGGCATTTAATTAATCCCCCTTTTATGAAATTAGTTTTTTTTCCTCATATTAATTCTCTAAAGAATTTAAAATCTCTTGCATCTCTTTGATGTTATCGCGAATTTTAACAGCGCTTAAGTAATCAATTTTATTATGGTAGATCTCAGCTTGTTCTTGTTGTTCTTCTAACGGTAACGATTCGTATTGGTCAATGTCATTTTTTGTAGATTTTTTATAATCTTCTAATAAACCTTCTTCTAATTGAAGTACTATTTTATTCAGTTCATACAAGATTGTCTTCATAGTAGATGCTGCAGTAATCATCTTATCATCTATGTAATTTGATAATTCTCCAACCTTCAATTTTTGCTCTTTTAATACTTTTATTATATGGTCTAGTTTTTCTTGATATTCAGAATCTACTTTCATATGGTCAAGAATTTGTAATGTATCTCCAAACAATTCATCCAAACGACTGAAGGCACTTTTCATAATCAATTCCTCCTGAGTAATCATATGTATTAATAAGATGTTCTAATGTGAGGAAGCATATACTCGTTTACATTTTGTTAATTGCAATAAGTGATATATAAACCAACGTAAACCTTAATAAATAGAAGAGGAATTGGAGAACATATTGAATGAAATAAATGAAAAGGTCTTTTTCGGTGTTTTGTTGAAGTAGATAAGTGTGAGAGTTTATGAAATAAGTTAATCATGGATTTTATACATTTTTGATATTAAAGTATGAGGGAGAAAATATGGAAAATCAAAAAGTGTTTGATATCACGATAATAGGTGCTGGTCCTACAGGATTGTTTGCAACTTTTTATGCAGGAATGCGTAATATGAGCGTCAAAATTATTGATAGTTTAGAGCAATTAGGTGGACAGGTTACAGAGCTATACCCGGATAAATATATTTATGATGTAGGAGGATTTCCTAAAATTTTAGGAAGCGACTTTATTGATAATCTTGTCAATCAAGCAAAATATGCAAATCCAAAAATATGTTTAACTGAAACTGTTTTGGAGCTTGAGAAAATAGATGAAATTTTTAAACTGACGACCAATAAGGGCACGCACTATTCGAAAACTATTTTAATAACAGGTGGAATAGGCGCATTTGAGCCAAGAAAATTAAATCTAGAAAATGCCCCGTTTTATGAAGGCAAAAACTTGCATTACTCTGTGAAGAATTTGCAGGATTTTAAAGATTCAAAGGTATTAGTTTGTGGCGGTGGAGATTCAGCATTAGATTGGTCTTTAATGTTAGAAGGTATTGCCCAAACTGTAACTCTATGCCATAGAAGAGCAGAATTTAGAGCACATGAGGATAGTGTCAATAAATTAAATAATTCCAATGTTAATGTGAAAATTCCCTATGCAGTAAAGGAATTAATAGGAAACAATGAGCGGATTGAAAAAGTTGTTATTGTATCAAAAGATAGTTCAGAAGAAGTTTTAGAAGTGGATCATGTCATTGTGAACTATGGCAATGTTACATCTCTTGGACCGATAAAAAATTGGGGACTTGAAATGGAGAAGAATTCAATTCTCGTCAATCGTAAAATGGAAACAAATATAGAAGGGGTCTATGCTGCTGGTGACATCGTGACATATGAAGGAAAAGTAAAGCTAATCGCAGTAGGATTAGGCGAGGCACCTATTGCCGTCAATTACGCGAAAAATTATACAGACCCAAAATCCAGAGTTCAGCCAATGCATAGCACGAGCATTTTTAAGTGATATTTTGTCTTTGAATTGGCGATAACAGAATATTAGAAGCGTCACACTACTGTACTAGCCGATATAAGTCGATTGGAAAGGAAGGCGCAAAAACTCCTACTGGAACAGTACGAGCCGATGGACCCAAACTGAGCGAAGGGAGGGGGAAGGCTGAGGCCGTGCCCGAGGAAAGTTTAGCGCCTGTAACGAAAATCGACGATTTCTTAAAATATATTGTATATAGAAAAAAGACTGTAGATAATCTTAAATTTTTGAGTTTGTCGACAGTCTGGCTCTAGCTGAAATAGCTAGAGTTTTTTTATTTGGAGTGAAAGATATATCAATATAATAGAAGGAACTATAAAACTATTAATAATCTGTGGTTTTATTACCATAATTTAAGTCTATTCAATTATATTATTTTATATTAATATAACTTTAGTGAGTGATGAACGACAAATTACGAGAGAGATAGAGTAACCAAATCGTTCGCATTCCGAAAAAGGCAAATTTGTTGAAAGACAAAGACGCAAAGCCACAGACCTAAGGCTTTAGCTAAGGTGGCTGGGTTGCTGAAGGATGAAGAATGATACTCCTACAAGAGTTGACATTCGAATCTATTAAAATAGTAGATTTTAAATGTAAAACTTCAGCTTTCTATAAAACTATTTTATAAAAAACTAGGAGGCTTTTATATATGAAAAAATTTCTTGCAACAGTTTCAACAGTAGGTATTTTAGGTGCATCAATCATTGGTGGAAATGCAGTGATGGCTGCAGAATCATCAACTCTTATAACTGGTAGTCAGTTAGATATGACACAACCTACAATTGGAAACTTTGAAGGAGTAACATTAAACGGTTTGGCTCAAACTACTAATGCACAAGTAGGTACATTTACAGTGAAGGATCCACGAGGAACTGGCGAAGGCTGGAGTATCGTGATGAAAGCAACTCAATTTACTGATAGTTCAAATGGTAATGTTTTACCGCTAAACTCATTAGAAATTGGTGCACCTTCAATTACAGAAGTAGTAGGTTCAGGATCAAGTGATGCTCAGTTAATTACAACAACTGGTGGTAATATCGACAACCTGAATGGATTAGTAATTTTATCAGCTGGTACAAATGAAGGTATGGGAACATACACTGTTGATGCAAATACATTAACATTAAACTTATTACCAAAAGACGTTAAAGCGGGTAACTATACTACAACTATTTCTGTAACATTCCCAACTGGCCCATAATAATAATAAATATCATCTAGAGGTTATCCATTATAGGATAGCCTCTTTTTTTATATGTACCTAAATATTTAAATAAGCTTATTCTAGAAATTTTTATAATTTGTCATATTAGTTTAATCATTTATGGAAAACCTATTCGGTAAAGAACTAAATGAGGTGACTCAACTTTGAATATTAAACATTATTTTTCATTACTTTACCTGTTCTTATTTATTTTATTGTATTCCAATTCTGTACTTGTAAAAGCTCATGATGTTAATATGCCATTAACTGTTGAACCTATTTATCCTGAAAATCATAATTCAGCGACAATTGGTTATTTTAATCTAAATGTAAATCCAGGTGATCAACAAACAATCGAAATTAAAATTACTAACAACAAAAACGAAGAAGTAAATGTAAGTTTGGCTTCAGCCTATGCATACACGAATGCAACCGGCGGTATTATGTATGAGGAAGTGATTGACTCACAGGATACAGTATTGCTAGAAGACGGTATCCATATAAAAGAAAATATTACGGTTCAAGATACCATAACACTACCTCCGCACGGCTCAAAGACAGTACCGATTGAAATTACAGTACCAGAAGCGGATGGTGAGACATTACTAGGTGGTGTATTGATAGCAGCTCAAGGCGATACAATGCAGCAAAAAAAAGAAGTAGAAGAGGGAACTGCTAATTTTACCATTAACACAGAAATGGTCATTGCAATGGCTATTCAGTTAAACTTACCAAACACAGTAGCTACAGACTTCCTAATTGGGGATGCTGGGATTTATGGAGAAAACGCACAAGTGTTTCTTGAAATGGAGAATCATGCCCAAAAAATTCAAGAAGATATATCTGGAGTCTACTCTGTACACAATGATAAAGGTGAAGAACTATTTAATGGAAGCTTTGACCCCTTTAAAATGGCGCCAATGTCGAAAATAAGATTTCCAATCCAATGGGGATATGAAACGTTAGAGGACGGCACGTATACTATCCGTATAAATGGGAATGTACAGGGAAATGAATTTACTGAAGTAAGAGAGCTTCAAATTCGTGGAGAAGATGTTGATCAATTCGTGGAACAACAGCAAACAGAGGTAACTGTTGCTAAGGAAGAGAATGGTTTACCTACTTGGTTTTGGATTGCTGGTGTAGTCTTGATAGGAATCATGATGTTTCTATTAGGAAGGAAAAGACGCTAAAAATAAAACGTTTTCCTTTAATTAGGAAACGTTTTTTTGTTTTTAACGTTTATTAATATACGAAAGTAGAAATAATATGGAAATTAGGATAATTCAACAAGAGGAGGAATTAAATTTCCAGTGTTTTAGTTTTTAGTACGAATGTGAAATGGAGTTAATGTAATGAGTAAGAAAAAGATTTTTGTTAGTAGTATAAGCAGTCTATTTTTATTACTAGCAGGTTTAATTTATACAGTTTCAAAATACATAAATGAAAAATACGTAATTGATGAAATTCTATATTATATAACAAATGGCGCAAATGGAACCTCTGAAGGGTTATTTGGCTATTGGATTAGTGAAAATATAGTCAGATTTAGTATTGTAATTCTCGTTTTGTTCATCCCAATTCTACTATCCCTCTATATCAATAAAACAATCGAATTTCGTGTATTAAAAAAGGATGTGCGATTTACCTTCCTACCAAAGACAAATCGTTTCCGAATCCTTTATTCAGGAATGGTGTTTTTAATATCTATTGTAATGGGATTTTTCTTAATAGGTGCTGACCAATATATTAAGAGAACGTTTGAAAATTCAACGTTTATTGAAGAACATTATGTGGATGGACGAAATATAGCGATCAATTTTCCGGAAGAAAAGCGTAATTTAATCGTAATTTATTTGGAATCAATGGAAAATACTTTTATAGATAAAGAGAGTGGTGGTGGCTGGAATTATAATGTAATTCCTGAGCTTAAAAACTTAGCATTAGAAAATTTGAATTTCTCTGATTCAGATAAAATTGGCGGTGCATATCCTGTGAGTAATACGGGTTGGACTGTAGCCGCAATGGTAGCAACAACATCAGGTATTCCATTAAAGATTCCAATTGAACGAAATAGTTATACTACGTCTGATAACTTCCTCGAAGGAGCCTACACTTTAGGAGATATATTGAAAAAGGAAGGATATAATCTGAAGTTAATGGTTGGTTCAGATGCTAGCTTTGGTGGACGTACAAATTATTTTAAAAACCATGGAGATTACGAAATTTACGATTATTATTCAGCTATCGAAGAGGGAAAAATGACTGAAGAGGATAAAGTTTGGTGGGGCTTTGATGATACCGATTTATTTAATTGGGCAAAAAATGAGGTATTAGAGTTAGCGGCGGATGAAGAGCCTTTCAATTTTACACTTTTAACTGTAAATACTCATTTCCCTGATGGCTATTTAGAAGAAATAGCAGATCAAAAATATGAAACACAATACGAAAATGTTCATGCTCTTTCTTCAAAGCAAGTATATGATTTTATTTCTTGGATTAAAGAACAAGAATTTTATGAGAACACGACGATCGTTTTATTAGGTGATCATTTAAGTATGCAAGACCCTGCTTATTATAATGGGAAAATTGATCCTGAATATAATCGGACTATTTATAATACATTCATTAATTCTGTAGCAGAACCAATTAGCGCAAAAAATAGATTATTCACTTCCTTAGATATGTATCCAACAATATTAGCTAGTATGGGTGTAGAAGTTCAAGGAAATCGCTTAGGTCTTGGTACAAATCTATTTTCGGCTGAACGAACATTAGTTGAACAGTATGGGTTAAATTATGTGGATGCTGAACTTAGTAAGAACTCACACTTTTACAATCAAACGATTTTGGATGATGATTATTTTGAATTGATCAAACAAGCAGAATAAAAGTAAAGGAAGCTAAATTCCCAATGTTGGCTTCCTCTTTTTTTATGAGTTTTCAAAAATAAAACATAGGCGAAATTCTAACTACTTCATTCTATTAAAGTAACTACCTTTTTAAAAATGTTCATTCTATAATTTTGGTAAATATTAATCATAGAAATTTATCATTTTTCGTAATATATTTAGGTTAAGAATGAGAACGAAAAATGGTTCCTCATTTGAAAAAGGCAAATCTGTCGAAAGGTAGAGACGCAAAGGTACGGGTCTAAGGGAAACTATGACGGCTGGCCTACCAAATGAAGAATCCGAATCTACTCAAGTATAAATAGAGTAGACTTATGATTCTTCCAAACATAAATGGAGGGATTTTTCTATGAGTAAAAAAATATATACAATTGTCACAACAAGTTTTATGGCTGCAACAGTTGCTTTTGGATCTGGACAAGCATTTGCGAATGAAGAACTAACAACTGAAGAAATTCAAGATGAGAATGTAGAGGAGGTAGTAACAGACTCTACAAACACAGTTCCTGAATTAGAACAAACTGTTGATCAACCAACTTTAGAGGAAGTAACAACTGAAGAAGCGGTAACTGAGGAAACAACTACTGTCGATCCTGAAGAAAATTCAACAGATGAAGCATTAGAAAATGAAGCTGCTAACGAGCCAATTAGCATTACAGACTTCTTAAAAAATGCGTTAGAAAATATAAAAATTGCTATTGAAAATGACGATGTGATTGAAGCAGCAAAGTTAATCAGTGCTGCACAAGATAAAATTGCTGAAGCAGAAAATTTACTTGCAGAAGGTAATGAAGAGTTAGCAAATCAGCTTTTAGAAGAAGCTTTAGCTGAACAAGAATTAGCACTTGAGAAGTATGAAGAAGCAATATCTGAAGATGAGGAAGCTAACGAAGAAACGGAAGATGGAACTATAGATGCTGTTGAAGAAGAAGGAAATGAAGAAACTGATTCAACTGAAAATGATGAAGTAACTTCAATTGAATCTGCAAGAGCAGCACTTGAAGCGAAATTCTCTTCCAACCTTTTAGCACTTCAAACTGCACTTGATAAAGTGCAAAATCCAAAAGCAAAAGAAGCACTAGCTAAAAATGTTGAAAAAGCTAAAATCCGCCTTGAAAACAAAGTAAATAAAGAATTAGCAAAACTTGAAGCGAATGGTTACCTATTAGATGAAAATAAAACTTCAGAGGCTGCTGATAAACTAAATGAAGCAGTTGAAGAGGAAATAGAAAAAGTAGAAGAAGAAACTAAAAAAGTAAAAGAAAAAGCAGCAGAAGAAACTAAAAAAGTAAAAGAAAAAGCAGCAGAAGAGACTAAAAAAGCAAAAGAAAAAGCAGCAGAAGAGACTAAAAAAGCAAAAGAAAAAGCAGCAGAAGAAACTAAAAAAGCAAAAGAAAAAGCAATAGAAGAAGCTGAAAAAGCAAAGGAAAAAGCAGCGGAAGAGGCTGAAAAAGCTAAAGAAAAAGCCGAAGAAAAGAAAAATGAAAAGGCTGAAAAACAGAAATCCAAAAAAGATGAAAAGCAGAAAGACAAAGAGTAACAACTAGAACACTATCATGTAATTAATAAGGTGATAGAAAGTATTTCATAAGACTGCAAACAAGGCGTTCGATTACCTATTCGCCCTTTTTTGCAGTCTTTTCTATAATATTAGTTAAAGAATATAAAAAAGAACCCTCTACAATATTGAATACATTACGTTCAAAATTAAACTTTACACTATTTTCATTTGAAACAAACATATTAAAAGGTTTTATTTTAGTTGTACCACCAAAGGCAACTGCATAGTGATTATCTATTGTTTCAAAAAATATATTTTTCCGTTTAATTTTTATTCCTTTTAGCTCTTTTAGTATTATTTTTATTTCTTCATCTTTAAGCGAGTAGGTTTTATGATTTTCAAAAGAATAAATTACAATATGATCAATTCCATCAATCGCTTTTTCAGGTTCTATATCAGCAATTAAAATGTCTGACATGAATTCTGAATCCAATGGTGATTTTATTTTATATTCTTTATAGAAATAAGAGACAACAAAGAATCCGACAACAACCAATATCAAGGTACCAATCCAAACATTTATCCTTTTATTCAAAAAATCTCCCCTTTAAATGGCTTTCCGTTTTTTATGTAATTAGCTGTAATAATTTGTATTATATGTTTTTTATTTTATTTAGGATTATGGTTGGAATTAAATTAATATTCCCCATTTATTTCATATATAATTTATTATTATTTATTCATTAAAAACTTCAATAGCATTTAATTTATTATCTGGAAAATAATGTATGTTATAAATGGTATTGTTTATGTTATTAAATAAAAAACTGCGCAAGTATGGAATCGTACGCATTCCCTACTTACACAGTTAATATTTTACACTCGATAATCAATTTGAAAAACTAGGCTCTAAATTTCCTTCATATGGTACATGTTCGACAGTAATGATAATTTCATTTCCTTCTTTATCTTTCCCTTTTCTTTTATAGGTGAATTTGTCCTCATTAAGCTCTGTAATCTCAAGAATTGCGCCATACTTATTCTCTCCTAGAGAAACATGAGCTCGTAGCTTATTTCCATTGACAACATTGAAATATCCATAGTCTCCACGACTTTCTCCTGTATTAGGATCGAAAAATTCATACTTACTTGTGCTGCTATCATATTTAGCAAGTCCTAAAAAGTTTGTATTATATTCTGATACGTCGTTTCCCTTTTCATCTAATGCAACGGTACCTTGCCATAAAGTTCTCGCTAAAATTTCGTCACCATCAATATTTTTATCAACCTCTCCTGTAAAGGTCTCCAAAAGTTTATTAGGAGTAGTAAATGTTAGCTCTGTCTCAGTGTAAGGAATGTGATCCACGAACACTTCTATGTCATTCCCGTTTGCATCTTTACCCATTCTTTTATACGTAAACATATCCTCCGTAAGCTCAGTAATTTCAACAACTGCTTGGTTGCCTGTCGATTCGGAAATTAACACTCTGTTTTTACCATCATTTGTTATAAAGAAGACCCCGTAGTCACCGCGGCTTTCTTTTGTAGTTTTATCAAAAAATTCATATCTAGAGGTTTCAGCATTATATTTCGAAAGGCCAATAAAGTTCAAATTTGCATCCGTTAAATCATTGTTTTCAGAATCATACACCCGTGTACCTTGCCAATTAGTACTAGTGAGAATTTGTGTAAATTGTTGTCCTTTTGTTAATTCACCGGACTGGTTTACATTGTTAGACGCATCCTTCCAGACGGGGATTGTCTCATCTTGCTTTGTAAATAGCCCATTTGAAAGCAGTAGGTAGGCAGAAATGATAATAATACTTGCTGCTAGTAATACCCATGTTGATTTTTTCATGTCGCTCCTCCATTTAAAAGCAATAAAAACAAAATAAGCTTTCCCGAAATTTGTTAAAATATACATCCCTTAATTTTCCTAAGAAACTATATTTAGCAGAGGTTTATCAAATTCGGTGCTTTTTAAATTCATTTGCAAATATTTTTAAAAATAATTTTAGTTCCATGAAACATTTGTCTAAATTACACGACAAATGGAATGGTTTGATAATACAACCAATAATTGGGGGAGAGAGAATAATGGAACGTTTTAACAAAATTTTAGCAGTATCATCTTTAACAGGGGTATTACTATTTAGTACAACTGGAGTATCAGCAGCTACATTTAAGGATGTAAATGGAGATTACTGGGGTACTAACGAAATTGATTTTCTTTTTGAGGAAAAGGTTGTTGGAGGCTATCAAAATGGTCTATTCCAACCGAATAAACCAATTACAAAAGGGCAAATGGCTATAATGCTAGCTAATGCTTTGAATCTAACAACTAATGAAGACACAAATATAAAATTCTCAGATATAACAAAAAAACATGGCTCATATCAGACGTTTGTATCGGTTATTGAGGCTGGAATTTTTTCAAAGGAATCTAACTTCCAACCGAATAAATCAATGACAAAAGAAGAAGTGGCAGAAACGTTAGTTCAAGCATTTAAACTTTCAGCATCAACAGATATTAAAATTACGGATGTACCACAAAATTCAGCTGCCTATTCCGATATTTCTGCGGTGATTCAAAATGAAATTATGACAGTGAATGAGGACGGAATATTTAATCCAAAACAGAAAGTGACAAGGGGTGAATTTGCTGTTTATCTTGCTCGTGCATTAAACAAAGATTTCTTACCAACACAGTACAATATCCCGCAAAACATGAATCCTGTGATTATATTATTTAATGTTATATTAAAAAACCCGGATCTCATTAAAACTTTATTTGCTCAAAATAATGATTTTGGTTTTACGGCATTAAGCAAAGATATTGAATATTTAGATGCAACCAATTTTGAAGAAATCGCTCGATTAAATGGAATAACAGAATTTGTTGTTCATTTAAATGTAGAGTTGAAAGGCGAAGAAAGCGAAGGCTTAATTTCTGAAGGCGAAAATACACTTTATTTCCTCGTGACAAAAGAAGATTATATGGAATATAAAATTGTATCCGTTGATAAGAAACCACATTTACAAGCAGATGATTCTATTTCGTTCTCTCAGGAAAACGCAAAAAAACTATTTGGTGATTCTAATAATGCATATTGGTACGTAGTAATGGGTGGGGAAGGTATTGGAGAATTAAAGACTTTCACAAAAGATGGAATCGAGTATCGTTATATGGCACAGTCACTAGATAGTGAAGATAAACTAAAAAGCTATTTAGCAAAGACTTACACACCTGAGCAAGTAGCAATGATCTATAAAGATTTAGGATTTATCGTGAATAATGGAAAGCTTGCGCAACCAAATGCAGATGGCGGTAGCTTATTAGATTTTGCAAAGGCGACGATTAAACAAACATATAATTCAACGACAGTGAAGAAATACGAATTAAAAATTCCATTGGGTGATACAAATGAGGTAGCAGTAATGGAAGGGGAGCTTCGTTTCGTGGAAGGCCAGGGCTGGCGTGTAAGCAGTTTAAAAGATATCGAGAATGCTTCAATCACTAATAGAGAAGCACTTAAACTATTTTCAGAATCACGAAATGCATACTGGTATGTAGTAAGAGGCGGCGAAGGTAATGACACAGTGAAGACATTTACCAAAGATGGTATGGAATATCGCTATATGAATGATTCATTAAATACGGAAGAAAAATTGAGAAACTATTTAGGTCAGTATTATACAAAAGACCAAGTAGATCAATATTATAAAGATTTAGGTTTCATAACAAATAATGGAAAGCTTGCACAACCAAATGCAGATGGCGGAAGTCTGCTCGATTTTAAAAAAGGAACAATTAAGTTGCTTACTGATGCTAGGACAGTGAAGGAATATGAATTGTTAATTCCATTAGGTGATACGAAAGAAGTTGAGATTATGGAAGGTAAACTGATCTTTGTAAAAGGCCAAGGCTGGCGTGTGAGTAGTTTAAATTAATTTAAAAAGGGAAGGTGCTATTAGTTAGCATCCTTCCTTTAATTGATTTATGGTCGATTCGTTAAAATAACGCCACCGATTACTGCAATACCGCCAATCATTTGAGCAAAATATAATTGCTCACCTAGGAAGATTGTTGCAAAGAGTGTTGCAAAAACTGGCACTAAGTTTAGATAAATGCCTGCGCGGTTCGTACCGATTTCAACCATCCCTTTATTCCAGCTTAAAAATGCCACTATCGAAGCAAGTATACCAACATAAAGAATTGCCCCGATTGTTCCACCAGACCAATGGATAGGAGTTGTTGATGTCATTAACTCGTAAATCGAAAAGGGAACGAGCATTATTGCACCGAGAGCAATACATACAAGGAAGGTTGAAAAACCAGGCAATCGATCCGAGTACTGCTTCACGAGTAATGAATAAAAACTCCATGATATAACCGCCACAATGACAATTAAATCACCAAAATTAAAATGGAAATTTATAAGATTTTCAATTGAACCTTTTGTCAAAATGAAAAGAACGCCTACGAGTGAGATGGCAGTTCCAATGATTTGATTGCGTGTTACTTTTATTTTTAAAAAGGTAAAAGATAATATGTATAAGAAAATAGGTGTTAATGAATTCATTAAAGAAGCGTTTATCGATGTAGTATAATAGACGCCGATATATACTAGTGTGTTAAAACTCGCTACGCCTGTAAGAGCAAGAATAATGACTATAGGCCAGTGCTCCTTAAATTTTGGCCAATCTCTTTTTACATATTTAAAGGCGATTGGAAAGAATACGATAAACGCAAGGCACCATCTTAATAGGGATAATGTAAAGGGAGGTATTTCACCAGTTACAGCACGTCCAATGACGAAATTTCCTCCCCAAAGAATGGTTGCAAGCACTAATAGCAAGTGCGGTGGAAACCTCATATGGCAAGACTCCTTAAATTCAAAATAATAAAACAATTATAGCTACATTGCATCTAAAACTTCAACTCTATTATTTCCTAAAATAAGTTTGTTAATAAATTTCACAACAAAAAGGGAGTATCTCAAAATTGAGAGATCCCCCTCTTTCATAACGACTGTCAAATCAAAAAAATTATCTGTAATTGTATCCTTTACTATGGTTGGTAATTAGTCAAAGGTAACATTTTAACAGGTTACAGGTCATCGGTTCACCAATTATTGTTAAATATTTGCATGACAAGCAAACAAATAAAGACAGTACGTTATGCCTCGGTTTGGAGTCTCACCGCCCCGAGAGCTAACTAGCCTAGAAATAATTAGAATCATCAAATTCGATTTGAACTTGATAATTTTTGGCATTGATTAAATTTGATAACCGATGGGCTTCTTTTTCTAATTCATTTGCCTTTTCACGGTAAGCGATTGGATCATACAAAGCAACTTGGTATAAAACGACGTTGTCTCTTCCACTATACAATCTTTCCTTTTCAGATTTACCTAAATCTTTACAAAGACTTGCCTCTGCACGTAATTGACTTGCTAGCTCGATCGCTTCGACTATCGGAAGCTCCTCGCCTTTAAAATTTATAGTATTGTCAATATTTGCTCTATAAATTAAACGATCTAATGTTCTAGCATCTTTCCGAACCTGTTCAAGTTCTGCTTCAACATCTTTAAGCAATCGTCCTGAAGATTTCGGTGTTTCCCCTTTTTCAATAATAACATGACTGACTAAATGAATTTCTTGAATCAATTCTGGAATCTTTTTTGTCAGAACGCTTTTTAATTTTACAGCTTCTGCTAAAGGTATTGTTTTCATTCACTTTCGCCCCTTTTAAATTGAAATGTTAGGTACTGTTGATGAAAGAATGGATGTTTTATATTCTCCACCGCTCACTTGGCAGAACATTTTACCTGCTGCTTGAAGAAGTTCTTCGCATTCCTGTTCTTCCAATGATGGTCTTAAATAAAAAATATGAAGCGCTTCGGTTGTTTCTTCTGTCACTGATGTACGTTTGGAATCGACAAAGGGACTTCCAAAGGCGCCTATTTCGTCTTTACTACATAAAATATTTTTTAATGAATTAAAGCGACCATTGAGTCCGTCATATCCTGTTTCTTCATCTCCAACAGTAATTGTGACATCACCTTGAATCTTTTCTATATCATATATACCAATCGGTATTTCGTATTGCAGGGAAAAGAAATTGTTTAAATCAACACCTGAATGAAATGGAGCTAAATAGTTTTGCTTTCCAACTCTTCGCATTAAACTTTCTGCTGAGTGACGATAGCGGTTAGGATCTGCACCAAATGACTTCCAAAGCTTGCGCCATTCAGAAATACCTGCTCTTTCAGTAACAGGAGTTTCTTGTAGCTCAAAAAATAGATTTTCTTGAAAAAGTTGCATGCGCCCTTTAATCATTTGAGGAGATTCTGCAACGACAATTTTGGTATAATGGATAATGCCGATTTTTAATTGGTCATTTGTTTCAAACAGTAAATCATTCATCGAAATATTCATATATCATCACCTGACTTTATTGGGATTTATATCACTTTACAATATTTTACCAAAGAAGGGAGCGGAATGCGAAAGTGAACATCGAACAATTACAACAACAATTAATTGAATACGCATCGTCCATTGGCGTTGATAAAATCGGGTTTACGACCGCATCACCGTTCAATGAATTAAAAAATCGATTGAAACGCCAGCAAGAACTAGGCTACCAATCCGGTTTTGAGGAATCGGATATCGATAAACGAACTGAACCAATTCGATTATTAGATAGTGCTGAAAGTATAATTGCTATTGCTCTAGCTTATCCATCTAAAATGGAGGATGCTCCGTCAGGAAAGAAAGGTGCAAGACGAGGCATTTTTGCTCGTGCATCTTGGGGGATAGATTATCATGTAGCTGTTCGCGAACGTTTACAATTAATTGAAGAATGGCTTCGGGAGAAAGTACCGAATGTGCAGCTTAAATCAATGGTTGATACAGGGGAGCTTGTAGACCGTGCAGTTGCGGAAAGAGCAGGTATCGGCTGGAGCGGAAAA
Organism: Lysinibacillus sp. PLM2; assembly: GCA_023168345.1. Classification (NCBI taxonomy): domain Bacteria; kingdom Bacillati; phylum Bacillota; class Bacilli; order Caryophanales; family Bacillaceae; genus Lysinibacillus; species Lysinibacillus sp. PLM2. The sequence continues at coordinate 3,170,515 of AP025689.1, read as the reverse complement.
AACTGTTCCATTATAACACCTGAGTTTGGTTCGTATGTATACTTAGGCGAAATGATTACAAACATACCTTTTGCTCCCGATACACCGATTGAAAACGAATGTGGCGATTGTACTCTTTGTCTGGATGTCTGTCCAACAGGGGCTCTTGTGAATCCAGGACAATTAAATGCGCAGCGATGTGTTGCATTTTTAACACAAACAAAGGACTACTTACCTGATGAGTTTCGAGCAAAAATAGGAAACCGCATCTATGGCTGTGATACTTGCCAAACAGTGTGCCCGAAAAATAAAGGGAAAATGAACTGGATTCATGATGAATTCAAGCCTGATCCAGAAATAGCAAAACCTTTATTACAGCCATTATTAAATATGTCCAATAAGGAATTTAAAGCGACCTTTGGCTATGTATCAGGTTCTTGGCGAGGGAAAAAGCCAATTCAACGAAATGCAATTATTGCATTAGCGCATTTTAAGGAACAATCAGCGGTTCCTGATTTAATTGATATAATGAAAAAAGACGAGAGACCTGTTATGAGAGGAACTGCTGCATGGGCGATTGGGAAAATCGGCGGTCCACTTGCGGAAGATGCATTACTGAATGCGCTTGAACGTGAAAAGGATGAGGCAGTCATTCATGAGATTCATAAAGGAATGCGGCTTTTAAAGGCAGAAACGAAGGCTTAGGTTACACGAAACCAAATAATAAGCGCCCGAGAGAAAGAGTTATCGGCTCAAAAAAAGTAGCAAGTAAGTGATCAAAAGCTGAGATTAAGCGCTCAAAAGAAACGCTCATCCGCTCAAAAGCATGTGCTAAGTGATCAAAAGGAAATGCTATCCGCTCCAAAAGGTAGCAGGTGATCAAAAGCTGAGATTAAGCGCTCAAAAGCGACGCTCATCCGCTCAAAAGCATGTGCTAAGTGACCAAAAGGAAGTACTATCCGCTCCAAAAGGTAGCAAGTAACCAAAAGCTGAGATTAAGCGCTCAAAAGAGACGCTCATCCGTTCAAAAGCATGTGCTAAGTGATCAAAAGGAAATGCTATCCGCTCCAAAAGGTAGCAAGTAACCAAAAGCAGAGATTAAGCGCTCAAAAGAGACGCTCATCCGTTCAAAAGCATGTGCTAAGTGATCAAAAGGAAGTGCTATCTGCTCCAAAAGGTAGCAAGTAACCAAAAGCTAAGATTAAGCGCTCAAAAGAAACGCTCATCCGCTCAAAAGCACATGCTAAGTGATCAAAAAACTAGCATCCGCTCAAAAGCTCAACCAACCACTTAATCAAATCAATAAAAGTATAAGAAACTAAGGAAGTGGATTGCTTTGCCATTGCATATTGTTTTATATCAACCTGAAATTCCGGCTAATACGGGTAATATTGCCCGGACTTGTGCAGGAACGAATACTTCACTACATTTAATCCGTCCTTTAGGATTTTCAACAGATGATAAAATGTTAAAACGGGCTGGATTAGATTACTGGCATTCTGTGAATATTGTTTATCATGATAGTTTGGAAGATTTCATAGAGTATTCAAAGGATGGGGATCTTTATTTAATTGAAACATATAGTGATGAGCCCTATTCGAATCATGATTTTAGTAATCGAGAGAAGGATATTTATTTTATGTTTGGAAAAGAAACAACGGGGTTGCCAAAGGATTTTGCCTATGAGCGAAAAGATAAATGTCTTCGGATTCCACAAAGTGACCATGTAAGATCTTTAAATTTATCAAATACCGCAGCAATAATAATTTATGAAGCGTTAAGACAACAAAATTTTCCAGGACTAAAATAAACCGAAAGAAGACTATCAACACCGTAATAAAATGGTGTAGATAGTCTTCTTATATTCATAAATTTATTCTTCATCAAGGGTAAATACAATTCTTATACCAGAAGGATCTTCCGTAGAGAAAGCTTGATGACCTCCATATTTTGGAGCTCCATCAAATTGATCCACTGTTGCACCAATACCAAGTAAATTGTTTTTTACTTTTTCCGCCTGTTCTTCATTATCCAATACTAGTGTAAATGATTTTAACCCTACACTATTTTCGGGTGCTGGTGACCCACCTTTGCTTTCCCAAGTATTTAAACCAATATGATGATGATATTTTCCCGTTGAAACGAATAGTGCTTGATTTCCATATCGGGTAACAACATTAAACCCTAGAACAGTTGTATAAAAGTTTTCACTAGCAGATAGATCTGCAACAGATAAATGAATATGCCCCATAACAGTACCTATTGGAAGCCCATCCCATTTGCCATCTGCTTCACTTAAAACGGAAGGAATGTCTACTTGTTCTGTTGTCATGTAAACAGTTGAAGCATCCTGCCAAATCCAATTTTCCTCCGGACGATCTGAATAGACCTCAATCCCATTTCCGTCTAGATCATTTAAATATATTGCTTCACTCACATGATGGTCGCCAGCGCCGATACGAATATTATATTTAATAATATTTTGAATAAAGTTACCTAAATCTTTTCGTGTTGGTAACAAAATAGCAAAGTGATAAAGCCCGGTTTGCCCCCCTTGCAAACTGATTGCATTGTCCACTTGCTCTAAGGACAAAATGCTAGTAGTACCATCAAATGTTAGAATGGCAGAATTCTCCGTTTGCTCTAGTACATCAAAACCAATTACTTTTTTATAAAAATCAACGGCACGATCTAAGTTTGACACTTTTATTTGTACATGTGAGACATACATGTTTGGCTTCTTATGAAAATGAGTAGACATGGAACAACCCCCGTTATTTTTCTCTATTAACTTACTTTATGTAACTAAGTTTATTTTTTGATACAACATAAAGTCAATTTTATTGTTCTATAAAAAATAAAAAGACAACCATATAATAATGGTTGCCCTTTTATAGTGAGATATGTGCTGCCAATATATTATGTAATGGCAAACTGGTCTTTTATGAAGATTAATCTTCGTTAGAGTAATTACCTTCATACCCTGCAGTAAAGATAGCAGTTAAAATTGCTCCAGTAATAACAATCATAATTAAAGTATTCATGGAAGAATCCTCCTCATGTAATAAACTATCATTATTAAGTATATCAAAAAATATAGACTTTACTACATTAAATTTATGACGGAAATGGTTCAAAAAAATGAAGTTGGGAATATTACATTCAAGGAGTGTGATAAAGTTGGAACGTGAAAAAATGGAGCCAAGTGGACATATGACGAATAATATGGAAGATGTTATTTGGTTAGGGAAACAAATGGAGCGAATGCGCGATGGTTCACAGCTAGCGGAAGATATGCGTTTTCCAGATCCAATTGAATTTGATGCCGCAGACAATGATAATGATGAAAAATACAATTATAAGAAAAAAAATTAATAGATGGCCTTATTCAAATAAATTCATTCGAATAAGGCCCCGATTTCCAACTAAGCTTTTACTTGATAATCTTTTAATTCTTCACGTAACTTTGCTTTTAAAAATTTGCCTACAGATGTTTTAGGAATCTCTGATAAAAACACGATATCATCAGGAAGCCACCATTTTGCAAATTGGCCTTCTAAAGAACTAAGTAGTTCTTCTTTTGTAGCGTTTTTCCCTTCTTTCAAAACAACACATGCAAGAGGGCGCTCCTGCCATTTTTCGTGTGGTATGGCAATGACAGCAGCCTCCAGAACAGCTTCGTGCGTCATTAATGCATTCTCTAAATCAACAGATGATATCCATTCACCACCGCTTTTTATTAAATCCTTTGTTCGATCGGTAATTTTAATATAGCCTTCAGGAGTGACAACAGCAATATCGCCTGTGTAAAGCCATCCATCACGAAACGCCTCAGAAGTACGCTCATCTTTATAATATTCATGAGCAATCCATGGTCCGCGTATACGAAGCTCACCCATTGTTTTTCCGTCCCAAGGTACTTCGCCTGCATCATTTACTACCTCGGTATCAAGTAAAGAAACCGTCAAGCCTTGTGTAGCACGGATATCTAATTTCTCTTCTCGAGTCAAATTTTTCATTGACGAGGTATAAGTAGATAAACTAACGATTGGTGTTGTTTCCGTCATACCATAACCGACAACAAATGGTACGTTAAATTTATCTTCATAGGTTTTAATTAAGCCTTTCGGTGATGCAGAACCTCCACACACAACTGCACGCAAAGATGATAAGTCGCGTGGGTTTTTCTCCTGTTCTTGAGCAACACCCATCCAAATTGTTGGTACCCCAGCAGTTAACGTAACTTTTTCCTGTTCAATTAAATCTAATAATAATTGTGGTGTAAACATCGGTCCAGGCAATACTTGAGTGATGCCAAAATTCACCCCTGCAAAGGGCATACCCCATGCATTTACATGGAACATTGGAACGACAGGCATAATCACGTCTTCTTCACGCAATCCAAGACTATCTGCTAAACCGAGCGCCACACTATGAAGAACTAACCCGCGATGTGTATATACAACCCCTTTAGGCATACCGGTTGTTGCACTTGTATAACACATACCTGCAGGTGAATTTTCATCTAAATCAAGAGGGAATTCAAATTCATCAGATGCCTCTGACAGTAGCTTTTCATAAGAATGAACATTTGGGAAGCTCGATTCTGGAACTTCCATATTATCTTGCATCACAATAACATGCTTCACGGTTTTTAAAAATGGAATCGCTTTCTCAAATAACGGGAATAAATCACCATCGATTAATAAAATCTCATCTTCAGCATGTTTGATTACATAAATAATATGTTCAGGACTTAATCGAATATTGACCATATGCAAGACAGCACCTGCACAAGGAACCGCAAAATAGGCTTCAAGATGACGATGATGATTCCATGCAAAAGATGCAACCTTTGTTCCACGTTTCATTCCTAGCTTTGTAAGAGCATCAGCTAGTTTATGAGTGCGCTTTACATAATCCTTGTATGGAATGCGATGAATTGTTTCTGAGCTCGTCCTTGAGATAATTAATTTCTCTGGAAAATATCGTTCTGCACGTTTCAAAAAGTTCGTTAACAGTAAAGGCGTATCCATCATAAATATCATCCCCCAATATTTAAAAATCTCACAAATGGCAAGTGACAACCAACTAACAACATACTTATTGTTATATATTATTAATTAATAGCTATTAGAACGAGAAAAAGGCGTAATAGAAAAATTTTTATACTTTTTTCAAATGGAAAAATAGATTATAATCTCCCAATTAGTTAATGCAAAATTATGTTGATAAGGAAAATTTCATCGTATAATTGAATTAATGAATCGAAGGGGAGTGTATGGATTGACAAGTATACCAACAAAACGGTTATCAAATGGCGTAGAGATGCCTTACTTGGGATTAGGTGTTTATAAAATGACAGATAGTGAAGAAGCCTTAAATGCAATGACGAAAGCACTTGAGTTTGGCTATCGTGCGATTGATACCGCTGCGCTATATAATAACGAGGTAGAAGTTGGAGAAGCGATTCGTGCATCCAATATTGCGCGAGAAGAAATTTTCGTTACTACAAAAGTATGGAATTCTGATCAAGGTTATGACAACACGTTAAAAGCATTTGAAACATCCTTAAAAAAGTTGGGTTTAGATTACATCGATTTATATTTAACCCATTGGGCAGTACCAGATAAATTTGTTGATACCTATCGTGCCATTGAGCGTCTTTATGAGGAAAAATTAATACGTGTACCAGGTGTTTCAAATCATCACAAGCACCATCTAGAGAAAATAGCTACAAAAGCAAATGTGAAACCAATGGTGAATCAAATCGAACTACATCCATACTTATCCCAAAAACCACTTTTAAACTTCTGCAAGGAAAATGGCATTGCAGTTACAGCATGGGCACCTTTAGGTAGAGGGAAAATTTTAGAAGATGAAACGATCACAAATATTGCAGCTAAATATAATAAAACAGCAGCTCAAATTATCCTTCGTTGGCATTATCAAAATGATGTGTTAACGATTCCGAAATCTGTTACACCTAGCCGTATTGAAGAAAATATGAGTATTTTTGATTTTGAAATATCAGCAGATGATATTGAAGCGATTGATGGATTAAATAAAGATTTAAGGACAGGCAAAGATCCTGACAATTTTAACTTTTAATAAATAAGGAGCGATTTCACTTAATTAGTGAATCGCTCCTTTATCTTTTACTACTAACAGTTTATTTAAAAAAGGATGTTCAAATTCTAATTGAATAGCGTGTAATTCATAGTCATCGTTTGCAGTTTTTCTTGCGTTGTACATTGTATCCCCGACAATTGGATGTCCGATATGAGCCATGTGAACACGAATTTGATGAGTGCGACCTGTCTCCAATGTTAAATGGACAATAGTAGTCTGTTTTAAACGTTTAATCACTTTAAAATGTGTAACTGAATGCTGTCCTGTTTTCGCAACAACTCGACGAGTGGCATGGTGGCGATCCTTACCAATGGGTTCACGGATCGTTCCACTATCTTGACGGACACTCCCTTGCACCTCAGCCTCATAAGTACGGATTATCGTTTTTTCTTCAATCATTCGATCAAAAATTGATTTAGCAATGGGATGTTTTGCAATTAATAGTAACCCTTTTGTGCCGCGGTCAAGTCGATGAACATGCTCTGCATAATGCCCACCGTTTTTCTGAATATGGGCGATAACATGATTCATACATGTATCTCGGTCCCAAATATCATTAGGATGAGTTGCCATACCTTTTGGCTTTGAAACGATAAGGCAATGGTCATCTTCATATTGAATTTCTATTTCACAAGACTTTGTAGGTACATAATTAGACTTCGGAATATCAAAGGTAAAAGTAAGGATTGTCCCAGCTTTTAATTTTTCATTCCACAGGATTGATTCTCCATTATCAAGAGTTATCGCCTTTGCCATCCGTAGTTCATGGACAAGCTTTTTTCCTAGCCGCCATTTAGAACGAAGTAATTCTTCGATTGTTAAATCATTTTGTGCAATTTCATATTGAAACATAGTTAGGTTCCTCCAAAAAAAGATATCGTGCTCTTCTTGAACACGATATCTTTATTATGTTACTGTTTTGCTTGTTCTAAAAATGCTTTTACTTTTTCTGGGTCATCCGAATAGTCACCAACTAATGGTTCCCCAACAGCTTTGCCATCTTTAAAGAAAATTAATGTCGGTGTATATTCAACTTTATAATCATTCCAGCCTTGAGGAAACTCCAATAAATTATATTGATTAATTTCTACGCCTAATTCATTGGCAATTGGTATTAAATTTGGTGTGAAGTTTAAACAATGTGGACATTCTGGACTAAACATATATGCCATAACCGGTTCACCTGAAGCGATTTTTTCTTCAAGATCTTCTGGTAAGATAATATTTTGGTAATTTTCATTATCTAATAAGTCAATAGTCGATTGTTGTAAACTTGTTTTTCCATAAGGATTATTTTTTAAAGGACTTTCAACTTGACTTAAGAAAGCCTTTAAAGAGTCTAAATCATTCGAATGGTCGCCAACGATACGATCCACTTCTTTGCCATCTTTAAAATAAATTAATGTTGGTGTCTCAACAACTTGGTATTCATCCCAACCTTCCTCAAATTCTAAAAGGTTGTATTGATCAATTGGAACGCCCATTTCATCTGCAATCGGCATTAAATTTGGTGTAAAGTTCATACAATGTGGGCATGTTGAACTAAACATGTAAGCCACAACTGGTGCACCAGAAGCGATTTTTTCTTTTAACTCATCAGGTAAAATAATGTTTTGATAATGTTCATTATCTAATAAATCAATGGTTGCTGGGTCTAAATCAGTTTTACCATAAGGATTAGCCTGATTTTCAGTTTTACTTAAATTTTCTTCAATTTGTTTTTGATTTGAAATATTCGTTAAAATAATTAATGATGCAAATAAAACGATAATAACAGCACCAATTATAGCTAGTTTTTTCAAAATTATTTACCCTCCTTAGAAACTTTAATCATATAAAAACTAGAAATGGCAATTAATATAAATGCCGTTAAAGCAAGAAAAGGAATTGTGATAAAGCCAAACCAGTTAATATATTCACCAGTACATGGAACTCTCCCACAGCCTGGAGCCGAATTAGATAGAAGTGCAAGTTTCTGAATTCCATAATGATAAAGGGATATTGCACCACCTATACAAGACAACACTGCAGTTGTTATAGCAATCTTCGCATTTTTTTGTAGATAAGCGATTAGTGTAATAATTACTAACGGATACATTAAGATACGTTGGTACCAACATAATTCACATGGTTCAAATCCCCTAATTTCAGAGAAATATAGTGAACCAAGTGTAGCAACAAATGATACAGCCCAAATAAACAGCAAGCTATTCTCAAGTTTTTTATTCATAGTATCTCCTAAAAATGATTAATAATAGTTGTTTTGATTATAGATTTTTTACAAATGGAAGTAAATTATTTTGATTTCGAAGTATCTCATTTATTCAAATTCTATTATACATATAATAGTCTATTTTTTTTGTGTACAAATTCATCAAAATTAGAACATTTTCTTCATTCAAAAGTATGAGATGTCAATAAATGAAAGATTGTTCAGTCAATGTTATGATGAAGATATCTAGGTTTGGACGAGGTGTAGCATGTCATTGAACGAACATTCAAACATTACATTACTAAAAGAAATAGCAGAGCTATTAAACGAAGAAACTGATATGATTCCAATGTTAAAAGGGGCCCTAAGTAAATTTTTAAAGGGGACAAACTTCAAAACAGGATGGATTTTTTTTATAAATGATAAAGGGAAACGAGAATTAATCGCCCACGAGGAACTACCTGAAGCATTGCAACATAATGGATGCGAGCATCTAAAAAAAGGTGGGTGTTGGTGTGTTTCACGCTATCGTAATAAAGAACTAAAAAAAGCTTCAAACATTATTGAATGTCAACGAATTGAATCTGCTATTGAATCAAAGGTTGGAGATAATGCTGGAATTACCCATCATGCTACTGTTCCGTTGCAATCCGGTGGGGAACGATTTGGTTTATTAAATGTAGCTAAGCCAAATACTGTGAGCTATTCAGAAGAAGAACTAGAGCTACTGGAATCTGTTGCCTTCCAAATGGGTTCGGCTATAAAACGAATTTATTTAACAAAGCAGGAACAAGAAATGGCCCTTGTAAAAGAGCGGAATAGACTAGCAAGAGACCTTCATGATTCAGTAAATCAGCTGCTGTTTTCAGTCACCTTAACTTCACGTGCAGGAATTGAAATGTCAGATCAAAGGGACATTAAAGATACATTTCGAGATATTCAACAGCTAACACAAGCTGCTTTAACTGAAATGCGAGCTCTGATTTGGCAGCTTCGACCACAAGGTTTAGAAAGTGGTCTGATTGAGGCGATAAAAGCATATGCAGACATGTTAAATTTAACTTTAACAGTGAATGTATCAGGAGTTCTTCAATTCCCATCAAGAGTAGAGGAAACTTTATTTCGGGTTGCTCAAGAAGCTTTAAATAATGTGAGAAAGCATGCTGAAACTCAAATAGTAGAAATGTTTATCAATGTAACTGCGACGGATATTCTATTTGTCGTAAAAGATGGCGGTCGAGGATTTATCAATGATTCTGACAAGAAACTTCCTTCTATTGGAATGCAATCTATTAAAGATCGAGTACAAGCATTAGGTGGTACAGCTGATTGGGTAAGTGAAATTGGAAAGGGCACCGAGCTTTTAATACGAATACCTTATTAGGGAGGGGGAATTGGCCATGATTCGTGTTTTAATAGCAGACGATCATCATATTGTTCGTCGAGGATTAATTGTATTTTTAAAAACGCAAAAGGATATTGAGGTTGTTGGGGAAGCAAAAAATGGACTTGAAGCAATTGAACTTGTGAAGTCTTTATTGCCTGATGTTGTTTTAATGGATCTAGTTATGCCTGAAATGGATGGCATACAGGCAACAAAAAAAATAAAAGAACAATGGCCGGACGTGGAAGTATTAATGTTAACAAGCTTTTCTGATAAGGATCATGTATTACCTGCGATAGAGGCAGGAGCTGCGGGGTATCAATTAAAAGATATTGAGCCAGATGATTTAGTGACTGCCATTAGAAAAATTATGCTTGGAGAAAGCATTATGCATCCAGTGGCAACAACTCAATTGGAAGAAAGTATTCGTGAAGAAGAAAACCTTCCACATATAAAAAACCCTTTAACGCCAAGGGAAAGAGATGTACTTGCAGAGCTTACGAAAGGAAAAAGTAATCGTGAAATTGCCTCTTCTCTATTTGTAACAGAAAAAACAGTGAAAACTCATATTTCGAATATATTTAATAAACTTCAAGTCCAAGACCGTACACAGGCTGCTCTTTATGCGGTGAAGCATAATTTGACAGAGGGTAGCGGATTACAATAGTAATAGACATCACAATTTCTAACAGGGAAATTAGTGATGTCTTTTTACTATTTAAAAATGATAATCCTCTTCAATAGCCTTTGGTATGACATGAGGTTCGATATGAACAAGAACCATACAATAAGGATTAAATCGTTTAATAGTGGATTCTATTTTTTCAGTAATTCGATGGCTTTCCCATACATTTAGATTTGGATTTACTGTAACAGTCACATCTATAAATGTCATGTTTCCATGAGTACGACCTTTAAAATCATTTAACTCAATAACTCCGTCCACATTCCGAATAAGGACAGATAATGTCTCTGCTTCTTCAATATCAAAGGCGTCAGTTAATGTTTGTACAGCCTCCCAAAATATTTCCACACCTGTTTTAATAATAATTACGCCTACAATCAATGCTGTAATCGTATCAATAATAACAAAACCAAAAATGGCACCAAAAATCCCTATTGCAGTACCAGTACTTACTAAGGCATCTGAACGGTTATCGTAAGCTGCTGCACGTACAGCGGAACTTCCAATCTTTTTCGCAAGCTTTAAATTGTAACGATACACAAAATACATAACCACCGCACTTCCAAGGGCAACATAAGCAGTAAGAGGAGAAGGTGTTTCTCTTGATGGATTCATCAAATTAAAGCCAGAATCTAAGAGTACCTGTAACCCAACAACCATCATGATAAAGGATGCGATTAGGGAGGCGATTGTTTCGGCACGAAGATGACCATATTGATGATTTTCATCTGGCGGTCTTTGGGATATTCTCAATCCAATTAAAACAGCAATTGATGCGATGATATCCGTTGTATTATTAAGCCCGTCTGCCATTAATGCATCTGATGCTCCAAAATAACCAATGATAAGTTTAATGGCACTGAGAATAAGATATGTACCGATTGATAGCCATGCGCCTTTTTCCCCAGCACGCAAATTTGTATATAATTCCACTTTGTTTCCTCCAAGCAAGACTTCAGAACATGATAAAACGACTTTCTGATTATCAGAAAGTCGTTAGGATTAATAATCTTCTTCTACTTTTTGTTTTAACTCTTCATCTAAATCTTGATCCGCATCCGGATCTACTTCTGGTAATTTTGTTACCTCTAAATAAAGGATATGATGGCCGTCTAATTCTTTAATTTTAAACTCGTACCCCTCAAAGTCGAAACTGTCACCTTCAACAGCATCAAAACGTTGGGTTAAGAACCAACCACCAATTGTATCGATATCTTCGTCTTCAATGGTAGTACCAAGCATATCATTTACTTCTTCAAGTAACATTTTGGCATCTATTATATAATGGCCCTCACTAATTTCTTGTACTTCTGGTATTTCATCGAGGTCAAATTCATCTTGAATATCACCAACAATTTCCTCAATGATATCCTCAATTGTAACTAAACCTGAAGTACCACCGTATTCATCCATTAGAATGGCCATATGAATTCGTTCATGTTGTATTTTAAGTAGTAAATCGCTAACTGGAACAGTTTCAAATACTCGAATGATTGGTTGCATATAGTCGATAATTTTTTTATCGCCATTTACAGGATTTTTAATATACGCAGTCAATAAATGTTTTAAGTTAACAAGTCCAATTACGTGGTCTTTGTCGCCATCAATTACTGGATAACGAGTATATTGTTCAACACCCATTACTTCAAATACTTCTTTAACTGTTAAGTCTTTTTCGAAACTTACTATTTCAGTTCGAGGCACCATAATTTCTTTTGCTGTGCGGTTGGAGAATTCAAAAATACTGTTAACATATTCATATTCTGAATGGTTGATTTCACCGCTTTTTAAACTGTCTGCCATAATCATACGAAGCTCTTCTTCAGTATGTGCATCTTCACCTTCAGACATAGGCTGTAATCCAAAAAGTTTTGATAAACCACGAGCAGATAAATTTAAGAAATGAATGAAAGGATACATGATCTTATGGAATAAAAGTAATGTTCCAGAGAAGTTTAATGTCACCCATTCAGCACGTTGAATAGCCAATGTTTTTGGTGCTAATTCACCGGCAACCACATGTAGGAATGTCACAATTGAGAATGCAATAATGAATGAAAGAATTGATACAGCAGTGCCTTCTAATCCAATTGATTCAAACAATGGATGTAAAAGTATTTCAACTGTAGGTTCTCCTAGCCAACCTAAACCTAATGATGTAATGGTAATCCCTAATTGACAAGCGGATAGATACTCGTCCAAGTTATTAACTACTTTTTTAGCTTTAAGGGCTTTTTTATGTCCTTCTTCCACTAATTGATCAATGCGAGTTCCTCGCACTTTTACAATTGCAAACTCTGTTGCAACGAAAAATCCTGAAAAGATAATAAGGATAGCAAAGGTTGCTAGCCTAATGGTCAGCTCTACTATGTCTCCGTCCAAATACGTTCTTTGTTCCAAACCCGAATGAGGGAAGCGAACAAAGAGTACACCTCCTACTTTAGAAAAATTAAATTAATAATACAATGATATGATATTTTCTGAAAAAATACAAATTATGAATAACTAATAAAATGGAATAAAAAGCTTTATAAAGTTAATTATGGTAGTCAATTTTGTATTCCAAATTTAATTGACGAAAGAAATTCGAGCATGCTACCATTTAATGGTGGGGGGATTTTTGATAAAGATCCTCAATCCAATAATCAAACTGAAAGTAATGGTATAGGTATAAGCCTGTATCTTTATTAGGCACTTATCTAAAGGGATGAGTGTATTTTTTTTGGCAAAACAAATAAAAAGATTTAGTATCTATGGAAAAGACCTTTTTAAGAATATTTTGTTTTAGATATCTTAATTAAATATCTAATTTGAATCATTTTATGCCATATAGAAATTTGAAAGAAGGTGCAACATGTTTGATGTTCTCATCAAATTGAAATGGTTTTTTAAAGAACATTGGAAGAGATATTTATTCGCAATTATATTGCTTATCGTTGCAAGTATAATTGAAGTTTTACCCCCGTATATACTTGGTTTAGGAATTGATGAAATTACAACAAATACAATGACTACTCACTCTTTAACCTATTATGTGACAGTTTTACTTGTCATCATTTTCAGTAGCTATGCGATGAATTTTATTTGGCAATATCAGTTATTCGGTGGTGCAATAACCTTAGAAAAGGTACTTAGAAGAAGATTAATACATCAATTTTTGAAGATGACACCTACCTTTTATGAAAAAAATAGAACAGGCGACTTGATGGCACGTGCTACAAATGATTTAAATGCAGTTTCGCTAACTGCTGGTTTTGGTGTAATGACATTAATCGATTCAACACTTTATTTTGGTGCGATTATTTTTGCGATGGGATTCTTCATCTCATGGAAGCTAACTGCGGTTGCGATGATTCCAATTCCAATCATCGCTATTTTAATGCAGCTTATCGGTAAATTAGTTCATGAACGATATATGGCTGCCCAATCTTCCTTTGGTCAGTTGAATGATAGTGTCTTGGAATCTGTTGCGGGAGTAAGAGTTGTTCGAGCATATGTTCAAGAGAAGAAAGATGAAGAGAAATTCCGTAATATGAGTGAAGAAGTATTTTTAAAAAATATCCATGTGGCAAAAATAAATGCATTATTTGGCCCTATTACAAAATTAGGGACTGGACTAACTTACATTATTACTTTAGGTTATGGTGCTTTTCTCGTATCTACAGGAGAATTAACAGTCGGCCAAATAGTATCGTTTACCATTTATCTTGGATTAGCAACTTGGCCAATTATTGCAATAGGGGAGCTAATCAATGTGATGCAACAGGGGAATGCTTCCTTAGATCGTGTACAGGAGACGTTAAGCTACGAGCAAGATGTAAAAGATCCTCAACAACCTAATCTGGTTAAAGAAGTTTCATCTATAGGTTTTAATGAGTTTTCGTTTCAATACCCACTATCGCATATTCAAAATTTACAGCGTATCACAATAAACCTTAAAAAAGGTGAAACCCTAGGAGTGGTAGGGAAAACAGGTGCTGGAAAAACAACCTTTGTGAAACAGCTTCTTAGAGAATATCCAATTGGGGAAGGTCAATTTACTATAGGAGATGTCGATATTTCAACATTATCAAAAAAAAAAATACTACAGTGGATAGGTTATGTTCCTCAAGACCATGTTTTATTCTCAAGAACGATAAAAGAAAACATTTTGTTTGGGAAAGAGGATGCAACCGAAGAACAGTTATATGAAGCTATCCGATTAGCAAACTTTGAAAAGGATCTAAAAAGCCTTCCATTAGGAATTCAAACTCTTGTTGGTGAAAAGGGTGTTTCTTTATCTGGAGGACAGAAGCAACGAGTATCTATTGCAAGGGCATTAATTAAAAATCCAGACATTTTAATTTTAGATGATTCCTTATCAGCGGTAGATGCTAAAACAGAAAAAAAGATAATAGAAAATATACAAAAAGAAAGAAAAGGGAAAACAACAATCATCACTACACATCGATTATCAGCAATTCAACATGCAGATTGGATTATTGTATTGGATGAAGGGGCTATTGTTGAAGAGGGGACACATGAAGAACTGCTATCAAAGGGGGGCTGGTACAGGGAACAATACGATCGCCAGCAGCTTGAGGAGGTGTCCTCAGATTGAGTACTAGTAGACGTTTATTTATTTATGCGATGAAGTTCAAAAGGCCAATACTAATTGGTCTCATCTTATTGACGATTGCTGTGGCTACAGATCTAGCCGGTCCTTTTATCGCGAAATATATCATTGATACACATATGACACCCGGTTTTATAGATATAGAACCTATAGTCATCTTACTAGCTATATTTCTTTTTCTGGAGATTTTAACGGCAGTATTTAGATACTTTATGTATATCTATCTTCAAATCGGAGCAAATCGAGTTGTTCAAAAGCTAAGACAAGATGTATTTGGACATATTCAGAAATTATCTATACAGTACTTCGATAGTCTCCCTGCTGGAAAAATTGTCGCAAGAGTCACAAATGATACTGAGGCAATTCGAAATTTATATGTTCAAGTATTATCTCAATTTGTTACAAGCTTTATTTCAATATTCGGTGTTTATGTCGCGCTATTTATTTTAAATTGGCAAATGGCATTGATTGCTTTAGTCATTGTTCCAGTTATTTATCTATGGATGATCGGATACCGAAAATTTGCCTCGAAATATAATGAAGTTATTCGGGCAAAAATTGCTGATATTAATGGAATGATTAATGAATCCATCCAGGGTATGAATATCATTCAAGCGTTTAAACGTGAAGAGCAAATGAAAAAGGAATTTGCCACTTTAAATGATGAGCACTTTGAATACCAACGCAAACTATTATTTTTAGATTCTGGAACTTCCTATAATTTAGTTTCGGTGTTGCGTTTATTAATATTGACAGTGTTTATTTATTTCTTTGGAACTAAGTCAATAAATACAGCGGAAATTGTAACAGCTGGTACTTTATATGCCTTTGTTGATTATACAACTCGATTGTTTAATCCGATTGTTAGTATTGTTAGCCAGTTTTCTCAGCTGGAGCGCTCTCTTGTAGCAGGAACTCGTGTTTTTGAATTGCTCGATCAAAGTGGTGAAGAAGTAAGTGAAAAGTCGATTTCACGCTACGAAGGAAATGTCGTATTCGAAAATGTATCCTTTGCATATCAAAAGGATGAATATGTATTAAAAAATATAAGCTTTGAAGCGAAAAAAGGAGAAACCGTTGCACTAGTTGGTCATACAGGCTCAGGAAAAAGCTCCATTATGAACTTACTCTTCCGTTTCTATGACCCGCAAAAGGGAAAAATTTATATTGATGGAATAGATGTTTCCACCTTACCTAGACAAACGATTCGAGAACACATGGGAATTGTGCTTCAGGATCCATACTTGTTTTCTGGAACAATTGCCAGCAACATTAGTTTAGACGACCCACGAATTACTAGAGAAAAAATAGAAAATGCACTCATAGCTGTTGGTGGAGATCGTGTACTTAAAAATCTCGAACATGGATTAGATGAACCAGTGATAGAAAAAGGAAGTACTTTATCTTCAGGTCAAAGGCAATTAATTTCCTTTGCAAGGGCGTTAGCATTCAATCCATCGATTTTAATTTTAGATGAGGCAACAAGTAATATCGATACAGAAACTGAGGAAGTAATACAGCATGCGATGGATGTATTGAAACAAGGACGAACGACCTTTATCATTGCCCATCGCCTATCGACCATAAAAAATGCAGATCAAATTTTAGTATTAGATCGCGGTGAAATTGTAGAAAAAGGTACACATGATGAATTAATTGCACTAGGTGGACGTTATGAAACGATGTACCAGTTGCAGTCAGGGAAAATGCCAGGCACAACATAGTATGCCTGGCATTTTTTTATTCATAAACATGAAATAACATATATTCATGAATTTGTTTTTCTACTATTAAAAGGTCATCAGGCGCTTCCCCAATCCATTTAATACTGCCGTCTTTTTTATATTCCCCTGTGTAATATTTTTGTTTGTAATAAAATGAAATAGCCCAACCAGGTAATTGGGTGTTTTCAAATAATGGTTTGAATCGGAAATGTGTAATCATTTTGCTCCCCCTTTGAAACCTCTCTTTCACTCAATCGTACTAGAAGATAGAAAAGAAGGCTAACATTATGTTACAAAATAATCCTTTGGTATAATGGAAAATAGTTTGAAAGAAGCGAGTGGATTGATAAATGGATAACCCAATCATATTAATATTATTTATGGCTTTAATCGGAGCAGTAATTGGTGGTTTCACTAATTTCCTTGCCATTAAAATGCTTTTTCGCCCTCATAATGCAATCTATATTAAATCTTGGCAACTCCCATTAACACCAGGTTTGATTCCGAAAAGGCGTGGAGAGATAGCGAAGCAACTAGGAACTACGGTAACGAATTACTTACTGACACCGGAAGTATTCAGAAAGAAGTTATTATCGGAAGAAATTCGAAAAGTTGTTTTACAATTTGCCCAAAAGAATGTTGAAAAGAATATTTTTACAAATGAAAAAACGATACTAGACTGGGCTAAGTTTCTCGGATTGAATGACTTACCAGACACTATCAATGGTAAAGTAGATGCAGTCATTGAATCACAGATACTCAACGTAAGGAATACATTATCTACGAAGTCCGTTGAGCAAATCATACCTGATAATGTGCAGCACGCGATTAAAAGTAAAATACCAGAGGCTGCTAATTATATATTAAAAAAAGGTGAAGAATATTTCACTTCGTCTAAAGGTGAAATGACGATAAGAAATATGATGGATGATTTTCTATCTTCAAAAGGTACCATTGGCGGCATGATTCAAATGCTTTTTGGTGATTCCAATACAATCGTCGAGAGAATACAAAAAGAAATTCTTAATTTTTTAAACTCTCCTGGTGCTAAAACTTTACTAATCAACGTGTTCAACCAGGAATGGGATAAGTTAAAGCAACAGCCCGCTAAGAATTTTTTACAGGAAATAGAGTTTGATTCAATTATTGAAAAGGTTCAAGTTTATGCTAAAAAGGAATTGGCCATTGAAGCGCGTTTAAATAAAAATATTAATGATTATTGGCCACAAGGTAGTGTGTATGTCACAATGGAATTACTACCGAAGCTTATCGAGAAAGGTTTTGCTCTTGCTGAAAGTAAGCTTGAGGAAATTGTGACGAGATTAAACCTTCAAGAGGTCGTAAGGGAGCAAGTCGATTCCTTCCCAATAGAAAAATTAGAAGAGCTAGTACTTAATGTTGCCAATCGAGAATTGAGAATGATCACAGTGCTTGGTGCTGTATTAGGTGGAGTTATTGGTATTGTTCAAGGTCTGATTGTGTTATTGTTAAGTTAATGAGTCTTTTTACAGATGGACTAAATAAACATGAGAGTGGGAAAATTTTTGACTATTTATGATGAGATAAACAAATTTGAAGGTAAGTTAGTAAATACAAATGAATTTCAAACATTAAAAGAAGCTGTTGATATTGTAAGATCGGACGAAGAAGCTAAAACACTTTTTACAAATTTCCGTGATATTCAAATGAAATTACAAGAAAAGCAAATGAATGGTGAAGAGCTACTTGAAGACGAATATATGTATCTTCAAAAAACAGCGCAATTAGCACAACAAAATCCAAAAATTTTAGCAATGTTAGAGGCTGAAATGGGATTAAGTAAAATTATCGAGGAATTAAATCAAATTATAGTAAAACCTATTCAATCTTTATACGACGGATTATAATGATATTTTAAAAGACCCCGCAATTGTGGGGTCTCTTTATATGTAGAAGAAATTAAAAATACATCCTTCTACAATATTAAGTCATTATAAAATATAAGCGTGGCGAGCTACTTATAAATATCAATACTCAAATTCTCTTTAAATTAGTTAATATACTCTCCTTCTCTAATTAACTTCTAAACAAATTTTATGGTGAAATATTTTGTATGAGGGTAACTTGTGGAAAATAGTCTGTGGATTACATGTAAACAATCACGTTTTTAGGAATTATTGATGGATGATCAATTAAAAATGAAAATCAACAATCCCTTTCATTTAATGAATTTATCTAAATTAACCTCTCGTGGCAAGCTTTTTATACATGATTACAATTTAGAAATGATAAAATAGAAAAAGTGTGCTTTAATGATTATTGATGATTGTAGAAAGTGAGAACAATATATGAAAACAATACAAGTGAACGAACAATTTAAAGAGGATTGGAATCGTGTATTAAATCATATAGCGAATTTGTTTTATGAGGACTCTAAAATTACGATAAAGTCTGAAGAAGCAGATATGTCTATTCAATTTGAACATTCTATTGATCGAGACTATACAATTCATACAGCAAGTGAATTAACGGTCGAAGGTCAAACATATACAAGTCGATATTCTATTGGCTATAAAACTGAAGGAACGGAAAAAGAACAAGGCATACGAATGAAACGTGCTTTAAGTCACGTAATGTTAGATGTCCTTGAGCAATATACAGGCATGACGCAGGAGTGGGGCATTTTAACGGGCGTTAGACCGACAAAGCTATATCATAAATATCGTAAGCAAGGATATTCTGATGAGCAAATAGCAGAAGTATTAAAAGAGGATTTCCGAATTTCTGATGCAAAGATTGCATTAATGAAAGCAATTGTAGAACGCCAATTAGTGACAATACCAGATCTTGATGAAATCGGAAAAGAGCTTTCAGTTTATATTGGTGTACCATTTTGTCCAACAAAATGTGCTTATTGTACTTTCCCTGCTTATGCTATTGGTGCAAACCGTAAACAAGGAAGAGTGGAATCTTTTATCGATGGGTTGCATATTGAAATCCGTGCAATGGGTAAATGGTTAAAAGACAATAATATGAACATCACTTCAGTTTATTGGGGTGGTGGAACACCTACTTCAATAGAAGCAGATGAAATGGATGCCTTATATAAAACGATGTTTGAATCATTCCCAAATCCACAAACGATTCGTGAAATTACAGTAGAAGCGGGTCGCCCAGATACAATTACACCTGAAAAGATTGAAGTATTGAAAAAGTGGGGAATTGACCGTATTTCTGTAAATCCCCAAAGCTATACAGATGAGACACTTAAAGCAATTGGCCGTCATCATACAGTACAAGAAACGGTGGATAAGTTTTGGTTATCACGAAATTTAGGGATGAAGAATATTAATATGGATTTAATAATCGGATTACCAAATGAAGGAATTGAAGAATTCCAGCATTCATTAGATGAATCCGAAAAATTACAACCAGAATCGTTAACTGTGCATACTTTATCCTTTAAACGTGCCTCAGAAATGACACGTAATAAAGACAAATATAAAGTAGCAGATCGCAACACTGTATCTGAAATGATGGATATGGCAAGTCGTTGGACGAAGGGAAATGGCTATGTGCCTTATTACTTATACCGTCAAAAAAATATTTTAGGCAACTTAGAGAATGTCGGCTACTGTAAGCCTGGTGAAGAGAGTATATACAATATTGTTATTATGGAAGAAGTTCAAACCATTTTAGGTATCGGCTGTGGTGCTTCTTCAAAATTTGTAAACCCTAAGACGGGCAAAATCACACAGTTCCACAATCCAAAAGATCCTGCGGCATACATTATGACCTTTGAAGATGCAATTCAAAAGAAAATCGAAATGTTAAATGACCTATATAATGTTCAACTGAGTAAATAAATATGAAGGGAACGGTTAAAGGCCGTTCCTTTTTCATTGATAAAAACCGATTGTTATAATGTGATAGGAAGGAAGTGCGGTCAAATGCGAATAATATGGTCATTGTTTCTTACCTTTATGGTTATAGTTGGTTGTTCTGACGCAACTAATGTAGAACAATCATTTGAACATCAGGAAGAACCTAATGAGAATAATTCTGTAACTAACAAAAATAGTGCAGCTGAAACAGAGCAAGTGACCGAATTAGAAAATCAAGATGGTACTGAGGAAATAATCGATTTAAATTTTAGTGGGAAAGAGATGACTGTTCATTTTATAGATGTAGGTCAAGGAGACTCGATACTAATTGAATCACCGAATAATAAAACAATGTTAATCGATGGTGGTACAAAAAGTGCGGGGGATGACGTCGTTCAATATTTACGTTCTCAAAATGTGACTCAGCTAGACTATGTAGTAGCAACTCATCCAGATGCCGATCACATCGGAGGGTTAATTTCTGTTTTAAACGCTATTTCGATTGAAAACTTTATTGACTCTGGAAAAGTACATACTTCAGCGACTTTTGAAGAAATGCTAAGTCTCATTCAAGAGAAACACATACCTTATAAAGTACCTCAAAAAGATGACACAATTCCCCTTGATAAAGAGCTGAAAATTGATGTATTGAATGCAGATGAAAATGCTTCTGATAATAACGATGCTTCTATTGTATTAAAAGTAACCTATGGTGAAGTCTCCTTTTTATTAACAGGAGATGCGGGAATTGAAATAGAGGAAGAGATGTTAAAAAGTGAGGATGTTTCTGCGACAATCTTAAAGGCTGGTCATCACGGTTCAAATACGAGTAGTTCTTTAAATTTTATTAAGGCGGTAGATCCCGAAGCGACAATACTTAGTTATGGACAGGATAATGCATACGGTCATCCACATTATGAAGTGATCGAAAATTTGCGTGAAATAAACAGTAAAATTTATGGTACGGCTGAATCGGGAACAGTGGTGGTTAAAACGAATGGAGAAACCTACAACATATTTGCAAATGAATGGACTGGAGTTGGGGCGACAAGCTCTATTTCACCACCAAAATCAAATGAGTCAACAAACTTAAAGGCTAATAACAAAGGAACGAGTGAAATCGCAATTATCAATAAAGACTTAAAAGCAGATACAATCAGTATAATAAATAGTGGCTCTAGTTCCGTGAATATGAGCGATTGGACGTTAAAGTCAGTGGAAGGAAACCAAACATTTGATTTCCCTAATTTTTCTATTGCCCCAGGGGAAATAGTCGTTATTACTAGTGGTCCTAATGCGAAAGAAGGGAAAGGCTATCTAAAGTGGACGAACAGGTCAATATGGTTAAATTCTGGTGATCCGGCACAACTACTGAACCCGAAAGGAGAAATTGTTAGTGAACTCCCATAAATATACGCTAGATCGATATGAAGGAGATTACGCGATTTTTTTAAAACGACCAGATGAGTCAGAACAGCTTCGACTTCATAAACAAAATTTAGGGCAGGAAATTGAAGAAGGAACGATTGTTCAAATCGTTGAGGATAGTAAAGGGTATACTATCGAATTACTTCAAGAAGATACAAAAAAAGCTAAGAAACAAATCAATCATTTAATCAATGAATTAAAAAATAAAAATAAATAAAAATACACCGCTTCTACTTTAAAAAAGGTTTAAGCGGTGCTTCTTATTTTAAAAGTAGCTAGAATGGAAAAAGATCTTAATAATAAGGCTAGTTTTTTAAATATAAATCAAACACATGGCCAAAGTCTTCATTTGAGTATTGATTACTCATTTTATTTAACCATGAGTTTGTATATTCAGTAATTTCTTTAAAGGAATCTGATGGTGATTGTGTTTGGCTAAAGCCTTGAGTTGATAATGTCTTTGTCGCATAATCAAGACTATCTAACATGTAATTTTTATGTTTATCATTTTCTTTCATTATCCGTTCTATGGAAATTAGACTTTTATATAAATCTTTAATTTTTTCTGCATAACTTTTATTAATATCGATGCTAAATACTTTTTCGCCAATTACAAATTTTATCTCCACATCTAAATCAATTGTTCCAGCTGTTTCCAAAGATACATTATAAATTGTGTTGTATTTATAATCATATCTTTTTAAAGTTCTTTTTTTACTTACTGCAGAATCCCCATCTACATGAATTAATGCCAAGTTTGTAAAACAATATTCGTCAGCTTTCGTTTTAATGATGAAATAAATTTTTTCTCCCTTTTCATGTAGTACGTAATCATCTGCTTCTGTTTTGTCATAATCTTGAGGTTCAATTACTTTTCCAATATCTGATAACCCTAATGCATCAGCTGCAAGTTTTTTAAACATCCCTAAAACCCCTTTCAATTCAAAATGACACTACATGTTTAATATACTTTTAACGTATTTCGATATGCAAACGATTTTTAAATTTTTCGTAAATAATCGAAAAACTCTAAAAAGACAGAGTATAACTTAAAATATCATTATGTTAAAATGAAAAAGCAATGATATCAGTGAAAGCTAGGTGAACATACATGCCAATTAATACGATTATTTTTGATTTAGATGATACATTATTATGGGACAAACAAAGTATTCAAACCGCATTTGATAAAACATGTGAACATGCAGCAACAGTACATAATATCGAACCAAAGCAATTAGAAGAAGCTGTTCGACAAGAAGCAAGAAAATTATATGAATCATACGAAACCTATGAATATACAGTCCTAATAGGTATTAATCCATTCGAAGGACTTTGGGGAACATTTGATGACCCAACAGATCAATTTCAAAAGATGAAACAAATTGCCCCTCAATATCGACAAGATGCATGGACAAATGGATTAAAGGCTCTTGGCATTGAAGATGCATTATTAGGTAAGGAGCTAGGAGAAATTTTCGTAGAGGAGCGTAAAAAGGCACCTTATGTTTATGAAGATACATATGCAGTCCTTGATGAATTAAAAGGGAAATATCAATTGGTTTTACTAACAAATGGTGCACCGAGCCTTCAAAACTTAAAACTTCAAATTACACCGGAGATACCTGCTTATTTTGATCATGTTATCATTTCAGGCGATTTTGGAAAAGGGAAGCCTGACGCAAGTATTTTCGAATATTTGATGGAAAAAGCAGGCATTGTGGCTGATGAAGGAATCATGGTAGGCGACAATTTAAATACTGATATTTTAGGCTCTTCAAGAGTAGGAATGCGAAATGTTTGGATTAATCGAGAAAACAAAGAGAAAAGTCCGAACATCACACCAACGTATGAAGTAACATCTTTAACAGAATTCTTGACGCTTGTGAAATCACTTTAAATAAATGAAAGTGGCAATTCGAAAATTTCGAGTTGCCACTTTTCATCATTCTTCTAAATAATCATATTTTCTTGCCTCGTCGATTTCTCTTTTCGAAATTTGGCTTGTAAGTTGATCCGTTTCAGATATATGGAAGGAGCTAAGTTCATCGTTTCTTGACTTTTCTTCAGGATCATCATAAAGGTCACCATAATCGTCGAAGTCTCCTTCAAAATCAGCAGGAGTTTCAGAAGTTCCGTATCTTGCCACTAATTGGAATGTGTCCTCATAATCGTGAATGTCGTCTTTATCGTCTCGACCAGAAAAAGAATTATCAACAGGAGGAAGTATAACCTGTTCTTCTACAGGTCGCCCCTTTGGAATGTCTTTAGCATCTGTATGCTCAATACAGAAAGCTGTATATGGTAAAGCTTCTAAACGTTCATATGGAATATCCGTATGACAAACTTCACAAACTCCATATGTACCTTTATTTATTTTCTCTAATGCAGCATTTATTTTGGCTAATTCATCTTCATCGTGAACTTTTAATGCCATATCTTTTTCGCGTTCAAATAATTCCGTACCTAAATCAGCTGGATGATTATCAATAGTTGAAAGCTCATCAACTGAATCGCGTAAACTCCCTCGTTCTAAATACTCTTGGTCATCATCCATATCCTTTTTTTCTAATGATTGCTTCATATCTATCAATGATTTTTTTAATTCGGATAGCTGTGCATCGCTTAAAATAATCATCACGTCCTTTCTAACAATCATAGTATGGACGAAATACATGAAGTTATCAGAGTGGAAAGAAAAAATCTGCTATTCGATTTTTAATCAGAATAGCAGATGAATGATTCTCGAAATTATAAATTAATTGCTTTTACTTCATCAATATTTTCAAGTTGTGCTACATAAGCTAAGTCCTCAGCAGTTACATCATTATCGATTGATAACATCATAACTGCCGTTCCGCCAACTTGATCACGACCTACTTGCATTGTAGCGATATTTATTTCTTTATCAGCAAGTTTTGTAGCTACACGACCGATTGCACCTGGTTTATCCGTATTTTTAATGTAAAGAAGACGGCCTTCAGGTATTACGTCTACTACATAATTTTCAACTTTTACGATACGAGCACCTAAACCGTTTAGTAAAGTGCCAGCTACTGAATGTACTTCGCTGTCTGTTTTAACTTCAACTGTAATTAAGTTTGTAAAACCTTTAGCAGTAGTGGTTTTATGTTCATTAATTTTAATACCAATACGTTCAGATAAGTAACGAGCGTTTACGTCGTTAACATTCTCACCATGGTTTTTCTTTAAAATACCTTTTAATGCGTTAGCTGTTAATGGACGAACATCATAATTTGCAACTTCACCAGCATATGAAAGGTTAATTTCTTTCACTGGGTTTGTTGTAATTTGTGATAAGAATGCACCTAATTTTTCAGCTAATTCAAAGAATGGCTCTACTTGCGCAAGTAATTCTTTTGGAATAGAAGGCATATTCACTGGATTTGTAACAGTCCCAGTTTTGTAGAACTTAATAATGTCATTAGATACGTCAACTGCAACGGATTCTTGTGCTTCAATTGTTGATGCACCTAAGTGTGGTGTAGCAATTACTTGTGGTAAAGTTAGCAATTTGTGATCTGTTGCAGGTTCTTCAACGAAAACGTCAAGAGCAGCTCCAGCAACTTTACCTTCAACAATTGCATCATATAGATCGTCTTCGTTAATAATACCGCCACGAGCACAGTTAATAATACGAACGCCGTCTTTCATCATAGCGAATTTTTCTTTGTTAATTAAGTTACGAGTCTCAGGTAATAGTGGCGTATGAACTGTAATGAAATCAGCCTGTGCACAAATTTCTTCTACTGTTGATTTTTTAACACCTAGTTCTTTTGCACGTTCCTCTGTTAGGAATGGATCATATGCCATTACTTCCATACGTTGACCTTTTGCGCGGTAAGCAACTTCAGCACCGATTCGACCAAAACCAACGACACCTAGAGTTTTATTTTTAAGTTCAACACCTACATAAGATTTACGATCCCATTTTCCATTTTTTAAAGAGTTATAAGCTTGTGGAATATGACGCGCAAGTGAAGTCATCATTGCAATCGTATGTTCAGCAGCAGAGTTTGTGTTTCCATCTGGAGCGTTAACTACGATAATACCGTGTTCAGTTGCAGCTGCTAAATCGATGTTATCAACACCAACACCAGCACGACCGATTAATTTTAAGTTTTTTGCTGCTTCAATAATTTGACGAGTTACTTTTGTTTGACTACGGACAAGTAAAACATCAACGTCCGCAATTTTAGAAATAAGTTGCTCTGGTGTTAATCCAGTATCAACAATAATATTTAAGTTTAATTCTGTTTCTTGACGTAGAGGAAAAATACCGTCCTCACTTAGTGGATCTGCGATAAATACATTGATTAAGTCAGTAGCTGTTGTTGTTTTTGTTACCATTTGTGAAACTCTCCTTTAAATTTATATTTCATAGCTTACGCCTAAGCATAAATGCTAATTCTAACTAAATTGGTTAAGTATTATTTTGATATGATTCATTGAAGTTCATTAGGATCTGATCGTTATTTTCCATCACCTCTAAAGAAAATATAAAAAGCCTTTCATCCCTTACATAATGTAAGGGACGAAAGGCTATTGTTAATATTCTTTCGTGGTACCACCCTAATTTGTTGTACAGTAATTAGTACAACCTCCGCGTATACGTAACGTGTATGATTCGGATAAGCCTACTATAAAATTTCAGCCTATCTATTCGGGAGTGGAACATTAACCGTTGAATTGCTGATTTACACCAACCATCAGCTCTCTTTAAATTCACACGACTAAGTATGTCTCCGTCGTTATATTTTTCGTAATTGAATTTGAATACATCATAATACCGATTGTTCACTTTTGTCAACAGGATTTAAGGAAAAAATAAAAAAATGTTGAGAAAACGATTTCATAATAGGTGAAAAAACGAACTATAAATGACTCTTATAATAAAAAGGTTCGTTTTTAGCTCTTTCGTCGAAGTGATTTTTCAAATAAATATAATTAAAAATCAAAAGAAACAGATAATTTGAATTTTTACAACATTACGTAAGAAAATAGATAAATCTAGACCGAGACTGACACTATTTGACATTATTAGCTATTGAAAAAAGATAGAAAATGCTAGAGTATCATGGATAAGGGGGGATATGGATGAAGTATGACGTCATTATAGTAGGGGCGGGTCTTGCAGGATTAACAGCAGCCTGTGAACTGATCGATGCAAAGAAGAAAGTTCTAATTGTCGATCAAGAACCAGCCAATTCGATTGGTGGCCAAGCTTTTTGGTCATTTGGTGGGCTATTTTTAATCGATACGCCTGAACAAAGGAGAATGGGTATAAAAGATAGCAAGGAGCTTGCATGGCAGGATTGGTTAGGTACAGCGGGATTTGATCGTATTGGAGATGAAGATCGCTTTGCTTACGAATGGGCAAGGGCTTATGTTGATTTTGCCGCAGGTGAAAAATATCATTGGCTTAAATCAAAAGGAATTAAATTCTTCCCTGTTGTTGGTTGGGCAGAAAGGGGAGGCTCTCTTGCAGGTGGTCACGGAAATTCAGTACCGAGATTCCATATTGTTTGGGGTACTGGACCTGGAATAGTAGAACCTTTTGCAAATAAAGTATTAGAAGCTGTCAAAAAGGGTTGCATTGAATATAAGCCACGTCATCGTGTAGATGAACTGCTAACTGAAAATGGAGCGGTTATAGGTGTACAAGGCAAAGTACTAGAAGATGCAAATATAGAAAGAGGACAAGAAAGTAATCGAAACGAAATTGCTAATTTTGAATATAAAGCGGATGCTGTCATTGTTGCGAGTGGAGGGATCGGTGCAAATTTAGAATTAGTGAAGAAAAATTGGCCGAGTCGTTTAGGTACCCCACCAAAATATATGGTTCAAGGTGTACCTTCTTATGTTGATGGTCGTATGCTTGAAATAGCAGAGAGCATTGGTGGGCGCATCGTCAATCGAGATCGAATGTGGCATTATACAGAAGGATTAAGAAACTGGAACCCGATCTGGCGAAACCATGGAATACGAATTTTACCAGGACCCTCATCGATGTGGTTAGATGCAAAAGGAAATCGATTCTCTGCACCAAACTTTCCAGGTTTTGATACGCTTTCGACTTTAGAAGCGATAATGAGAACGGGTTACGATTATTCTTGGTTTATTTTAACAGAGAAAATTATCGAAAAAGAATTTGCTCTTTCAGGTTCGGAACAAAACCCTGATATAACAAATAAAAGTATCAAACAAATTTTAAAAAGACTCCTACCTGGACCTCCTGCACCTGTACAAGCATTCAAAGACCACGGTGCTGATTTCGTCATTGCAGATAGTTTAAAAGAATTAGTGGATGGCATGAATCAATTAGCAGGAAATAATCTTTTAGATTTTATCAAAATAAAAGAACAAATCGTTGCACGGGATAGGGAAATGGAAAATAAATTTACAAAAGATGCACAAATTATGAGCATTCGAAGTGCTCGGAGTTATTTAGGGGATAAATTGATTCGCGTTGCCACTCCTCATAAACTGTTAGATCCTAAATGTGGACCTTTAATCGCTGTTCGACTAAACATTTTAACTCGTAAAACTTTAGGTGGTCTGCAAACAAATCTAAATGGAGCTGTATTAAATAATGATGGAAAAGCGATAAAAGGATTGTTTGCTGCTGGAGAAGTATGTGGTTTTGGTGGCGGTGGTGTCCACGGTTATCGTTCGTTAGAAGGAACTTTTGTTGGAGGCTGTTTATTTACGGGAAGACAGGTTGGAAAATATTTGAGTAATTAAAGGGATTTGTAGATAGGTGTCAAATATAATGAATGAACGTTCATTTAGTATAAGGGGTGGGGAAATGGAATTTCAATCAATTCAATTAGAAATTTCAGATCGATTGGCGACTTTAACATTGAATCGTCCAAACGCAATGAATGCAATGGATTTGAATATGCTAGAAGAGTTAGCCCATTGTTTTGAAATTTTACAAGGTAACGAGGAAATACAGATTTTAATTGTTAAGGGTGCTGGAAAAGCCTTTTCAGCTGGTGGCGATATTAAAATGATGCTTCAAACAGAAAATGCTAATGGCTTTGACGATATTATGGATTATATAACAAGAATTTCTCAAGCCTACTATCAGTTACCAATGATTACGATTAGTCAAATACACGGGGCGGCAGCAGGATTAGGTTTTAGCCTTGCTATTGCTTCTGATATTGTTGTAGCAGAGGAATCTAGTAAATTAGCGATGAATTTCATTGGAATTGGACTAATCCCAGATGGTGGTGGTCACTTCTTTATGAAGGAGCGAGTTGGAGTACCAAAAGCAAAACAGATTATTTGGGAAGGGAAAACGATGAATGGGAAAGAGGCGTTAGCTGTTGGATTAATTGACCATCTTGTACCTGAAGGATCAATTCAACAAGTTGTATCACAATTGACTGATAAACTATTAGCTTCACCAATTTCATCGATGCTTGAAACAAAATCAATTTTGCATAGCCAAAAATTAGATGAGTTAAAAGTTACATTAGAAAAAGAAGCGGTATCCCAATTGAAAATGAGAAATACAAAAGATCACCTTGAAGGAATTCATGCATTTGTTGAAAAAAGACCGCCTAAATTTATTGGTAAATAAAAAACGAACGCGTTCATTATAAAATCTGAACGCGTTTTTTTTTAAATATGGAAAAGAATTAATTTCCCTTGGGAATTAACTAAGCGGTGGGTTTTCTCTGCAGCACCGACTTCCTCAATTTTCTTTTGCCCTTCTTGTTTAGCTTGTAAATCATTTTCAAAATTCCAAACTTCGTCAAATAAAGTTTCTCCATTTTTTTCAAAGGCTGTAAAACGATAATCCTCCATAAAATCCCTACTTTCGAAATAATGTAAAGCTAAGGAAATTATACATAATAATCCTATGTAATTCATAGAAAAATATACTTGAGTTGGAAAAATATATAAAAAAATTCCGTGAAATCCACAAATAAAAATAGGGTTTTCCTCACAAAGGATTGAGAACAAATGATACAATATGAGAGAATAATAGATTTATAAATATATAGTCTAGTTGATTAAAAAGGAGTGACTTCTAGTGGAAGGAATTACTAAACTCCAGGTCGGGGAACAAGTTGATCAATTTTTATTAATAAAACAAGCGACAAAGGGTGTAACAACTGTTGGCAAACCATTTATGTCACTTGTGCTGCAGGATAAAAGTGGAGATATAGAAGCAAAACTTTGGGATACAAATGAAGATCATGAACAAATGTATAGAGCAGAAGTAATTGTTCGTGTTGGTGGGGAAATCCACGATTACCGTGGGAAAAATCAACTTCGAATAAAACAAATCAGAATAGCAAAACCAGAAGATGGTATTAGTATTAATGATTTAGTCCCTTCAGCTTCTACTCCGAAAGAGGAGCTTTATGAGGAGCTAACTCAATATTTCTTTGAAATAAAAAATCCTCACATTTCTAGGATTACAAGACATATTATAAAAAAATATCAAGATGATATATTGGTTTTCCCAGCAGCAACGAAAAATCATCATGACTATGCATCAGGCTTACTAGATCATGTTGTTTCAATGCTACGTTTAGGTAAAGCGATTTGTGATTTATATCCAACATTAAACAGAGATTTGATCTATGCAGGAGTCATTTTACACGATATTGGGAAAGTAAAGGAACTATCAGGACCTATTGCGACAACTTATACGGTAGAGGGGAATTTACTCGGACATATTTCAATTATGGTTGATGAGATTGGAAAAGCTGCTGAGGAGTTAGGTATCGATGGAGAAGAAGTAGTACTACTGAAACATATCGTGCTATCCCATCACGGAAAAGAAGAATGGGGAAGCCCTAAAAAGCCAATGATTCAAGAAGCAGAAATTCTACATTATATTGATAACATTGATGCGAAAATGAATATGTTAACAAGAGCATTGGGGAAAACAAAGCCGGGTGAGTTCACAGAACGTCTATTTGCATTAGATAATCGTTCATTCTATAAGCCGCTAATTTAACTAAATGGGACTAAGTGGATGAGTTGAATCTACTTGGTGTCCCTTAATTTTATCTCAGTATAAACTCTATTTAAAAAAAGAAAGCGACTCCAGTGTAGGAGTCGCTTTCTTTGTACTAAACTATGCATTTATAGGAAGGAGGATTAAACACTACTATTTAAACACTTACTATAATTACTATCTCTTTTTTTGTGATAAAAATCTAGATTCTTTAGAATTAAAATATTTTAGTCTAAGTACCTATTTTTTCGAAAAAAAAGACTTCGCAACTAGTGCCGAAGTCTTTATAAATTCTTATTGATTTTTATTTTGGAATTCAACCATGAATTCAGCTAATGCTTTACAAGTTTCAACAGGGACAGCATTATATGCAGATGCGCGGCAACCACCAACTGAACGGTGTCCGTTTAATCCAACAAAACCTGCTTCTTTAGCTTCGGCCAAGAATTTCTTTTCTAGCTCTTCGTCCGCTACTCTAAAAGTAATATTCATTAAAGAACGAGATTCTGGAGTAGCATGACCTTTGTAGAATCCATTGCTGTTATCAATTGCATCATAGATTAATTTCGCTTTTTCTTCATTACGCTTTTGCACGGCTTCTAATCCGCCTTGGTCTTCAACCCATTTTAAAACCTCACCTAACATATAAATACCGAATGCAGGTGGGGTGTTATATAAAGAGTTTGAATCTGCATGAGTTGTGTATTTTAACATTGTAGGAATGTTTGTATTGGCTTTTTCTAAAAGATCCTTACGAATAATAACAACAGTTACACCTGATGGACCTAAATTCTTTTGTGCACCAGCATATATGATGCCAAATTTACTTACATCTACAGGTCTAGAAAGAATGTCACTAGACATATCTGCAACTAGTGGAACATCACCAGTGTCAGGGAATTCAAACCATTCAGTACCATAGATTGTATTATTTGATGTTAAGTGTACATAAGCATCATCTGCATTGAATTTGATGTCATTTAAAGCAGGGATGTTTCGATATTTATTTTCTTTAGAGCTTGCTGCCTCAACTGGTTGTCCAAAAAGTTTTGCTTCTTTAAGCGCTTTTTCAGACCAAGAGCCAGTTAATACGTAGCTTGCAGTTTTTCCTTCTGTTAAGAAGTTCATCGGTACCATTGTAAATTGTAGGCTAGCTCCACCCTGAAGGAAAAGAACTTCGTAATTTTCAGGAATAGAGAATAATTTTTTAAGTCTAGCAATTGCTTCATTATGAACTGCATCATAGTCTTTACTACGATGGCTCATCTCCATAATGGACATGCCAGAACCATTATAATTTACTAATTCTTGCTGTGCTTTTTCTAGTACTTCTAATGGTAACGCAGATGGCCCTGCATTAAAATTATAAGCTCGTTTGTTAGTTGTACTCATGTTAACACTCCTTGACATAAAATACTTACTTCATGTTTGATAATAACCCCTTTTTTGAAAAATCGCAAAAAGGCGTTTAACTAGTAATTACAAAATTTTGAAGAGAAAGAATCTTAAAATTACTAATTAATTTAATCATTACTATATAACAAAGAGTGTTATTTGTGTGAAAAAATTTATTTTATAATTAAGAAATTTATAAATTCAATAAAAAAATACGCCATTAATCATTTATACTAAAAAGACTTATGCTAATTAAAAATAGTATATGTAAAAAATATTGGAGGAAATAAAGTGAATTTACCTAACTGCCCAAAATGTAATTCCGAATATACATATGAGGATGGAACAAACTATATTTGTCCAGATTGTGCGCATGAATGGAATGAAGATTCGCAAGAAGAATTAACAGAACTTGTTGTAAAGGATGCAAATGGCAATCTTTTATCAGATGGCGATACTGTTTCGGTTATTAAGGATTTAAAGGTGAAAGGAAGCTCGCAAGCATTAAAACAAGGAACAAAAGTAAAGAATATCCGTTTAGTTGATGGCGATCATAATATTGATTGTAAAATTGATGGATTTGGAGCTATGCAGCTGAAATCAGAGTTTGTAAAGAAAATCTAATAGAAAAAACGCGTAAACTCATGTGAACTGCACCCCAATTGTTAGACACATCTAACAATCGGAGGTGTAGTTTTTTTATGACTAGATTTACAAATGAACAAAAACTTGAGGCCATTAAGAGATATCAAAATGGTTCTGAAAGTACAAATGAAATCGCAAAATCCATGGCTACGTCTGATTCTGTTATTCGTAACTGGATTAAACAGTTTGAATACCATGGTTTAACTGCTTTTGAAAAATCCTATACATCTCACACGGCTCAGTTTAAAATGGACGTATTAAACTATATGAACGAAAATGGCGTCTCGCCTAACGAAGCTGCAGTAATCTTTAATATTTCTTCACCTGGATTGATTAGAAAATGGAGAATTCAATTGGCTTCTGTGGGAGTGGATGCGTTCGTTCCAAAGATAAAGGGGCGTCCATCCATGAAAAAAGAAACGAATAAACAATCAGTACAAGCACCTGTAGAAGGTTCAAATGAAGCACTTCAAGCACGAATTAAGCAGCTTGAAATGGAAAATGAGTATTTAAAAAAGTTGAATGCCTTAGTTCAAGCAAAGGAAAAATCACCAAAGAAGACAAAGTAAAGGTCATCTATGAATTAAGGCATAAATACTCGGTGAAGGCACTTGTGGAGTTTGCAGGAATCAAACGTAGCACGTATTACGATACAGTGAAAAAGATGAATCGACCAGATCCAGATGCCGATTTAAAGGTTGAAATTCAAGCTATTTATAACGAACACGAAGGCCGTTATGGATACCGCCGTATTCGAGATGAGCTAGCCAATCGTGGGAAAAAGTTAATCACAAGAAAGTACAACGCATCATGAAAGCCTTAGGCTTAAAGTGCTTAGTTCGAATGAAAAAGTATAAATCTTATAAAGGAACCGTTGGTAAAATTGCCCCGAATATTTTAGATCGCAATTTTAAAGCTGATGCGCCAAACGAGAAGTGGGTAACGGATATAACGGAGTTTAAATTATTTGGTGAAAAGCTCTATTTATCACCTGTTTTGGATTTATTTAACGGAGAAATTATTACATATACAATTGGTTCAAGACCTACATATTCTTTAGTTTCTGAAATGATAGAGAAGGCTTTAGAGAGATTACCAGAAGAACACAAGTTACTGATGCACTCTGATCAAGGCTGGCATTATCAAATGAAGCAATATCGCCATGCCCTTGAATCTAGAGGTATTGTGCAAAGTATGTCCCGCAAAGGAAATTGTTACGACAACTCGGTAATGGAGAATTTTTTCGGGATCATGAAATCAGAATTCCTCTACTTAAAAGAATTTCAAAGTGTCGAAGATTTTAAAATGGAACTTGAAAATTATATAAATTATTACAACACGAAACGCATGAAGGCAAAATTAAAAATGAGTCCGGTGCAATACCGAACTCATTTTATCCAAGCTGCCTAATCGAAATAACCGTGTCTAACTTTTAGGGGTCACTTCAATGGTTCACGCGTTTTTTTATATTATTCTTCAGTTGGCATGTAAGCATCAAGTGTACCTTGTAAATCAGCATCTTTGATGTCAACATTTGCAGCTTTCACTAATTCCATTAATTTTGTATTTGATTTTTGAGAAATTAAAGTTTGACGAATTTCTTCTTTTTTCTCTTCAAATGTAGGGTAATCTGCAACTTCACGTTTATCTGTTACTTCAATGATATGATATCCGAATGAAGATTTAACAGGCTCACTAATTGTATTT
The DNA here is from genome assembly GCA_023168345.1 of Lysinibacillus sp. PLM2. NCBI lineage: Bacteria > Bacillati > Bacillota > Bacilli > Caryophanales > Bacillaceae > Lysinibacillus > Lysinibacillus sp. PLM2. The sequence goes on along the minus strand of AP025689.1, from coordinate 3,135,742 downwards.
AATTCAAGTGCGTAAGCAGCGTCATTAAATTCAGGAACCATTTGACCAACAGAGAACCAACCAAGCTCCCCACCGTTTGTAGCAGTGCCAGTATCAACGCTGTTTTCACTTGCTAATGTAGCAAAATCTTCACCGTCTTGAAGTTTTTTGTAAATTTCATCAGCTTTCGCTTTATCTTTTACTAAAATATGACGAGCGTTTAATTCATATTTACCTTGATCGTAGTAATTTTGTAATTCTTCATCCGTAATGCTTGATTGCACTTCTTCAGATAGCTTTTGTGTAAGTAAGCCGAATTTTAGCTCGTCTTTATAAGCTTCTTCAGTGTAACCATACATTTCTAAAACTGAATTATACGATTCGCCATACATTTCTTTAAACGAATCAAACTCTTTATTTAAATCTTCTTCAGAAACTTCGTAAGTATTTTCTAATACTTGTTTTACAACTAATTGTTCAAGCAATTTTGGCCCAGCAACTGTTTTTAACTCTTTGTAGAATTCATCCTTTGTAATTTCACCGTAAGTTGTTGAAACAACTACTTCATCAGCTGCATTATCTTCTGTATTGTTGTTACACGCAGCAAGGGTGAATACAGAAGAAGCTAGTCCTATTGCTAATAATGTTTTTTTCATTTGTATTTAACTCTCCTAACTTCATAATAAATGCATTAGATACTATAACATAAACGAATAAAAAACAAAATGGTTGCCCGTGATTAGTTTATTGCCTAAGATTCATAAACATCTCCGCATAATATAGCTGGTAGAAAGGAGGTGTTCGGAATGGGCAGTTCTTATAGCGGCGGCGGTTACGGTACTGGTTCTGGTTTTGCGCTATTAGTTGTTTTGTTCATCTTATTGATTATCGTTGGTGCAGCGTTCATCTACTAATTTAGAATAGAACATAAAATAGAGTATGCAAACTTGGTTGTAGAGCTAGAGGCAGGAGCCTTTAGCTCTTTTCAATGCTAATAATAACATTCACAAAAAGATTGAATTTCAATCTGTTACATTGCTAAAGAAACTTCAACATAAAAAGATACAAGTAGGATCGTAATCAGTACATTAATTGTACGGAAAATTTTAGAATGCTTTTCTTCAGGAATTTCCTTTTGCACTACTAGTGCATAAGTCATTCGATTTATTTGGAATAAATAAAATAATGAGAATAGCACTATCACTAAAAGTAGCAAGTCTATTCCTCCCCTCTTTCGCTTCATTTTAGCATATCAAAGGATAGTTCCAGTGACAAGTTAGAGATTATGGGATATTTGGAGGTACTAAAATCTCATAGCCTCTTGGTGTTTCTTCAATCATGGCATTGCGTGGTGCACGCAATAAATTTTTAACATATAGTATATCGATTAAACAAATACTGCAATGACAGCTAAGCAATAAGCACGAATAATGTGTATATTGTGGAAAGGAATAGGCTACATAGATCAAAATAGAATTTATAAGTAAAAAAGGCAGTATTAATACGAAAATATAGTGTGTTTTAGGAATAATTTCCGTTAATCGCATATGAATGATGGGAACAAATCGATAGTCAATTTTTATTTTTAAACTGACATTTTTGCGATATTTAAATAGTGAAAAATAATGAATAAATTTATGAATAGGATATAGAAAAAGGACAATTAAGAAAAATAACCAATCATAATTATCGGTATACTGTATTGGATCAAGATATCCAAAGAAAATAAAGGAAAATGAGAATACAAGTATAAAAACAATAATTGCCCACAAAGTCAATCGAGTTGTCCCGTATTCATGTTTTATGTTGATTGTTTTCCAACAATGCATCGAAATGGCTCCTTTTTTACTTGTTAGTAAAAATATTTTAAAGGAAAAACCGAAGTTATGCCACTTTCGTTGGAGAGTTATTAAAAAAATGTTTATGCATATGTAATTTGATTCTATGAATAAAAAAAGAGTGTTATATAAACACTCAAAATCTATCTTGCTATTATTTCCTTTTCCTTCTCGTGCATATTATCGAAAACTTCGTTGTAATTTTTGAAGGAACGTTCAAAAATTTCAACAAAATCATCACCGTAAATATTTCGAATAACGGCCATTACATCAAGAAACTCTGGGAATCTACCATACAATTCTTTTAATGGTAGAGAACCATCAAGAATAGAATGTGGTGTATCTAGATAACGTTTATTCATCTGAACGATTAGTTCAGCTCCAGCTTCAGTAAGTTCAATGTAAGTATTTCGTTTGTCGTCATCACGTTTAGAGAATTTTAAATATCCTCGTTCCTCTAATTTCTTAGAGAAGTTAAATGCAGTGGAAACATGCATCACTCCAAATCTAGCAACATCTGATATAGATGCCCCTTTTAAATGATGAGAAATCCACAAAATATGGTGTTCATTGATATTTAAGTCAAATGGTTTAATCCAAAGTTGCCAGTCTTTTTCAACAGCTTTCCATAAAGCTTTTGATAAATGTCCAATTCTTTGACTATAAAGCATTGCTTCTTTTAATGTATAAGATTCTTCAGACAAAGAAATCACCTTCTACTTTCATGGCATTTTAAAATATTATAGCAATAAAAGAAAAAAGTTTAAAGTTAGAAAAATAGAATAATTGAATTCTGATTAAATAATGTTATTAATTAATAAAAAAAGATAATTAATTGATATTAAAAACGTAAAATATAGGTAATTTTACACAATTTGAAAAATTCAAAAAATACTATTTCTTGTTGATTTTGTCTAAATTTTTCTCGATTTCTGCAATGGAATTCTGTAACCCTTCTAATTCTTGTTTTAGTCTTGTTGCTTCGGGTTCAATTTCGTGGCTATATTTGGCAATGGACTGTTTTAAGTCCGATATTATATTCGGGATATTATTTTTCACTTCGTTTTTTAATTGAACAACAGCTTCTTTAACAGATGATGTTTTTTGTATTAAATCGTTGACATTATCTTTCGCTATTTTTGTATTTCTTGATATATTTGAACGAAGTTGATCACCTGATTGTGGTGCAGTTAAAATAGCTGCAGTAAGTCCTCCGACTAATCCAGCTGTAACCCCTATTAAGAATGTTTTTGTTTTCATTTCATCCAGCTCCTTACAAGATACTATGTGTAGTCATTGCCAAAATTATAATTTCTAACATCTAAATTATACTATGAAAATGTAAAGAAAAAGAAGCTATCTAAATAAATTAGATAGCTTCTTCCAGAGTGTTGACAAAATACCTCGAGAGTTGCATCTCTCGAGGTATTTTGTCTTTTTAAAATCGTTTAGGTATAAATTATTACCAGATTTCGGGTATTAATCGTCTCGATGAGACGCTTTCATCTCGTTTTATGCAGCTTTCCATGTCCAAGTAGCAAGCTTTTTTAAATTTATAGCAGCAAAAGTAAGCATCGCCTGCATGGACAATTTTTTTAAGCCCCGTAGGGTTGTCCAACGCATACCATGCTTTTCTTTAGCATCGGCAAAGACACGTTCAATTGTTTCTTTGCGTTTTGCATATATCTCTTTTACTTCAAAATGATGACGCAGATGTTCCGTCTCCTCTAAGTACCCTTCCCAAATGTGTCGTTGAATCAGCTTTATATGATTCTTATTTTCTGTACATTGTGATATGAAAGGACAATTCGTACAAACCGTTGGATTGGATTTGTATTGGCGATAACCTTCCTTAGTTGTCGTAGTGTACTTTAGTAGCTGATTATTTGGGCAGATATAGGCATTAAGATACTCATCATAAACAAACTCATGCTTACGGAAGAAACCTTCTTTTGTTTTTGGGCGGGTGTACGGTAATACAGGTAACATTTGATTCTCTAATAGAAAGTTCGCAATCGCAGGTGTTTTATAAGCAGCATCGGCTACCACAGCTACAGGCTTTCCGACATGTTCAATAATCTTTTCTACTAAAGGCTGGAGCATATGACTATCGTGTATATTCCCCGGAGTGACAATAGAGCCTAATACAAATCCTCTTTCATCTGTCGCTGTATGAAATGAATACGCAAACTGTTTCGTACGTTCATCTTTTACATAGTAACCACTTTCAGGATCGGTAGTACTTTCTTTGATTTCTTTCATTTCGTCATTTTCAAATTTTTCCGGTGGAAATGGTTTTTTTCCGTTTTCCTCACGATCGATATTCAGTTCTTCTTGAAGCTTCGCTTCATAAGCACGTGTTTCTTTTCGTACAAGTTTCTTATCATACTTTCGTTTATTAGCACTTGCCTTTACATGTGTAGAATCAATAAAAACATGGTCTTCTGATAAGAAACCACAGTCCATAATCTCTTTTAAGATACGGTAAAAAATCTGTTCAAAGATATCGGTATCTTGAAAGCGTCGTTCATAGTTCTTACCGAAGGTTGAAAAATGTGGAACTTCTGTATGAAAGCCGAATCCTAGGAACCAACGATATGCCATATTCGTTTCAATCTCTTTAATCGTTTGGCGCATTGAACGAATGCCGAATGTATATTGAATAAACGTCATTTTAAATAGAACAACAGGATCAATACTTGGTCTTCCAACAGTGGAGTATAGATGTTCAACTAATGGATAGATAAATTTAAAATCAATTGCAGCATCTAGTTTACGGACCAGATGGTCCTTTGGTACAAGTTGTTCAATAGTTATCATTTCAAACTGTTCACGTTCATTGATTTGATTTTTCGTCATCATGGTTATCATCACCTCAGAGTATTAGAAGCGTTACACTATTGTATTAGCCGATATAAGTCGATTGAAGTGGAAGGCGCGAAGACTCCTACGGGAACAGCACGAGCCGAAGCACCCGGACTGAGCGTAGCGAGGGAGAAGGCTGAGGCCGTGCCCGTGGAAAGCGTAGCGCCTGTAACGGAAATCGACGATTTCTTAATATGTATTGTAAATAGAAAAAAGACTGTAGACAATCTCAAATTTTTGAGTTTGTCTACAGTCTGAAAGAAGCTATCTAAATAAATTAGATAGCTTCTTCTTTAATATGTTTCATTATACTTGGGATGCAGCGGTAATAAATTTTGAACGTTTTAAGATGTTTGTAATAATTGGATAGATAACAATAAATGCTAAAGCATTTAGTCCAATTGCCGGTAATACAACACCTACAAACAAAATGCCGAAAGCTGCAGGTAATTTTGCGATTAATAAAGCAGCAGTTAAGAAAATTGTTCCAGATAACAGAGTTCCTAAAGCTACGATGATTGTACCCACAACAATGTTTTGTGCAAAGTGTTTTAATAACAGTACAATTGCGAAAAATACAATACCGGTAATGAATTTATCGATAATATTTGGAACAAATCCACCAGGGAATGTTGAAAATAAACCAGATAATACACCAGTAGCAATTGATAATAAGAAAGTCTCTTTAAATGTTGGGAATAACAAGATGCCGATAAACATCATTGTTAACATAAAGTCTGGTTTCATACCTTCGCCATAACCTGGAATCACTAAGTACAACACAGTCCCCACACCAACGAGTAATGCCATTAAAACAAGATTCTTTGTATTCATTTTTCTCTCTCCTCTAAGCTATTCTAAGCTATTTGCCTGTCTTACATTTCCTAACGTGTTCTCGTAACCGTTAGCGAAATATAGTTATTCATGATTTTAATTGTTATATAAATATTTTGCAACCTAATTTAATAGAATAGTATAGATAAATTTCTATTTTTTAAATTAGATATTTAAATTTTCTTTAATTTTTTCTGCGACTGTACCTAGGACATCGAAAGTAAATTCACTTTGTTTTGTTTCCCATTTCATTTTTAAACCATCTGTTTCATCGTAGCGAGGAATAAAATGTAAATGATAATGGAAGACAGTTTGACCTGCAAAAGCTCCGTTATTATTTAACGTATTCATGCCAACAGGATTAAATGCTGATTTTATTGCACCAGCAATTTTAGGAGCAACGGCATATAAATTTCTCGCAACATCTTCAGGCATTTCAAAGATGTCTTTTACATGTTGTTTTGGGATCAAAAGTGTATGACCTTTAGTAAGTGGTGAAACGTCCATGAAAGCAACAACATGGTCATCCTCATAAACTTTTGTGCTTGGTATTGAACCATCAATTATTTTACAGAAAATGCAATCAGACATATAAAACATCCTCTCATGACAAGTTTTAGTAATAATTATAAGTTTAGCATATGTTAACTGATTACATTCACATTTTTTGTTAAACTAAATATAAGGATAGGAGTGAAAAAAATGGCATTGCTAGAATTAACAGATGTAACAGGTGGCTATACTCGAAAACCAGTAATTAATAACTTATCTTTTACCATTAAACAAGGGGAATTGGTAGGACTGATAGGGTTGAATGGTGCTGGAAAAAGTACCACAATTAAACATATTATTGGAACATTAATTCCACAAAAAGGTCATATTAAAATCAACGGCATTTCTTTAAAGGATGATATTGAAACCTATCGTTCATCATTTTCATATATTCCAGAAACCCCGGTTTTATATGATGAGCTAACGTTAAAGGAACATTTAGAATTAACAGCAATGGCTTATGGTATAGATGAAAAGACGATGAAGGAACGTTCTGAGCAATTATTAA